>NZ_JBRJHH010000009.1:0-226505 GCF_053628915.1 Pseudoalteromonas sp. MBR-15
GCAACTATCGTTGAGTAATCAACTATAGTGATGCATTAAGCATTCAAGAAAAACCCGAGCTTAGTCTCGGGTTTTTTTATGGATGAGAAAATAGATATTAGAAGGTAGATATTAGAAGGTAGATATTAGAAGGTAGATATTAGAAGGTAGATATTAGAAGTCAGTTACCGAGCGGGGGTTACTTACTGGTGTGATTAAACATCAAAAAGTTTGCTTGAGGCTAACGTGGCTTTATTTTGTTCTCGCTTTTCGCTTTTCGCTTTTCGCTTTTCGCTTTTCGCTTTTCGCTTTTCGCTTTTCGCTTTTCGCTTTTCGCTTTTCGCTTTTCGCTACTCGCTACTCGCTACTAACCACTAACCACTATTTCCAAGCACTTTGTTTAATTCTTCTCTTAGCCGTGGGTGTTTTAGGCTGTCGGTCATAATGTCAGCTACTTTACTATCGCCACTTGATTCTAAGCTTTGAATACGCTGTGCAAGCTCAAGAGCAAACTCTTTTTTATCGAGTTGATTAGCGCGATAAAATTGGCTCACAAGGGCACTGGCTGACACGCTACGAACATAGTCGTTATCGTCGCTTTGCAAGAGCTTTTGAAAGTAGTCGGCTAGTTTTGGTGAAACAGAATCGAGTCGCGATAGATTCTCTATGGCATGAATTCGTGTGGTTGGTTCACTTGTATACTCACTGATATTGAGCATCGCGTCGACAACGGCTGTGTGTTGATTTTCATCTAGATCACGTCTGAGCATGCCTAACGTCATTTTAAGTTGCCCATAGGCTGCCAAACGGTCGTCATCGCTATTATTGATATTTAGTAGTGCAGAAAATGCGTCGTTAATTGATTTGCTTGCATAGTGTTGATCGGCCTTAATGCGCTGACGATAATCATCAGGCAAGTTTCTAAACCAATTAACCGATGGATTTCTTTTGGTAGCTTCTGCAATACGTTCTTTTTCGCGTTGTTCGATGACTTTATCGATTTGTTCTGCAATTAAAGTTGGCTCAATTTTAGGGCTACTCTGTTCTAGTGCGTTAATTCGAGTTTCAAGGTCTAGAATATAGCCATGCAATGCGACGAGGTTTTCCCTGTCTTCAAGGGGAACGCTACCACTTACAGATGAAAAATCGTACTTTGCGGGTTGCGGTTTGTTGAGTGGCTTAGATGCCCCAAACTGGTTGTATAACGTTATGCCTAATGCAGCGGTTGCAAATACAAGCGCAACATTTCCTTGCCATGAAGCCATGTCACATCATCCTAATTACTTCTGTGTAATCATCAGATTAAATCATGCTATTTTTTTAATCAATAAACGATGTTGCAATCAATAAAAAAGCGCATTAGCTGCGCTTTTAAGATGGTGATAATGAGGTTAGTTTAATGCGCTTTCGCGTACTCTTCAGCTTGTTGCCAAACTCGAAGCATGTTGCCACTTAAGATCTTTTTAATATCTTTATCGCTATAGCCTCGATCTATGAGGCCTTGTACAAGGTTAGGGTAGCTAGACACGTCCTTTAAGCCTACAGGCAGTGAGTCACCAACACCATCGTAGTCAGAGCCAATACCGACGTAATCAATGCCTATTAGCGCGACTACGTGGTCGATATGGTCAAGTACTTGCTCAAGGCTTGCAAACGGGAATGGGTTCTTAGCACGATAAGCTGCGTCAAAATCTTTGCTGAGCTTCGTGCCTTCCTTCTTCTTGTCTGCTTTTGCTGTTTTTAGCTGATCATACCAAGAACCAGCTTGAGCGGTTACGAAGCTTGAACCAAAGTTGATTTGAATAACACCGCCATTCTTTTTGAGTGCTAATAACATATCGTCATTCATATTACGCTCAAAGCCTGGCGTATATTTACGCAGCGATGAGTGAGAGGCAATCACTGGTACTTTCGAAATTTCCATGACTTGGTAAAACGCATCATCTGAAATATGCGATACGTCTACAAGCATACCGATGTTGTTCATCTCTTTGACCAGCTCTTTACCAAATGGGCTTAAGCCTTTCCATTTACGGCGAATATCGTAAGAAGAGTCTGAAATGTGATTGCTTTGCGAGTGAGCAAGGGTGATGTAGCGCACACCACGGTCATAAAAATGCTTCAGGTTTTTCATGTCACCTTCAATCGGTGAACCATTTTCCATCCCCATTGCCAACGACATTTTACCTTGTTTAAAGTGTGCTTTGATATCTGCTGTTGAATCAGCCATTGCAAATTTATCTGGGGCACGCTGTACAATGGCTTCCATGCTATCGATTAACTGATTAGCAAGTTGGTAGCTTTTACCTTTGCCTTCAAACTCGAGGTTAGCTGGAATGT
Source organism: Pseudoalteromonas sp. MBR-15 (assembly GCF_053628915.1). Classification (NCBI taxonomy): domain Bacteria; kingdom Pseudomonadati; phylum Pseudomonadota; class Gammaproteobacteria; order Alteromonadales; family Pseudoalteromonadaceae; genus Pseudoalteromonas; species Pseudoalteromonas sp. MBR-15. The sequence continues at coordinate 2,320 of NZ_JBRJHH010000009.1, forward strand.
AAATTGACATAAAAGGGGCGTTTAGGCCGCCTTGCACTGCACGCGGATAGTCAAAATCGCCGTCATCAGTCGCTTTAGTTACATCGGCCCATTTATCGTGAATACGGTAAGGCACATCAATGTGTGTATCAATTAAAATCGTGTCTTTTGTTAGTTTGATGGCTTTATCTGATGCCGTCGTCTCACTTGCATGAGCTTGGCTGATTAAGGCCAACGAAACAGCGGCAACCAATGAGCTTAGTTTTTTCATTCTTAATGGCTCTTTAAAGTTAAAAAGCCATTGTGAAGGGTTGTAGAAAAAGTTACAAGTTTAGTCGTTAAACGACGCTTGATACTCTGGGTCGGCTTGTAATGCGATAAACTCGGCTTTTGAAATAATGGTGACAGATTCATGTAGTTCAGAAAAGAACACCATTGCGTCACCTTTTTTTAGTTGCTGAGTAACCTGCGCCACCTTACTTTCAATACTTACCTCTTGCTCGCCATAGTCAGTGCCTTCACGTAATACATAGCTTTCAATTAAATTGTAAAGTGTCTCTTTATCAAGTTTTTCGTGTGGAATGATCATCACTGCTCTTTTTAACTAACTGTTGAAAATACTCAGGCACTATACGCTCAAGCCAGTACTCGGGTTTAAACGGATTATTACCGCTAATAAAACCAACATGGCCGCCTTTTTCGGAGATACGCAGAGTAACATGTTCACTGACATCTGTGCTATCGGGCACGGCTTTAATTGATAGCATCGGGTCATCTTTTGCGTGCACAATAAGTGTCGGTGTTGCGATCGTTTTTAAAAACGGTTTGGCGCTTGCTTGTTGATAGTAATCTTCAGCGCCAGCAAAACCATGCAAGGGAGCCGTTAGTAAGTTATCGAACTGCCATAAGTCATCAATAGCCATTAACTTTTCTGGGGTAAGACTAATTTGCTGTTCTATTTGTGGCAGCTTTCTTTGCATTGATTTTTTCATGCGATCAAGCAAATACTTTTGATAAATTTTACCTAAACTTTTACGTATTACTTCGCATGATGCCGATAAATCAAAAGGAGCCGATACCACGGCTGCACCATGTAAGTTCGATTGGCTACCTTGCTCACCTAAATATTTAGCAAGCACATTACCGCCTAGCGAAAAGCCAACAGCGAAAAGAGGACGTGAGGGAAATGTGTTTTTTAGGTGGTTGATAAAAAAGCGTAAATCTTCGGTCTCGCCACTATGATAAGCACGCGCAAGGCGATTAACTTCGCGTGAGCAATTACGAAAGTGCATGAGCACTACCGCAAAGCCTTGCTGCTTGAGCTTTTTCATCATGCCTTTGGCATAAAAGCTATTAATGTTGCCCTCTAGGCCGTGTAACACAATGGCTAATGGAGCATGTTCATTGTGTGGCTGTGCCCAAGCAAGTTCTAAAAAGTCACCATCTGGGGTGTCGATTGTTGATAAGTCGTAGCGTGTATTATGAAAAGGACGAAAGAAGCGCGGCATTATGGTTTGCAAATGGCGATTGCGCATCCACCACGCAGGCTTAAACTCAGGTAACATAGTTGACACTTTCAAGACAAAACAAGCGCCCATTGTAGCAAGTTTTTGCTTTTTTAGAACAGGTGGCAATTTTGTGTTGTTGCAAATAAAAAGCCCCTAAACAATAAAATTGGATGGGGGCTTTGTGCGTCGTGCTTAATTCTTACTTAGGAACTTCTGCGTCGTGAACTTTCTTGATGAAATATCCGACGTAAAAAAGGCATAAAACGATAACAACTGCCAAAATGCCAAATGACATAAATAAGACGGGGTCGCTAAAAAAATCTCTAAAGAATACGTTCATGGTTGTGCCTCCTAATGTCTATGGGTTAATCATAGGCTGGCTTTGGGGTGGGTGATATGATCCAGATCAAGCTATTTTCCTGAAGCTACACAAGGCGATTTAGAAGTTGATTTGGATCAAAAAATTAAAAGGAGTTAGTGAGGACCAAGCTAGTAATGGCAAGTTGGTTTATATTTAATTTCTTGTGAAAAAGAGTATTACTATTGTATATCTTCAATTAACTTACGCTAAAATGCGCCCTGTTTTTGGGAGTTCAATTTTATTAAAATAGAGATAATAAAGTGAAAAAAATTATTTTGTTGGGAGTTTTAGTCTTATTACCTACCTATACTCAGGCTACTGTAGTTTCTGAAATATTAATTGGCAAAGCTAAAAATAAAATTCATACATATCAAGATCATGATTTAGGTGATAGCTACTCTTCTACATTAAATTCAGATTCTTTTGGCTTTCGATTAGGTTATGAATTCAATGAATATCTTGCGTTTGAAATTGCAAAGCATAGGCATGGCGAATCAGTAAATGAGTATACGATATCAATACCGGCTCATTTCCCCAGTGATTATAAACAATCTATGCAAGTAAGAGTACCTTTAGAAGTAGAATCAATTCGTTTTGGAATTAAAGGAAAGTCAGAAATATTTAAAGACTTTTCTATCAATGCAAGGTTTGGTGTAGCTCATTGGGAATATAAAGATGCTAATCCTACCAAACTAGTGCCGACTGACAATATCCAGTATCAAGAAAGTGGCAATGATTTATACGCAGCAATTGGCTTAGAATATTTATTTACAGAGCACTTTTACTTGGGTGTAGAATATTCGTTGCTAGGTATCAAAGAGTCTAAAGAATACGACTATAGCGGAACAATTAAATATCAGCATGATATACAAGATTTTTCAGTTGTGCTTGGCTGGAGGTTTTAAATTTAACTTTATGAATTCTGTTGGGTAGAGTGAAATCCAATGAAGCTCACTGATGGAATGGCTTAAGGTTTGAGTCTGTAAGTCGTCGCTTATGGTGACAATGACTACTCTATTGAGATTAACGCGCTAAAGCACGACCCTACAGAAGCGCTGTATAGCTTTTACTTACTACCCCCTAAAGCGTAGCGCCTCTAACCTCATAGTGAATAAATTACTTTAAAATTTTACAAAGAAAAGACGGTGAGACAGATAAAGATATATTCGCAGTTAAAGCTGGCTCCTACAGGTATGAATCCCCTTGGGCAATGGTTTTAGTCATGATTGACCTAACTACACCCTAAACACAAGCTTGCCCCAAATTACTTACAATTTACAGTTCAAGTAAATACAACCTAATATTATTCGGCTCCGGATACGTAACTAATCTAAATTTATTTACCGCATCTATCAACATTCCTTGTTGCTGCTTTTCGAGTTTTAACTCGGCGTTGAGTAGGTCTATACGAATAGCTGCGTAGTCAGCAATTTCGGTTTGATTGGCTTTTAGGTAGGCGCGAGTCTTACGTAGAGGCTTTAATACCTGCTCGTCAAATTCAATAATACATAATTCAAGCTGATTAAGTTGAGAGTTTTTTAAAGCAAGCCCAAGAGAATCTAAATAATGCAATAGCAGACACAGGTTAACGTTTTTACCTTGCTGGTTTTGGTAATCTAACAGGCGTGCTTGCATGTCATCTTTACTATAAAGCTGACATGCAAATTGCCAAAAATCGTCACTGTTAAGCAAGTTCATCGGCAAACGCTTGTTCTTTTTCTTCCATCTCTTCAAGGGCCATCAGTAGCTCCTCTTCGATGTCATTTACTTTTGGCGTTAATGTCGCTTGTTTTGCGAGTAACTCTTTGAGTTTTGCTTTGTTGTCATCGTTATAAAGCGCGTTGTCGCCAAGTGCCTCTTCGATTTCAGCTAATTCCGCTGAGTGTTTATCGAGTTGCTTTTCGAGCTTTTCAATTTGCTTTTTAAGTGGTTGCACTGATTTTCTAAACTCGGCTTCTAAGCGCTTTTGTTCTTTACGATTGATGCTTGAATGCGCTTTCGGTACACTGTCTTCAGTTGTTTTTGCAGCTTCTTTGTTCGCATTGAGTAACCACTGGTAGTACGCGTCAAGGTCATAGCCAAACTGGGTTACTTCTCCGTTATCAACAAGGTAATATTCATCGGCTGTGTTTTTTAACATGTGGCGATCGTGCGATACGGTGACCATTGCCCCTTCAAAACCTTGTAGAGCCATTACAAGAGCATGTCGCATTTCTAAATCAAGGTGGTTGGTGGGCTCATCGAGTAACAGTAAGTTGGGCTTTTGATACACCAACATAGCCAGTACTAAACGTGCTTTTTCGCCACCCGAAAATGGAGCAACTGGCTCAAGTGCTTTATCGCCAAAAAATGCAAAGCCCCCTAAAAAGTCGCGCAGTGATTGCTCTGTTGCCTGCGGATTTAAACGTTGTAAATGCGTAACGGCACTGGCTCTTAGATCCAACGATTCGAGTTGGTGCTGCGCAAAGTAGCCAATATTTAATCCTTGATGCTGAAACACTTCGCCCGCTTGCGGTTTGAGATCTCCAGCTAATAATTTTATTAGCGTTGATTTACCCGCGCCATTTCGACCAAGCAAGGCAATACGGCTGCCCGGTACGAGGTTAAGCTTAATGCTGTGTAAAATGGTGGTATCGCCATAGCCCGCTTTGGCTTGGTCAAGTGTCATGAGCGGGTTCGGTAGTGCGGTTGGTTCAGCAAACTCAAAATCGAAGGGTGAATCAGCATGTGCTGGCGCCAGCTTTTCCATACGCTCCAGTGCTTTTACCCGGCTTTGTGCTTGTTTTGCTTTACTTGCTTTGGCTTTAAAGCGAGTAATAAACTGTTCAAGATGCGCAATTTGTTCTTGTTGCTTTTCGAACATGGCCTGTTGCTGTAATAAGCGTTCTGCTTTTTGGCGTTCAAATTGCGAGTAATTGCCTTTATAAATATTAATTTTTTGCTGGTCGATATGCCAAATTTGATCAACCACCGCATCGAGAAACTCACGGTCGTGTGAGATAAGCACAAGTGTGCCAGTATAGGCGCGTAAAAAGCGCTCTAACCAGTAAACAGCATCAAGGTCTAAGTGGTTGGTTGGCTCATCTAAAAGCAATAAATCGGCATCGCGAATAAGGGCTTGTGCCAAGTTTAAGCGCATACGCCACCCCCCCGAAAAGGCACTCACAGGGTTGTCAATTTGCTCATTGGAGAAACCTAAACCATGTAGCAGTTCACCGGCTTTTGCTTCAATGCTGTAACCTTGGATATTTTCAAGCCCAATATGTGCCTTTGCTTGTGCCGCGCCATCATTATTTTGCTCGGCTTCGCGTAGTGCGATTCTGAGTGTGTAATAGTCAGGATGGCCTTGGAGTACGTAATCAAGCGCACTAATATCGAGAGCCGGTGTTTCTTGTTTTACAGAAGAAATGGACCAGTCTTTAGGAATACTGCATTCACCAGCATCGAGTTGTAATTCAGACTTTAATAGCGCGAACAATGTGGATTTACCACAGCCATTAGCCCCGACTAGGCCTACTTTATGCTCAGGGAATAAGGTTGCAGAGGCACCTTTTAATAAGGCATTACCACCACGAAGAAGCTCGATGTCTGAAATTTGGATCATGAAAGTTTACTTGCACACCACAGTTTTAATTGCGCATATCATAACACGGATCGTATTAGGCTTCGCAATCGTATCAAACACAGAATTATTAGGCTAAAATAGCCGCCTAAATGGCACCGGAGATCATGTATGAGACAAAAAAAACGCTTTATCGCAGGGGCATCATGCCCAGAGTGTAATGCGATGGATACGATGATGCTTTATAAAGAGCATGATGTTGAGAAAGTAGAATGTGTGCAGTGTGGCCATAAAATGACTCAGCCAGAAAAAGCAGTACAAGCCTCAACACGCCAGTTTGAACAAGTGATTGGGGTGTTTAAGCCGGGCGATTAACCCGGCTAAATTTTTCAATATTAATAATGTGGCGGAGGCGGCTCATGCATCTGCGACATTAAAGAAGGTTGTTGTGCTTCTTTAATTTTTTCTGCAAGCAATTCAGTCTGGCGCTTCATTTTTGCAAGCTGTTGCTGATGCGCTTTAAGCTCATCATTTAATATTTCAATTGTTTCATCTTGAAAAGCGACTTTTGCTTCAAGTTCCATTAGACGATGTTCAATTGTGTTCATTTGATTCTCTTACATTAAAACTTTCAGCGAATCCGCTGGAGCTTTCGGTTAATAACGCTTGGTTGTTATCAGTAAACGCAACATCTAACACCACGGCCGATTTCGGGCGACTTCCTTCACGAGGAACCACTTGCCACGTTTGCAATTTTTTACCTGAGTCTAGCTGCCATAATTCAACAAGTCGATTGGGTGACCCGGTTGCAATTAAGGTGCCTTCATCGTTAAAACGCACTGCGGTAAAAATTTTCTGACGCGCAATATACGCCAGTTTGCTAACAAGATCACCTGTAGTCAGTTGCCATACATTTGCTTGCTTCATACTGTCAGCTGTAAATGCATAGCGGCCTTGTGGATCGAGGGCGACTTGAGTAACGCGAGTCGGGTGGTTAAAGCGATGTATAACTTGCCCTGTACGGGTATCCCAAAAGTAGGCAACATAGTCATTAGAACCACTGATTGCGTAATGACCATTCGGTGAAAGGTCAACAACATTCACTTTTTCTTGGTGGCCAAGGAACTCTATGCGTCTTCCGGTCTCTAAGTCGAGGTAAACGACTACACCGTCGGCGCGGCCATATAACACGCTGCGTCCTTGGTTGCTAATCGCGATATCTCTAATTGTTGAGGCGTGTATTTTATAGTAGCCCGTGTTTTTACCTGAGTTAATGTCCCACACAGCAAATGTGGACTTTTCTGCGGTGACAGCATGGCTATTGTCGTAAGAGATTGCCACAGTGTGAACGAGGCTATCTTGAGCTTGTTGTTGAAACCATTGGTATTTTAATACCTGCTGTTGATTATCCCACAGCGCGACCCCATGGTGTATAGATGAGATCACGCTGTATTTGCCATCATGCGAAATAGCAGATGCAAACGCACCTTTAGCCGCATGTTCATAACGTGCAGTGGATTGCTCATGTTGCTCAGAGCAGGCAACAACTAAGCTTAGGCTTAGCAGATACAAAAAAGTACGAAATATCGACATATTACGGGTATTTCCCCTTAACTCTTCGTGATTGAGAGGTTAGACTAGGGCTCATTAAAGGCCTAGGTTGTTATTCTAATCACTGATCATGCGTTTGCATGAAGTTTAGTTATTAGACAAGCAGCCTACCATGTAGGTCGTTAATCTTTAACTAGTAATAATACAATAATTGACAACTGCAAAGTGTGTCGGAGATATAAAATGAGAAAGACGATTAAATTGTCATTGATTGCAGCGTCAGTTTTAGCGCTTACAGCTTGTAATCAAGAAGCAAAAAAAGAACAGCAAGTTGAAGTTAAACTAGAGACTGAAGCACAACAACAAGCATACGGTATCGGTGCCTCTGTTGGTAATTTCTTGAATCAAGACTTAGCTGACAAAAAAGAGTTAGGTGTTGAATTAGATGAAGCGCTATTAAAGCGTGGTTTTGAAGACGCACTTGCAGGTAACGCAAAATTAGACGACGAAAAAATTCGTGAAGTGTTAACAGCGCTTGATCAAAGCATTCGTACTAAGCAACAAGAAAAAGCAAAAGTAGAAGCTGAACAGAGCAAAGCTGAAGGCGAAAAATACCTAGCTGAGAACGCGAAGAAAGAAGGCGTGACAGTAACTGAGTCTGGTTTACAGTACGAAGTGATTTCACAAGGTGATGGCGAAAAGCCAGTTGCAACTGACGTGGTAAAAGTACACTACAAAGGTACTTTACTAGATGGAACTGAGTTCGATAGCTCTTATTCACGTAATGAGCCAACGACTTTCCCACTTAACCGTGTGATCCCAGGTTGGACTGAAGGTTTACAGTTAATGCCTGTTGGCTCTAAGTACAAGTTCACTATTCCAGCTGATCTTGCTTACGGTGAGCGCGACCTAGGTAAGATCCCTGCTAACTCAACGCTTGTGTTTGAAGTAGAACTACTTGAAATTCAAAGCGAAGAAAAAGCAGCTGCTGCAGAGTAATTTTTTACTCAATGAGAAAAGGGCCTAAAGTAGGCCCTTTTTTTAGCTGCTAAATGCTGTTTCTTTCATTTGCAGCGTGCCTTTATCGGCATCAAGTGCCACCACCGTACCGACCGGTAAAATAAACTGGCGTTTAATATGACCAATCATTGCACCGCGATAAGCCGGAATGCCTAATGGCTTAATATAATCAGCAAAGATATCATCCAAGGTTAATGAGCCATAGCCTCGACCTGGCTTACAGTCATTACAATCACCAAATACAAACCCCGCTATTTTATCTAGTGCGCCCATAAGTTTAAGGGTGCTCATCATACGGTCAATACGATAAGGGGCTTCATCAATATCTTCTAAAAATAAAATAGCCCCATTAAAGTCAGGTAAGTAGTCAGAGCCTGCGAGTGCTGTGAGTACAGTGAGATTCCCCCCGATTAAACGGCCACTGACCTGACCCGCATTGATGGTTTGGGTTAAGTATTGGCTGTTGACTAGTTCATCGTCTGCTTTGGATAAATTTTGGTAGCGCATTAACTGACGTTGTTCAAACATGTTTTTAAATTGCGCAACATGAAATGGATTCCAATCGCTGGTGGCATTAGGGCCATGAAAACTAATAAGCCCGGCTTTAGCGAGTAATGCATTATGTAATGCCGTGATATCAGAATAGCCCATAAGAGGTTTCGGATTATTTCGAATTGTTGCATAGTCTAAAAGTGGCAGGATGCGAGCCGCACCCGACCCACCCCGTAAGCACACAATCGCATCGACATGTGGGTCGGCAAATAAGCTGTTTAAGTCACTCGCTCTTTGTGCATCTGTGCCAGCTAAATGACCGCGTCGGGCTAAAATATTAGGGGCAAGCTTTGCTCTATAGCCGAGTGCTTCTATTACACCTTTTGCGAGTATGATGTCAGCGTGCTCAGCGGTTGCCGCTGATGGGCTGCACAGACCAATGGTTCCCCCTTTTTTTAATGGCTTTGGTTTTACTAAAGTGGGAGTTGCAGTGTGTGATGCGCCAATCAGTGGTTGGCTGGTTGCTAAACTTGCACCTGCTGCAAGAACAGAAAGAGATTTTAAGAAAGTACGTTTGTTCATCGTGCGCCTCATTTTTTTACTATGAGTAACGCATTAAAATAATTATTTCAAATTTTTGTTATGAAATGGAATATAACATTCTATTAAGGTAGGCAGATAACAAGACTTTCCAGCAGAGAAAGTGTTCTCTGCTGCCGTCTTACTGTGTTAGCTGGTGTGGTTTGAATAGAGATTATCGATTAGTTCATCTTCTAATTCAAAGCGCAGCTCAAGTGCTTCACCTAGCACTGATAAATCTTTATCAAATTCGTCGAGCAAGTCATCTGAGTCAACTTCAGCGTATTTGTCGTTAAAGTCTAATGCAACATCGGTAGTTTCAGAAATTTGTGGGTAGAGCGCATTGGCTAGCTTTTGGCTTTCTGGGCCTTTTTCTTCACAGGCCTTGGCAATGTCGTCATACACTTCGAAATGTCCCGCTGACAGGTAATCCATCAGTATTTGACAAAAGTTTTGGATTTGCAGTTGATCAGGTAGGGCGTGATCTTTCTTTTCATACGGTGAAAATCCCGCAATACGGCAAAACAACACAAGTAGCTCTTGACGTTCTGTAAGCCATTTATCGATGACAGAATGGCTACCTCCCCACTTTTGTTGAGCTTTTTCCAAACGCGTCAGCATATTTCATCTCCTCGCTGAGTTGGTTTTCCTTCCCTATATAAGAAGGAAATATGACACAAAGATCAACTAAATTCTTAGTGTCTAATTGCAACAGATTGTTAAAAGCCAACTTAGAGGCGCATATTTAAGCAGCGTTTTTCTGCTTCTTTACGCTGTTGTCTAAGGCTGGACTTTTATGCTCTAACAGCAGTGTATGGGAAATAATTAAAAACTACTAGTGTTTATTTTGGATTATCAATCTAATGAGGTAGAGGGGGTATCTTGTTGATTAAGAAAAGAAAAAACCACCAAAATTGGTGGTTTAATTCTTTTTCCGGACTTGTTAAAACAAGCTTTCTTATAGTTATGGGAAGATTTTTGTTCTTATTGTTATACAATTTTTATTATTGTTTTTGTTAACGCGGGATAAGTTATACCAAGCTTTTTTCGATGTTGCAAATTTATTAATAAAAAGTTTTAAAATTATTTTAATTTCGTTCAATAATTGTGCGGTTTTATGTGGCGTAGCTAAAAACTATGATCTATGTCTAGGGTCGGTTATCTATCCATAGTGAGCGGCGCAATATGGTGATACAATCAGCGCAATTTCATTCAGTTCTAGGATCTAAAACGCATGAGCGAATTAAAAAACGACCGTTATTTACGTGCACTACAAAAGCAACCTGTCGATGTTACACCGGTATGGATGATGCGCCAAGCAGGCCGTTATTTACCTGAATACCGTGCTACACGTGCTCAAGCAGGCGACTTTATGAGCTTATGTAAAAACGCCGAACTTGCTTGTGAAGTGACTTTACAGCCATTACGTCGTTACCCGCTTGATGCTGCGATTCTATTCAGCGATATTTTAACTATCCCAGATGCGATGGGATTAGGCCTTTATTTCGAAACCGGCGAAGGTCCTAAGTTCGAGCGCCCAATTTCATCATTAGCGGATGTTAAAAAGATTCCTAATATCGATCCAACTGATGAATTAGGCTATGTGATGAATGCGGTAAGCACCATTCGTCGTGAACTCAAAGGTGAAGTGCCACTGATTGGCTTCTCAGGTTCACCTTGGACACTTGCCACATACATGGTTGAAGGTGGAAGCAGCAAAACATTCGGGAAAATCAAAAAAATGGCGTTTGCAGAACCGCAAACACTACACCTATTACTCGATAAATTAGCTGATTCAGTGATTGATTACCTCAACGCACAAGTGAAAGCAGGTGCGCAATCATTGATGGTTTTTGATTCATGGGGGGGAGTGTTAAGCCCGCGTGATTACAATGAATTCTCACTACAGTATATGCATAAAATCGTTGATGGCTTAATTCGCGAGTACGACGGTCGTAAAGTGCCGGTAACACTATTTACTAAAAATGGTGGTCAGTGGATTGAAGCAATTGCAGCAACAGGCTGTGATGCAGTAGGCCTTGATTGGACAATCAATATTGGTGATGCAAAGCGTCGTGTTGGTGATAAAGTGGCACTACAAGGTAATATGGACCCATCAATGCTGCACGGTACGCCAGAGCGTATTCGTCAAGAAGTGGCCACAATTTTAGAAGACTTTGGTACAGGTTCTGGTCATGTATTTAATTTAGGGCATGGTATTACCCCAGATGTTGACCCTGAACATGCCGGTATATTTATTAACTCAGTGCATGAGTTAAGCGCTAAATATCACAAGTAAGTCGCTCTAGTTATAAAAAAGCCCGCAATATGCGGGCTTTTCTATATACGTTCAATCGCTTATTTAAATAAGCGATTTAAACCATTTAACGCAGCAACTCGGTAGGCCTCAGCCATGGTTGGGTAGTTAAAGGTTGTATTTACGAAGTAATCGATGGTGTTACCACCGTTCTTTTGTTCCATAATTGCTTGCCCGATATGGACAATTTCAGACGCACGTTCACCAAAGCAATGCACACCAAGCACTTCTTTAGTATCAACATGGAATAAAATCTTTAAGCTACCTACCTCAGTTCCGGCAATTTGTGCGCGTGCCAAATGCTTAAACTGTGCACGGCCAACTTCATATGGAATTTTAGCTGCGGTAAGCTCTTGTTCGGTTTTACCCACTGAGCTCATTTCAGGAATCGTATAAATACCGGCAGGAATATCAATAATCAATTTTTCTTCGCAGTTACCACATGCAATGGCATCAGCAGCAATACGCCCTTGGTCAAAGGCAGCACTCGCAAGGCTTGGGTAACCAATAACATCACCTACAGCATAAATGTTATCAACCTCTGTTTGGTATGTTTCATTTACTTTAAGCTGGCCACGGCTATCGGCTTTTAAACCCACAGCATCGAGGTTTAGAGTGTCGGTATTACCCGTACGTCCGTTAGCAAACAAAATACAGTCTGCTTTGACACGTTTGCCCGACTTCAAATGCATCACGACACAGTCATCACGGGTTTCGATGCGATCAAACTCTTCGTTATGGCGAATAACAATGCCGCTATTCCAAAAGTGGTAACTCAGTGCATCTGAAATCTCAGCATCCATAAAGGCTAGTAAGCGATCACGGGTGTTAACTAAGTCAACTTTTGCGCCTAAGCCTTTAAAAATAGAGGCGTACTCACAGCCAATCACACCTGCACCATAAATAAGCACGCGATGAGGGTCGTGTTCAAGGCCTAAAATGGTATCGCTGTCGTAAATTCGTGGATGCGAAAAATCAACGCCTGGTGGCCTGTAAGGGCGAGAACCCGTTGCGATAACAATGGTTTGTGCAGTTAACGTTTCAAATGAACCGTCGATGTGAGTAATTTTCACTGTGTGTTTATCAATAAACTCAGCATCGCCTTGGTACATATGAATACGATTACGGTCGTAAAAGCTACTGCGTAGGTTAGATTGTTTCGAAATGACATTACTAGCATGGCGAAGAATATCAGGGAAAGTGAGGCGGTTAGGGCGCTCGCTGATATTAAAAAGTGGGTTCGCTTTGTATTCAATGTAACGACTAACAGAGTGGCGTAAGGCTTTTGAAGGAATAGTGCCCCAATGGACGCAACCGCCACCTACTGATTCTTGGCGCTCAATAACAGCTACTTTCTTGTTACTTTTAGACAGGTTCATGGCGGTGCCTTCACCGCCAGGACCTGTGCCTATGATAATCGCGTCGTACTGATACGAAGGCGTATCTTTTTGCTTTACGTTTTGTTTGGCCACAGCCGCTCCTATGTTAACTAAAAGAGGCTTTTAATAACCTCGCATTTAGTGCAAGCCAAGCCTGCTTTTGGTTTTCCCAAGCGGCTTCAAGCTCATGATATTGTGTCATTACTGCTGATTTTTCGCATTGTTTAATCATTTTATTTTTTTTGATTTCTAACACGCGTTTTTGCAGGGCACAAAAGTGTTGCAGCTTTTTCAGCAATAATTCGTACTCAGATTGTAATAATGTAAGCTTATCTTGGGCTAAAGGCAATTTTGCGAGCTTATCTTGGGTTTTATTCATCAAGGTTTCTGCTTTCGCTTTTTCAATACGTTCAACAGGTGTACGTTTGAGCTTTGAGGCTAAACCCATCGCGGCCAATGAGCGGATCATCCACTTAGTAGGGTCATAGTGATACCATTTTATGCCGTTACGATAGTCGCTGGCAAAAATATGGTGGAAGTTATGATAACCTTCGCCATAAGTGAATAACGCTAAAAAACCGTTATCACGTGCAGTATTTTTCTCTGTGTATGGACGAGAGCCCCAAATGTGCGCCACTGAATTTATAAAAAAGGTAAAGTGTTGGCTTAATACCAAACGTAGCAGACCCGCAAGTAATAGCATGCCCCACACATCACCCAGCATTAAACCCAGTGCAAGTGGAATACCAATATTAGTGGCTAATACTAACTTCATGTAATGGCGGTGTTGCCACATTACCACTTTATTTTTCTGTAAATCTCGGCAGTTGTTGTAGTTGCCATACTCATCACCTTGATAGTCACGTAGCATCCAGCCTATATGGCTATACCAAAAGCCGTTGGTAGCTGCGTAAGGGTCTTTGACAGGGTCGTCGACTTGACCATGGTGAATACGGTGATCACTACTCCAATGCAGTGCGCTGTTTTGCAGTGCAAATGCACCACCAAGGGCAAAAAAGGCTTCAATCACTGGATGAGTATCGTAAGTCTTGTGTGCCCACAGGCGATGATACCCTGCGGTAATCGACATACCCGCATAAAACATACACGCAACGAATGCAATCCAATGTGCGCTGGTAAATCCATAGGTAATTCCATACCATGGCACTAAAGTAACGGCAGCCAAAAAAGTAAGGCTAAAGAATAGGACATTGGTCCAAATAATAGGTGGTTTTTTCATCTTTCAAAATCTGAGCGTACACTTGTACGCTAAAATAGTGTTTCAAACTCTCCGCGTCAAGTATTAGACTGTCTCATTAACCGAAAAATCATTAAAAATTCACGCTGGGAGTTTCCATGTCGGGTGTTAGAGCGCAACAGAAACAAAAAACACGACAAGCACTAATCGAAGCAGCATTTAATCAATTGAGTGCGGATCATAGTTTTTCTAATTTAAGCTTGCGTGAAGTTGCCCGTGAGGCCGGTATTGCGCCTACCTCGTTTTACCGTCACTTTAAAGACATGAACGAACTTGGCTTAACCATGGTAGATGAAGCGGGTTTAACGCTGCGTCAATTAATGCGTCAAGCACGTAGGCGAATAGCCAGTGGTGGCAGTGTCATTACGACATCTATTGTGACTTTTATGGAGTTTATCGATAACTCGAGTAATCAGTTTAGGTTGCTGCTGCGTGAACGTTCTGGCACTTCTAAGGCATTTCGTGCTGCTGTCGCGCGTGAAATTAAACACTTTATCTTAGAACTTGCTCACTACCTTGAAAGCGAAACCCCATGCGATGCCACCCATGCGTATATTCAAGCGGAGGCCATGGTGACTTTAGTATTTAACGCCGGAGCTGAGGCACTTGATATTGAAGGACAGCAGCGAGAAGAGTTAGTAGAGCGTCTAATTTGGCAACTACGTTATATTGCTCGCGGCGCCACAATGTATGTGCGAGACAACAATCATTCTTAAAAGTTAATCTAAACACGGGAGTCGGCTGTAAACGATAAATTAAACGCTGTCGACTTGGGTTTTGGATTTATTATTCAAAATGCGCGGTTTAATGGATTTTAAATTTCTATTATTGTCGCTTTTCAATCTACTTTTTAGAAAAATTATGCTTGCAAGCCTGTTTGTTGAATGTTAAAAATACAGCTCACTGAACACACATTTAGTAAATAAAGATGCAAATGACACGTTTAATTACATTAAAACTGAACCTCTTACTGCTTAAGCGAGTAGGCGGGGCTTAGTGTATTTGCATTTGTAAAACATTATAAAACCCCGCAAGCGCGGGGTTTTTTTTATCTCGCTAATGGGTCATTGGGAACGAGGACAGTTTATGAAAGATAAGGTTTGGATTTTTGACACAACGTTACGTGATGGTGAGCAAGCGCTTAAAGCGAGCCTAACAGAAGACGATAAAATTCAACTTGCGCATACCATTAGCCGCTTAAACGTGGATGTAATGGAAGTGGGTTTTCCGGTATCAAGCCCGGCAGATTTTCGCTCAGTACAGCGTATTGCGACCGAAGTAAAAGGACCAATTATTTGTGGTTTAGCGCGTGCGGTTGCAAAAGACATTGAAGCCTGTGGTGAAGCGCTACGCCCAGCAGAGCAAGGGCGTATTCATACCTTTATTGCAACCAGTCCATTACACCTTGAACATAAACTACGAATGAGCTTAGACGACGCCACCGCCATGGCTGTAAAGTCGATTAAGCTTGCTCGTCACTATACTGATGACGTGGAATTTTCGTGTGAAGATGCTGGCCGTACACCACATTGGGATTTATGCCGTATCGTTGAAAAGGCCATTGATGCAGGTGCATCGACCATCAACTTACCTGATACCGTGGGCTATGTAACGCCAGACGAGTATGCGGCGATGATCCATCACTTAATGAATAATGTGCCCAACATCGATAAGGCGCGCTTAAGTGTGCATTGTCATAACGATTTAGGTTTAGCAGTGGCGAACTCAATTGCTGCGGTGCAGGCGGGCGCTCGCCAAATTGAGTGTACGATTAACGGCATAGGTGAGCGTGCAGGTAACTGCTCGCTTGAAGAAGTGGCGATGATCATGAAAATGCGTGAAGACCACTTAAAAGTGCATACCGATATTCACAGTGAAGAAATTTACCGCGCTTCTCGTCAAGTGGCGAAGATATGTAATATGCCGGTCCAGCCAAACAAAGCCATTGTTGGTGAGAATGCGTTTGCGCACAGCTCGGGTATTCACCAAGACGGCGTTTTAAAAGCGCAGAATACTTACGAGATCATGTCGCCAGAAAGTGTGGGTGTGCCCAGTAATCAATTAAACATGACATCGCGTTCAGGGCGTCATGTTATTGAGCACCGTTTAGAAGAGTTAGGTTATCAAAAGTCTGACTACGACATGGATAGCTTATACGAGAGCTTTTTAGCATTAGCAGACCAAAAAGGCACTGTGTATGACTATGACTTAGAGGCGATGATTTACTTCAATCAAATCAGAGATAAAGACGAGAAGTATCAACTTGAGTTTGTTAACTCAACGTCTAATTCGCAATCGGTTGCCAGCTCTACGATTGGCATGACCATTGACGGTGTATCTAAGCAAGAAGCTGCAACGGGCAATGGCCCGGTAGAAGCCTCGTTTTTGGCAATTGAGCGTTTAACGGGTATGTCGGTTGAGATGATTGAATACAACCTTGAAGCCACAGGGCAAGGCGCAAGTTCATTAGGCCAAGTAAATATTATTGCTAAATACGATGGTCGCCCTTATCACGGTGCGGGCATTGCGGCAGATGTCGTTGAAGCCTCAGTGCGTGCCATGATCCGTGTGTATAACTTAATTTATCGTGCACAAAAAGTGTCTGATTTAAAACAACAAAGGAAAGCAGGATGAGTCAATCTAATTACAGCATCGCCGTATTAGCAGGCGATGGCATTGGTCCAGAAGTAATGGCTGCAGCAGAAACCGTATTGGATGCTGTAAGTGAAAAGTTTGGTTTTACATTGACTCGTCATCACCATGCGATAGGTGGCGCTGCGATTGATGAATTTGGTCAAGCATTGCCGCAAAGTACACTTACTGCGTGTGAAAATGCTGATGCTATTTTATTTGGCTCTGTAGGCGGCCCAAAATGGGAGAACTTACCACCGAATGAGCAACCTGAGCGTGCTTCGTTGTTGCCACTGCGTAAGCATTTTGGTTTGTTTTGTAATTTACGCCCCGCACAGTTGCTACCAGCCTTAAGTGCAGCCTCACCACTTCGTGCAGATATTAGCGCACAAGGCTTTGATATTTTATGTGTACGTGAGTTAACGGGCGGTATTTATTTTGGTGAAAAAGGGCGCAGCGGTGAAGGCGAACAAGAGACCGCATTCGACACGCAAACCTATTCGCGTAAAGAAATTGAACGCATTGCTCGCTTTGCGTTTGAAGCGGCAAAACTACGTAGTAACCATGTTACATCGGTTGATAAAGCCAACGTGTTAGCGTCAAGTGTACTGTGGCGAGAAGTGGTCACCGAAGTCAGTAAAGATTACCCAGAAGTAAGCCTCGATTACATTTATGTTGATAATGCGGCGATGCAATTAGTGAAGCAACCAAGCCAATTTGATGTACTACTTTGCGATAACCTATTTGGCGATATTTTGTCGGATGAATGCGCGATGATCACAGGCTCTATGGGCTTATTACCATCGGCGAGTTTGAACCAGTCTGGCTTTGGTTTGTATGAACCTGCGGGTGGCTCTGCCCCCGATATTGCAGGAAAAGGGGTGGCAAACCCGATTGCGCAAATTTTAAGTGCTGCACTTATGTTGCGTTACTCGCTTGGACAAGATGAAGCGGCACGGACTATCGAAAAAGCGGTGGCAGAGGCGGTTGAAGCCGGTGTGGGTACGCCTGACATCTATCCAAATGCAGGGTATACCACCAGTGATGTTGCTGCAGCAATTGTTGCACGTATTTAATTAAAATTGATTGCGCTGAACTCGTCATTCAGTGCAGCTAAAACGAGGGAATAGCAAGTGGCCCAAACCTTATATGATAAAATTTGGCAAGCCCATGTGGTCGCCAGTATTAATGATCAAACCGATTTACTGTATATCGACCGTCATTTAGTTCACGAAGTAACATCACCACAAGCGTTTGCAGGTCTGCGTGAGAAAAACCGCAAAGTGCGTTGCCCAGAAAAAACCTTTGCAACCATGGATCATAACGTATCAACAAAAAGCCGTTCGTTAGATGCTGCAAGCGAAGTGTCTAAAAACCAGTTAATGGCACTGGATGCAAACTGTAAAGAGTTTGGTATTCAACTTTATGATTTAAATTCGATTAATCAAGGTATTGTGCATGTAATGGGGCCTGAGCAGGGCATTACCTTACCGGGTACGACCATTGTTTGTGGTGACAGTCATACTTCAACCCATGGTGCGTTTGGTGCACTTGCGCACGGTATTGGTACCTCAGAGGTCGAGCACGTATTAGCAACCCAAACCTTACAGCAGAAAAAAGCCAAGTCGTTAAAAATTCAAATTAATGGTCGTTTACGCCCAACAGTCACAGCGAAAGACCTAATTATGGCGGTCATTGGTAAGCTAGGGACCGCGGGTGGCACTGGGTATGTAGCTGAATTTTGTGGTGAAGGCATTGAAGCACTGTCAATGGAAGCACGCATGACGCTGTGTAACATGAGCATTGAAATGGGCGCAAAAGCCGGTTTAATTGCACCTGATCAAACTACCTATGATTACTTAAAAGGTCGCCCATTTGCACCAAAAGGCGATGACTTTGACGCAGCAGTTGCCTATTGGCAAACACTAAAAACGGACGAGGGCGCGCAGTTTGACCATGTTGTTGAATTACAAGCAGCCGACATTCAACCGCAAATTACTTGGGGCACCAGCCCTGAACAAGTTATTGGCGTAGATGAGTGTATTCCAGACCCAGACCAAGAGCCTGATTTAATTAAAGCCGATGCGATTCGCAGTGCGCTTAAATACATGGGTTTAAAAGCGGGTGACAAGCTGTCTTCAGCAACGGTTGATACGGTATTTATTGGTTCATGTACAAATAGTCGTATTGAAGACTTACGTGCCGCTGCACAGATTGTTGAAGGTAAGCAAGTTGCAGCCGGTGTAGAGGCATTGATTGTTCCAGGCTCTGGCCTTGTTAAAAAGCAAGCAGAAGACGAAGGACTTGCTGATATCTTTAAGGCAGCAGGGTTTGAATGGCGTGAGCCGGGGTGTTCAATGTGCTTAGCCATGAATGATGACCGATTAGAAGCAGGTAAACGCTGTGCATCGACCTCAAATCGTAACTTTGAAGGACGCCAAGGTCGCGGTGGGCGCACTCACTTAGTTAGCCCAGCAATGGCTGCGGCAGCTGCAATTCATGGTCGTTTTGTTGATATCAGAGGAGAAGCCTAATGAGCGTATTTTTTAGTGGCTTAATGGCCCCGTTAGATAAAAACAATGTAGATACTGACCAAATTATTCCAAAGCAGTTTTTAACTTCAACCAGCCGTGATGGCTTTGATGCGGCGCTTTTTTATGATTGGCGTTACTTAGATAATGGCGAGCCAAACCCCGAGTTTATTTTGAATCGCCCTTGTTACCAAGGTGCGCAAATTCTTTTAACTCGCGACAACTTTGGTTGTGGTTCATCGCGTGAGCATGCGCCATGGGCATTAAAGCAATATGGTTTTGAAGTCATTTTAGCGGAAAGCTTTGCAGATATTTTCTTTAATAACTGCGGCAATAACCAAATGCTTGCTATCGCATTACCGGCAGAAACACTTGAGCGATTATTTGTACTGAGTGAACAGCATGATGATATTCATATCGAAGTAGATTTAGAAAATCAGCAACTTCGTAGCGATAAATTTGAGACCATTCATTTTGATATTCGTCATGACATTAAAGAACGTTTATTAAGTGGCCTAGATTTTATCGGAGTAACCGAGACGCTTAACGGCCAAATAGATGCTTTTGAAAAGCAACTTGCAGCCACGAGACCTTGGCAATAAACGTGTATTACATGTGGAACCTAAACGCGGCGTAAGCCGCGTTTTTATTTATTACTTATCGTGATTGCTTTCTTTGTCATGTATAAATCGCTAATCTAAAACACGTATTTTTTATTTAAGGAACACACCATGAAATATTTAGTGGCTTCAATGCTAGTGACAGCATCATCAGTGGCAATTGCACGCCCAGCGCCGTTAGTGTCAATACCGAGCCATGATGGCTTTTTTAACAATATTGCAGCGCATTGTGGCAAAGCGTATGAGGGAAAAGTTACGGTTGATAATGCCACTGGGCCAAGCTCGTTTGCGGGTAAAAAGCTTATTATGCATGTGCGTCACTGTAACGAGCGTGAGTTGCAAGTACCATTTCATGTTGGTGATGATGCGTCGCGTACATGGATCATAACTAAAACAGGCAGTGGTTTGAGTTTAAAGCACGATCATCGCCATAAAGATGGCAGCGATGATGCGTCTACAATGTATGGCGGTCATACTGTCGATGCTGGCTTTGTGAATGCTCAGTCATTTCCTGCAGATCAATATTCAAAAGAGTTGTTTGCAAGCCAAGGTATTCCGCAGTCGATGGGTAATACGTGGCAAATGTATATTTACCCAAAACAATTCACCTACCGTTTAGTGCGTGAGGGTCGTGAGTTTCGTGTTGACTTTGACTTAACAAAACCGATTACACCTCCAAACGCTCCGTGGGGCTACACTGATTAACTAGCTCCAAGTAAACTCAAGAAGTTGGCGTTAATAGTAGCCGCTGGATACCGACTTATTATCCAGCCTTTTGGTTAATTAGCGTCGTCTTCACATTGCAATACTACGGTTAAAGGTGGCTGGTAGGCACGTGGTTTCGTAGGAAAGCGCTCGTACTCTTGTACGCCATCAGTCACTCTTAACATAAAAGGTTTGTCCTTACATAACCGGCTAGCATGACGCAGTAAAAAGACGCTTTGATTTTTGAAATGTGGGTAATCATCAGATTGAATTTCAAGATGATAACGACCATCTGCCAATTTGGTTTGATAGTAATGGACTTTCTCATCAAAGTCGTAGAGTTTCTCGGTTTCGCCTTTTGCGGCCTGGGCAGCACTGCACCCCGCAATCAATATCATCGCGCTGAACAGTAGTGCTTGTGTACTTCTAACTCCACTCATAAACACTTAACTCCATGTGATTAATGCGTTAATTCATCGCATCGTTGAACCATGAATTAGCATCCATAGTCAAACTAAGGTAACGTTACATCTATACGTAGTTTAACACCCAAAAGGGACAATGTGATGCTCAGTAAAATAAAACAGCTCTTTTCAGCAATGGACAACAGCCAATCTCACATTAGCGAACATGACCTCAAAACGGCTGTTGCTGCACTATTAATTGAGGTGATGCGCGCTGACAATGAGTTACAAGATGATGAGCAACAGGCACTGAACAACACCTTAAAGAAATACTTTTCTTTATCAGACGAAGAAGTGCTGGAGCTTGTAGAAGGTGCGTCGAAAAACTTAGATGAAGCGATTGATTACTTCCAATTTTCTAAGCAAATTAACGCTCAGTGCAGTGCCGAGCAGCGCATCGATATCATCGAGCTGTTATGGCGTTTAGCGTACGCTGATGGCGAACTTGATAAACATGAAGAATTAGTTATTCGCCGTGTCGCGAGTCTTCTGTATGTGACTCATGAAGACTTCATCGCTGCAAAATTAGCAGCGACAAAGTTGAGCTAAACGCTTACTTATTTAATTTACTGGCGACACTGACAAGTTGCTGTGCAAGGCTGGCAACTTGTTCGGCGGTATCGGCATCGTTAATGCGGCCTTGTTCATCTAATTTCGTGTGGATAGCGGGCACTGCAAGTTGGTCAGCTAATACTAGGCTACCGATGCCGGATAAAATATCGCGTACATGATTTAAACCACGTAGGCCGCCTAAACCACCAGGTGATGACGCAAACAGTGCCGTTACTTTGTTACGAAATGCAGGCACTGCACCTTGCTCAGTTCGCGAAGCCCAGTCGATGGCATTCTTTAAAGGTGCTGTAATAGAGCCATTATATTCTGGGCTTGCTAATAAAATACCGTCGGCAGCACGTAGTTTATCTTTTAAACGTTGTGCACCTGCAGGTGTACCCTGTGCTTCTATATCTTCATCGAATAGTGGTAAGTCTAAATCGCTTAGTTTAAGCACTTCTACTTCAGCACCGCTTTCAAGGGCGAAGCGTGCTGCTTCATTAATTAGTTTTTGATTAAAGCTGTCTTTACGTAAGCTGCCTGCGAGGGCAATGATTTTTGGTGCTGTCATGATGGCTTCCTTTTAAGCTTCACGGTTGATACCTTAACTTTAGCAAAAAACAGCTTGCAGAAAAGCCAAATAAACGCAAAACTTATGTGCATATATGCACATAAGAGGGCGCTATGGCAATTCAATTTGATGATTGGCAAGATGTAAAAGTTGCTTATGAAGTCGCACGACTAGGCACATTAACTGCCGCGGCAGAATCTTTGGGTGTTCATCACAGCACGGTACTCAGAAGGGTTAATAACTTAGAAGAGAATCTTGATGCACGTTTATTTCATCGCCATGCGCGTGGTTACACCGTGACAGAAATAGGTGCAAAGCTCTTTGCGACAGCGAAAGCGATTAATGCAGAGCTCGAAAAGCTACACAACGATATTATTGCTGCCGACAGTCAACTGCGTGGCAGTTTATTACTGACAACGGTCAGTGGTTTCATTGATGTATTAAGTGAAGTATGCGAACAGTTTCAGAGCCTACACCCGCAAGTACGGCTTGAAGTGATCCTTGACCAAAACCGATTACGTCTTGACCATGGTCAAGCTCATATTGCTGTACGTGCAGGCCCTCGCCCTGATGAAGGAGATTATATTGCTCAGCATTTGGCTGAGTTATCGTCCGGGTTTTATGCGTCAAAAAGCTACATTGAAAAATATGGTTTGCCGAAAACCTTACAGCAGTTAGAGCAGCATAGTTTTGTGTCGGGTGTAGCTGGTTACAACGCTAAAGTGCCTTATTTTGCTTGGGTTGATGAGCACATAGCACCCGCACAAATCAAGCTTAGAGTATCAGAAACATCAGAAGCAACGCGTGCTATTGTTAGGGGGCTGGGCATTGGTGGTTTACAGCATGAGGTCGCAGATCAATACCCAGATTTAGTGCCTGTGCTTGCAAAAGAACTCGTTTGGCCGACCGACCTCTGGTTGGTAACACATCACTTGGTGCACCGCACCGCGAAAGTACAGGCGTTTAGCCAGCTACTAAAAGCCTATTTTAAAAAATTAAAAAACTAGAGCGACTTTTTTACGTTAATACCCAAGCGTTTGGCCAGCCTCACAAGGTTGGCCCTGTCGACTTTAAGCGTGCGGGCAGTGGCTGCCCAGTTTAAGTTGTGCTGTTCTAGTTGCTGCATAATCATCTGATAACTAAACGCATCGGTAGCTTCTTTTAATGACAGCGAGGATGTATTGGTATTGATAAGCTGAGTCGTTGTGTGCGTGTTTGTAGCACGTTTTTCTATATCACAGTGCTGTGGTTCAATGGTGATGATTTTCTGTTGCCATTGTTGTTGTTTGGCTTTCAAAGCAGCTCTACTTATCACGTGTTCAAGCTCTCTCACATTACCAGGCCAATCATATTGGCGTAGCAATATTTGCGTATCGATACCCAGTTTTAGCTGTTTTATAGCAAGTTTGCGCGCAGTTTGCTCAACAAAAAAGCCAGCCAAAAGAATCACATCATTTTCGCGCTCTTTTAGTGCGGGTACGTTAAGTGGGTAAACGCGCAGCCTATGATAAAGATCTGCGCGAAAACGTCCTTCAGCAACTTCTTGTTTTAAGTCGCGATTAGTTGCTGCAATAACGCGTACATCAACGTAACGACTTTGATCTTCACCCACGGTTTGCACTTCGCCACTTTGCAGTACGCGCAACAACTTACTTTGCATTGCTAAGGGTAATTCACCAATTTCATCAAGAAAAAGTGTTCCGCCATCAGCGAGTTGAAATTTACCTTGGCGAGTTGAATGGGCGCCAGTAAATGCGCCTTTGCTGTGCCCAAAAAATTCACTTTCTGCCAGATTCTCAGGTAACGAAGCACAATTAAGGTGGATTAAGGGTTGTTCTCGTCGCTTCGAATTGAGATGAATATTACGTGCAACAAGCTCTTTCCCGACTCCAGTATCGCCTTGTATCAGTACGCTAAACTCCGATGCAGCCACTAATTGAATATCATTTTTTAGTATTTGCATACAGTGGCTATTACCAATTATTTCAACACCTTCTCGGGTTAAAGCCTCAAGATTAAGTTGCTGAGCTAGTTGGTGATTGTGCTGTGCATGTTGCTGGTAATGTTGCACTGTAAGGAGGGTTTCAACATGTGCTGCGACTAATTGCATAAGCTGTGTGAGCTGAGTATGGGGGACATCATCAAAAGCATATTCGTTGAGGCTATCAAAGGTTAAAACAGCCAGTAATTGTGAATCTTGCTGTTGACTGTAAAGGGGCAGCCCCATGCATGCATGTACAGGAAAATCCCCCTCACGACTTTGTAATAAACCATCATAAGGGTCAGGAAGCTCACACTCTTTAGCAAACTTGAGCGGTTGGGTGCTTCTGCAAATTTCAAATAAACGAGGGTGCTCGTTTATCTCAAAGCGTCTGCCAAGAGTGTCTTGAGACAAGCCGCGCTGGGCGACGGGTTTTAACGTTTCGCCCTGCTTAATAAGTAGGGCAACGGCATCACAGTGTATCCATTCACTTATACAGCTTAGTAGATCGCTGAAGTCGTTTTTGTTTGGATTTACGTGGGCAAGTGCCAATGCAATATCGAGGATGCTTTTTTGGCTTGTCATGTCAAATTGACCTAAATGTGTTCTTTTGTCTTTTATAATGGTGAGTCATTATGACACATAAGGCAATGATTTGTTTTTAATTGATTGAAAATAAATGGTTTTTATTTTTGGCGTGAACTGTGCAATAGGCTGACTAATTCGGGCAAATAAGGGTTGCAATGAAAGTCATTAATTTAACAGAGCCAATGCCAAAAAAAATCCATGTTTATCAGCTAAGTAAATGGCCAGTATGGGGATTAGCATTTAGACCTTTCTTTTTAGGGGCAGGTATTCTGGCTGTTTTATCTATGAGCTACTGGCTGCTAATTCTGAGTGGCTATGCAAGTTGGCAGTTAACAATGCCTGTTACGCTGTGGCATGCCCATGAAATGCTATTTGGGTTTGCAGGGGTCGTTGCTATGGGATTCTTACTGACCGCAGCGCAAACGTGGACAGGTGTGCCAAGTGTTAGCGGTATTAAATTGTGTTTACTTAGTGTGACTTGGGTTATCGCACGCGGCAGTTTCTTTGTTGACGTAAATGGTATTAGTCAACTTAACCTTTACTTGGTAGGGGGATTTCAGCTTGTGTGGTGGTTGGCTGGTATTGCTATTTTGACTGATATGCTCTTACAGGCTAAAAGCCGTCATAATTATTTGTTCATTTTTATTACCGCCATGCTATGCGCGTGCAATATGATTTTCCTCAGTTTGGTCGTTTTGCAAAAGTTTTCCTTTGCGCTAAGTATTGTTGATACCGCCGTTTTACTCATGGTGTTATTGGTGGGGGTTGTTGCGGGGCGTGTTGTGCCTTTTTTTACCGCACGCGGTCTTAATATTACTGAACAAGTGCGCAGCCCTAAGCTTGATAAGCTACTGCTATTCAGTTCGTTATTTGCCATTGCTTGGTATTTCTTAAGCCAGTTATTTTTTAATACATTGAGTGTTGGCTGGATATTCGCATGGCTAGCTACCTTGCATTTTTATCGCAGTATTTTGTGGTGGCATGCAGGTGTATTAAAAGTGCCTTTATTGTGGTCTCTGCATTTTGCTTATTGGGCACTGGCAATAGGTTTAGCGTTAATCGCTGTTAGCTTTTACAGCCCACTCATACTCTTTAAAGATGCGTTGCATCTTGTCACTGTTGGCACGATTGGCTTAATGATTCTTGCCATGATGGTGCGTGTATCACATGGCCATACAAGTCGTCCTTTACAGGTGCCTGCACTCGTGAATGTCGCCTTTATGCTTATTGCAGGGGCTGCCATTGCCCGTGCTCTGCTCCCCGCTATTTTAAACCATCACCTTGCGTGGCAATTAAGTGCATTGCTATGGGTGCTGGGTTTTATTTTATTTTTATTTCATTGTGCGCCCATTTTACTGAAACGTCGTGTTGATGGCCGTCCAGGTTAACTACTCTTAAATAGGAAAAAATATGTTATCTGAAAAAACGATCCAGGTTGTAAAAAGTACACTGCCTCTGCTTGCAGAAGCAGGTCCGCAGGTTACTGAGTACTTTTATGATCGTATGTTTAGTTATAATCCTGAGCTAAAAAATATTTTTAATATGACCCATCAAAAATCAGGGCATCAGCAATTTGCATTATTCAATGCGTTAGCTGCTTATGCTGCAAATATTGATAATCTTGAGGTCTTAAAAAGTGCGTTAGCACGTATTAACCATAAACACACGAGTTACCATATTTTGCCAGAACACTACTCGATTGTTGGTGGGCATTTAATTGCGACCCTAAAAGAGTTATTGCCAGAGCAATTTACCCCTGAGGTTGAATATGCGTGGCGTGAAGCATATGCATTGCTTGCCGATGTATGCATTACAGAAGAAATGGCGCTATATCAAAAAACTAAACAAGCTAAAGGGGGCTGGTTTGGTACTCGTTTGTTTACGATCACTAAAAAACACGTTGAGTCAGATTCTATTACCAGCTTTACCCTCACTCCTTGTGATGGAAAGTCCGTTGTGTCGCACTTACCTGGTCAATACTTAGGCATAAAAGTCCACCCTAAAAAGACTGAGAATACTCAAATTCGCCAGTATTCTATCTCACAAAAAAGTAACGGTGAAAACTATCGGATCAGTGTGAAGCGAGAAGGACTGGTTTCTAATTATTTACATAGTTTAGATGAGGGCGAGCACATAGAGGTCTACCCACCCGCGGGTGATTTTGTTTTACGTGAAAGTAACTGCCCTGTGGTATTCATTTCTGCAGGGGTTGGTCAAACACCCTTGTTGGCCATGCTGCAAAGCTTACTTGACAAGCAACCTAGTCAGCCTATCCATTATTTACATGCCTGTGATAACGCTGCGCAATATGCATTTAAAGATTATTTGCTGTCAGAAGTTAATACACACCAAGGGCTGAGTTGTTTTACATGGTTTAAAGAAGGAGCCGGAGCAGATTTTACTGGTTTGATGGATGTTGCTTTACTGGCTGAAAAGTTACCGCTTAGCGATGGCGCGTTTTATATCTGTGGACCCATTGCTTTTATGGCTTTGATTAAACAGCAACTAGTTAATTTAGGTGTGGCAGCCGAGCGTATTCATTACGAAGTGTTTGGTCCTCATCAAAGCCTATAATAGCGATATCTGACAAGGGTTAATTATTGACAATTGCATGGATAGCAACGCTATTCATCAGAAGCACTAGAAAATGAAAGGCGCAGTAACATACTGCGCCTTTTTTGCTATTTGACTTCGCATTCCACATTGGGCAGTGGAATACGCAACTCTTTTTTAGGGTAGTAAAGTACGCATTGATCAGCGGCTTTTTGCAATATGAACTTTTCAGATGGAATGCTATGTGCCCCCATAATTGGCATTCCATCTGGACCTTTACTGGTGCCGTGATCAATCAATAGTTCTGCGCTTTTTGTAAACACATCATCAGCGAGCGTTACTAAGCTCCCACCTTTGGCTGACTGAATCGCTTGTTGCAACTGAGTGATGACACCTGGGTTGACTCTCGTTAGTGTGGCATTTTGTGGTTGTTCGGCTTGGGTACTTTTACACGCCACTAAGCTTGTTAACATAGCGACAGCCAGCACATGTTTTTTACTCATTGCTCTTTCCTTTCGCTGAAACTGGACGAGTTAAATCCATGTTTTCTCTGTAAATAGGACGATTTGGTGAAAGCGATAACCCAGTCTCTTGTTCTGCTTGTGATGCAAAGTTTAGCTGTTTAGTTGCTGATGCTTGTGCCACAACAGGGCAGCTATCATTTTCAATATGATAAAGAGCGGCCGCGAGGAGTCCTTCTTGTTGGTCGCCTAAAGAGTGATCAAAGTCATCAGCAACGACACAGCCTTTCACATCAGCTGCAAATTGTGGTGTTGGTGTTGGGTTTAAGCCATCGGCGTATTCACCAAAACCTTTAAAGTTGGCACCGGTAAACTGAATGGTGTAATACGTCGTGGCGCAGTTATGCGTTGGGGTAAAGCCATAGGGTTTACCACAGGTTTTACCACCAATTAAAATAACTTCAGCATCAATGCCTTTTAAGCC
The DNA here is from genome assembly GCF_053628915.1 of Pseudoalteromonas sp. MBR-15. Lineage (NCBI taxonomy): Bacteria > Pseudomonadati > Pseudomonadota > Gammaproteobacteria > Alteromonadales > Pseudoalteromonadaceae > Pseudoalteromonas > Pseudoalteromonas sp. MBR-15. Next base: position 30,467 of record NZ_JBRJHH010000009.1, read on the forward strand.
ATTTATAAAAGCTTCTGAGGCAGAACAAGTGCTTTCAGTGCTCAGTACATAGACTTTTGCTAAGTTAAGATCTGGCAGGGTATTATTAGTTACCTCAAAAGTTGAGTAGTCCACTTCAATATCAACGAACGGAAATGGGTTTTCAACAGGTTGTTTGTCGTTTTTAATGGTTTGATAGTAATAGTAACCTTGAGTATTAGCAGGGCCTGCGACCATGTAAGCAAGCTGCGATGAGAGCGCTAACAAGCCGCCACGGTTATACCTAAAGTCGATTACGAGTTCATCAATATTGTCGGCTTTAAACTGATTGACCGCATCAATAAGTCCTTGTTGAGCAATACTAATATGGCTATTAAATTGCATGTAGCCAACTTTGAAACCTTTTTCGGTAGTGATGGTGCCAACGTTTTGCACCGGCGTTTGGGTGATATTTCCGGCGACGATATTAATCGACTTTTCAGTGCCATCATTGCTGCGCAACTTAAAGTTGTGAGATTCGCCAGCTGTTGGACTAAAAAGTACTTCGTTTAATGTATCGACGCCTGCGGCGGTATTGCTATCAATGCTTACATTGTCAACCGATAGAATAGTATCGCCGCGCTGTAAACCTGCTTTAGCGGCTGGCGAATCATCTTCTAGATAAGCAACGCGCAACTCACGCGGAGGAGTATTCTTAATAAATGCCCAGTTAATTCCGTAGCCAGATACGACACCTGATTGCGCCTCTTTAAAGTAATCTTCGGTCGGTTCGCTAAAGTGGAAGTTATCTTTGTTAGCACCTGAGTCTGTTTCTTGGAACGTTTTTAACTGTGCAAAATAAGCGGCCACTGAATTAAAGTTATCTGGGTTATTATCTTCAATTTCATCGTACCAAAGGTAAGTTTCATTGCTCCAAGAGCGTAACCACATTTTCTCTGTAAATTCAGAGCCTGCTTTATCTGGGTATGGTTGGTTATTGTTGTAAGGATCAGTGCCCGTGCGTGGTATTGCACATTGGTCTTTAAATTCACTCGATGAGGCAAAAGTACCAGCAGTCCATGTTGGTCCAGAATTTGTTGGGGGTGGTGTAGGCGTGCTTGTATCTGGGTTGGTTGGCGTTGATGAACCTCCGCCACCACAGCCAGATAAAGAGAGGCCTGACACTGCAAAAAAGATTGCTACTGCGAGTTTGTTATTTTTAAACATTTGTCTACTTTCCTGTAAATAATTGTTTAAAAAGTATCAACAAGAAAGAGGCAAGGCAATAGAGTACGGTTGTAGTTTTGTAAACAGGTGTACAAATTTTACAGTGCTTTTCTATTGCTTATTTCGGCTATCTCGAGTTTTTGCCATGACTCAAACAAGGTGCGTTGCTTATCTGATATTTTTAAGTCATAGGTTTTTTGCATATAAAAATAGGTGTCTGCTATACGTTTTCTTGCATAAAGTGGTGGTTCGAATACGCGCTGTTTAAAATCTATTTTCACAGGGCATGCGCCGTAGTTGGCGCTACTCGTTGCAACCATTCCATAGCGAAAATTTGAGCGGTCGGCATTTATTTCACCAATTGCAGGGGCTAGATTATGGATGTCAGCCTCCATTTTACGAAACTTTTCACTGACTTTTCGGCAGTTTTTACGCCCGCCATTTTGCCAACATTGTAATTGGTGCCCAAACTCCCACGCAGGGACTATATGTTCCCATTCAATTCGTTTCGCGCGTGCATTTTCTTTACCAGAGCGAGTGATTTCGTTACGTGGTATGTACCCGCAGACGCTCGGGTCGGGCACCAGTTTTTTTCCTTGGCGTTTAATATCACACCCGCAATATAAGCTTTTAGCGTTTTCGGGTAAGGTTTTAATAAGGTATTTTTTGGCGCTAGAAAAGTTTGAAAACTGTTCTGCAGACGCCGTAAAGCATAACAACAGGCATAAAGTTGCTGATAAAAGTAAACGCATATCCATCACATAAGTGAACTACTGGAAACACTATTGTAAAACGCAGAGCTGAAAAGAAAAAGAGTACGCGCCAAAAGTAAACTATAGTCATTAATAAATACAGTCTATGGGAGTTGAACAATGCGGTTAGGTGCGTTTTCTGTGAGTTTAAATGTACAAGATATCCATGCTTCAAAGCTATTTTACGAGAAGTTGGGGTTTACTCAGTTTGCGGGTGAGATAGAGCATAATTGGTTGATTATGAAAAACGGTGAACATTTAATAGGTTTGTTTCAGGGGATGTTTGATAAAACCATGCTGACTTTTAACCCTGGCTGGGACCAAAGTGCGAGACCTTTAAGTGAGTTTAGTGCTTATGATGAACTAGAGGCGCACTTTAAACAACAGGGGCTGGCGGTACAAAAGGTCGGTGATGCCAGTTTTATTGTCACCGACCCTGATGGTAACCCTATTTTGATTGATCAGCACGTGTAATCGGTTTACGGCGTCTGATACGGACATTTTGTAGTAATAAAATAATGCCCGTAATACAAAATAATACGCTACTTGCGGCAAAGCTAATTAGTAATGGGTTGTTGAAATTTTCTCGTTCATCATAATCCATGATATGCAGCATCCAGAAAAAGTCAAAAATGCGCCACAAGGTGCTACGAACAGTAATGACTTTACCGGAGTCGCCTTCTAAATAAACGGTTGTATTTAACCAATCGTTATAGCTCACTTGCCACACATTGGAGCGGTGACCGACTTCTCTCGCTCCTTTTTCTAGTAACTGCGCACCCGCGACATCCGCCTTGATGAGTAAGTGTGCATTGGCATTGGCAATAATTTCAGTTTTAGTTGGTGTGCTCATAGCACGACCTGATTGACCGTCAAAGTTAAACACGCCTTTATTAGTCGTCACTTCGATGATGGGAGTGGTTAAAAAATGACGGTATTGAATGCTATCAATTTGCTGAAATTGTTTGGTTATTTGGTCAAGAGAAGCGGGGTAATCATGCAAGGTAAATGGATTATCTAAGCTACGATTGGCTAAATGTTTACCATGTACTTTTTGAAGGGGGATGGAGCTCATTACTAAGCCCCCTAATAACCAAAAAAAGAGTTGTATGGCGAGTAAGTAACCCAGCCACTTATGCCCTTTACGGGCATATTTAAATACGCGCTTATTCATTGATTACCTCTTATTATTTTTTTATTGGGCAGCGGTATAGACAGAGCGACTCAACGCTCTTGCAGCATTTACTGTATTCTAAATTTGGTTTATGTACAAAACTGAGTTAAAGTTTCAGAGATATCAATAGAGGGTAAAAACGAGAGTATGTCGGAAATTCAATTTTTAAATGTAGATCTGGAACTTGAATCAAAACACGATATGAGTGCGCTGGTAGCTGATTTAAAGAAAAACGCCATGGTTTTACATTACGACCAAGATGAATACCGTCAATTAGCACGTATTGAAGCCGCGGCTGATATCAGCACACCAGATAAAGCTATCAACCAATTATGTGAACTTATAGAGTCGTGCTCACGCAATGCATTAAAGCAATGGTTGTCTTGCTCAAAGCGTACTTTCGATATTGGGTTTGAGTCGGGTGACTCACCTAAATGTTTTAATCAAGCCCTGCACGCAGACACCTTATTACGTATTTCAGCGATTGGCGCAGGGCTCGAAATTACTATTTATCCTGTTGAGCGTTAATCACTAACGCTTGACTACCGCTGCGGTCATTCGTGATACGCAGCATAGTTCACCTGCCGCATTCGTTATTTTAATTTCCCATACAGATGTTCGCTTACCTAAGTGCAGTGGCTTTGCCGTGGCTGTTAAGAGGCCTTTTCGAGAGGCTTTAATGTGATTGGCATTTATTTCTTGGCCAACAGCATAATATGCGGTGAAGTCGACCACAAAATTGGCTGCATAACTTGCTACAGTCTCTGCTAAAACAACATTAGCACCACCATGGACCATCCCCATAGGGTTATGATGCTCTGGAATAGCGGGCATAGTGGCCACTAAATAATCGTCGCCGATTTCGGTTATTTCAATGCCCATTGTTTTCATTAATGTGCCTTGCCCAGTAATACCCTGTTCGAGTTCTTTACATAATTCGAGGGTGAATGGTTGATACCAAATGCTCATTGTGTTTCCTTCGCAAACTAACTTCTTAAGTGAAATATCGGTATACAATATGGTATCTATCCCCACCGTTCAATGCTTGTTTTTTATCATGAGAGGAAGGGGAATTTAAATTTGCGATTTTCAGATAACTGTATATACTCACAGTTAAATGTACTGTATGGAAAACCAGTTGTATGCGCCCATTAACAAAACGCCAATCGCAAATTTTAGAACTTATTAAAGTATTTATTAAAGACACTGGTATGCCACCTACGCGTGCTGAAATAGCGCAAACATTGGGATTTAAAAGTGCCAATGCCGCTGAAGAGCATCTAAAAGCACTGGCAAAAAAAGGCATGATTAAAATGAAGCCTGGAGCAAGCCGAGGCATTCAATTAGTCGAAGAAGACGAGCCAGAACAGCTTGGCTTACCACTGATTGGGCGTGTTGCCGCGGGTGAACCTATTTTGGCGCAAGAGCATGTAGAAAGCCATTGTCAGGTTGACCCTGCATTGTTTAAACCCGCTGCAGACTTCTTATTGCGAGTTAACGGCATGAGTATGAAAGACATTGGTATCATGGATGGTGACTTACTGGCAGTACACAAAACGCAAGTTGCAGAAAATGGCCAAGTTGTTGTGGCACGTGTCGATGACGATGTGACTGTAAAGCGCTTAGAAAAAGCAGGACGTAAAGTATTTTTGCATGCTGAAAATGAAGAGTTTGCCCCGATTGAAGTGGACTTAGAGCATGAGTCATTTAATATTGAAGGCTTAGCGGTTGGGGTTATTCGCAACGCTGATTGGATGTAGCTTTTTATATTACGCGTTAATCGTTACAAGCAGAGTAATTCCTTTATCTGCTTTGCTAAACTTTTTTGAAACAACGCACCAAATTGATTCAATTTGGTGCGTTGTTTGTTTTTGACCGTTTACCTAAGATTTGTTAACCCTTACTTTCTACATAAAGCCTTATACGGCGCAGTTTTCCTTTCTTTTTAAGTTTTTATACTTGCCTTAAGTATTAATTAACGCGCTGATTATAGTTGTTATTTTTGCACCAAAATAAACATTTATTACCACAAAAACTTGCTTATTGCTCATTTTTTAACTAATTGGTTAAGTGCATTGTATTAACACCTATTTACGAAAAAGACACACAACAAATGTGTAAGGGGGTTAAACAATGAGTGTGTCGTTCACTGCGTCGTGATGATACACAGACCCAAGCTGTTTGCAGATGACACATCAACCATCGATTGGTTTGGGTATTTAAACAATAAAAAAAACGAATGGGCACCAGCTGTAACGCCTTTTCGCTTTGCGTCTTGCAATAGCATTAAAAGGAGCTGTCACATGGGTAAACTGCGTTACACCTTGTGGCTTATATTGGTAGCACTTCCGCAACTTGCTTTGGCAAATAGCCAATTCAATATGCGTAAAGGTGTCACTGATATAAGTAATAATGTTTATGAATTACATATGACGATATTTATTATCTGTTGTGTGATTGGCATCATCGTATTTGCGGTGATGTTTTGGGCTTTGATACATCATCGTAAGTCTAAAGGGGCAAAGCCTGCCCAATTCCATGAAAGCACGAAGGTCGAGATACTTTGGACTGCAATTCCATTTGTGATCTTAATCGCTATGGCGATCCCTGCTACCAAAACGCTTATTGCCATGGAAGATGCTTCAAAAGCAGATATTACAATCAAAGTAACAGGGTCGCAGTGGAAGTGGCACTATGAATACATGGGAGAAGATATTGCTTTCTATTCGATTTTAGCGACACCGAAAGATCAAATAGATAATCAAGCCGAAAAAACAGAGCACTACCTACTCGAAGTCGACAAACCTCTGGTGTTACCAATCAACAAAAAAGTACGTTTTTTAATGACCTCTGATGATGTAATACATTCTTGGTGGGTTCCTGATTTTGCCGTGAAAAAAGATGCCAATCCCGGCTTTATTAATGAAGCATGGACACGCATTAACGAGCCCGGTATGTACCGAGGTCAATGCGCAGAGTTATGTGGTAAAGACCATGGTTTTATGCCGGTGGTTGTTGAGGCATTGCCAGAAGATGAGTTTGCGACTTGGCTTGCAGACGCAAAACAAGCGAAAGAACAAGCCGCTGCTGCAGATGCCGCATTACTTGATCAAACTCTTTCGAAAGATGAATTAGTTGTTTTAGGCGAGCAAGTCTATATGGCCAGCTGCGCAGCCTGCCATCAGCCCACTGGCATGGGATTGCCGGGTGTATTTCCAGCCTTAAAAGGCAGCCCAATCGTGTTGGGCGATGTGAACGATCATATTGATATTGTTTTACATGGTAAGCCAGGTACAGCGATGCAAGCGTTTGATAAACAGCTTTCAATAAAACAACTTGCAGCAGTCATCACTTATAAACGCAATGCGTGGGGTAACAATACCGGTGATGTCATTCAACCGAGTCAGATTCAAGCAGCAATTGATGCAGCAGCGGAGGCGAACTAATGAGTAACGTTATTAATGAGCAAGCCACTGAGCATGCGCATCACGACCACCATCATCCAGCGAAAGGTTTCAAGCGTTGGTTATATACAACCAACCATAAAGACATCGGTAGTTTGTACCTGATCTTCTCGTTGACGATGTTTTTAATTGGCGGCGCCATGGCTATGGTGATCCGTGCTGAATTATTCCAACCAGGTTTACAATTGGTTGATCCTCACTTTTTTAACCAAATGACCACAGTACATGGGTTGATCATGGTATTTGGGGCTGTGATGCCCGCCTTTACAGGGCTTGCAAACTGGATGGTACCTATGATGATAGGTGCGCCAGATATGGCCTTACCACGAATGAACAACTGGAGCTTTTGGATTTTACCTTTTGCCTTCCTTATTTTATTGGCATCGCTGCTTATGCCCGGTGGTGGTCCCGCTTTTGGTTGGACGTTCTATGCACCGCTTTCAACGACTTACAGTAACGATAATACCGCGCTGTTTGTGTTTGCAGTGCATATTATGGGTATTAGCTCAATTATGGGCGCTATCAATGTCATTGTGACAATTGTAAACCTTAGAGCGCCGGGTATGACATGGATGAAACTGCCTCTATTTGTATGGACGTGGCTGATCACGGCTTTCTTACTGATTGCTGTTATGCCCGTGCTGGCAGGTGCCGTGACAATGGTATTGACCGATAAGTACTTTGCGACCAGCTTTTTTGATGCTGCTGGTGGCGGAGATCCGGTGATGTTCCAGCATATTTTCTGGTTCTTTGGTCACCCTGAAGTCTACATTATGATCTTACCGGCGTTCGGTATTATCTCAACGATTGTGCCGACCTTTTCGCGCAAAAAATTATTCGGCTATGCGTCCATGGTGTATGCAACCTCATCAATAGCACTCTTAAGCTTTATTGTTTGGGCACACCACATGTTTACGACAGGTATGCCGGTTGCTGGCGAATTGTTCTTTATGTACGCGACGATGCTGATTTCGGTGCCAACTGGGGTAAAAGTGTTTAACTGGGTGGCAACAATGTGGCGAGGCTCTATTAGCTTTGAAATACCCATGATGTTTGCAATCGCCTTTATTGTGTTATTTACGTTAGGTGGTTTTTCGGGGCTTATGCTTGCTATTACACCGGCCGATTTTCAGTATCATGACACCTACTTTGTGGTTGCCCACTTCCATTATGTATTAGTTACAGGTGCTGTGTTCTCCATTATGGCTGGGGCCTATTATTGGCTGCCGAAGTGGACGGGCAATATGTATAACGAGACCTTGGCTAAATGGCACTTTTGGTTATCGCTTGTAAGCGTTAACGTGCTGTTTTTCCCAATGCACTTTGTGGGGCTTGCAGGTATGCCCCGCCGTATTCCAGATTACGCACTTCAATTTGCTGATTTCAATGCCATCATCAGTATCGGTGGGTTTGCGTTTGGTTTATCGCAACTGCTGTTTGTTTTAGTGGTCTTTAAGTGTGCCAGAGGCGGCGAAAAAGCCCCCGCTAAAGTATGGGATGGCGCTGAAGGATTGGAGTGGGAAGTTGACTCACCAGCACCGTATCACACCTTTGAGACGCCACCGGAGATTAAGTAATGAATCACGCACCTTTGCTTAAAAAGCTGTTGTTAGCATGTTTAGCTATGTTTGCATTTGCCTTCGCATTGGTGCCGCTTTATGACGTGTTTTGTGATGTTACGGGCCTCAATGGTAAACCCTCACTTGAACAAGCCAAAGTCAGTGAGCATGTAAATACTGAACGTCAGGTTGATGTGAGTTTTACAACTCATGCGCAAAGTGGCGCCCCATTCAAAGTGGAGTCTGAGCAGTACAGCGTCGCTGTGCAGCCAGGCGCCATGCGAGAAGTTAAGTTTAGTGCTAAAAATACCAGTAATACTGACAAGGTAATGCAAGCTATCCCAAGTGTTTCACCCGGTAAAGCAGCAAAGTATCTACATAAAATTGCTTGTTTTTGTTTTGATCAACAGCCGTTAAAAGCAGGAGAAGAAGTGGAATTCACTTTACTGTTTTATGTTGATACTGAACTACCCGATGACGTGGAAGAGCTAACATTGTCGTACACCGTGTTTGATATTAGCGGGCAAGTTGTGGCCAAGAACGATTAAGCCGCCAAGCTAATTGCTAATTAGGAGCAAACAAAATGAATCAAAATTACGAAAAATATTATGTGCCAGCCGAGAGTCCTTGGCCAATTGTTGGGGCTGTCGCAATGTTTTTAATTGCAGTAGGCGCAGGCCTCACTGTAATGCAAGTAAACGGCGAAGGAAGCAGTGGTCAGTTCGTCTTATATCTTGGTATTGCGATCCTCATATATATGGTTTTTAGTTGGTTTAAAAACGTGATTGAAGAGTCGCACAAAGGCTTATATTCAGCACAAATGGATCGCTCATTCAGACAAGGTATGAGTTGGTTTATTTTTTCTGAAGTGATGTTTTTTATGGCGTTCTTTGGGGCATTATTTTACGCCCGCATGATCTCGGTACCTTGGTTAGGTGGTGCGGGGAATAATGCCATGACCAACGAGGTACTTTGGCCTTCATTTGAGGCCGTATGGCCATTGTTGACAACCCCTGCGGGAGAGACAACACAAGCAATGGGTTGGCAAGGCTTACCGCTGATTAATACCCTTATTCTATTAACTTCATCGGTCACTATCCACTTTGCGCATGTTGCCATAGAAAACAATAAGCGGGGGGCACTCAAAACGTTCTTATCACTCACTGTGTTGCTTGGTGTGGTGTTTTTGGCTCTGCAAGTTTATGAGTATATGCATGCATACCAAGACTTGGGTCTAACCCTTGATGCGGGAGTGTATGGCAATACCTTCTTTTTGCTGACCGGCTTTCACGGCATGCATGTGACCTTAGGGACGATTATTTTATTTGTGGTACTGCTGCGAATTTTTAAAGGTCACTTTACCAGTGAAAAGCATTTTGCCTTTCAAGCTGCGGCTTGGTACTGGCACTTTGTTGACGTGGTGTGGTTGTGTTTATTTGTATTTGTGTACGTGCTGTAGCGTTATGAATTGGCGATGGGTTAGTGTGAATAAAGCCCAGCTTTAATGCCGCAATAATGATGATCAGTACCATGGCAGAGAAAAACACTCGTCGACCTAAATAGTGAGACATCGGTCGCGAGTGTTGCTTAGTAGACATCATCACAAATAGTGCCCGAAACAGATTAAACACGATATATAACAATAACAGTGTAATGATGATTTTTATCATTTTAGGTTTCCTAGATGCAGTTGATTTTAAGGCGTAAACAAAAGCTTAGCTCAATTATTGCAATTTGCGTTGTGTCACTTGCGGTGCTGGTGTGTTTACGGCTGAGTGTGTGGCAGTATCAACGTGGTGAGCAAAAACAACAGCAATTAAGCCAGCTTGAGCAGTCAGAACAGCAAGGTGTAATGGACTGGCAGACATTTCAATTATTACCTAATCAGGTTGATAAAACAGGTTTAAAGCTGACTTTGAATGGGCTCATCAATACGCAGCGTTATTGGCTGTTAGATAATCAGATTTACCAAGGACAAGTAGGATACGACCTACTTGCTGCTGTAAAAATTAATGATGATATAGCGCCTGTCATTGTTAATTTCGGCTGGTTGAAGGCACCGATTGATCGTAGTCAACTCCCCACCGTAAATTGGCCTCAACCTTCACACATATCTACCACAGTGCAACTCAAACAAGGTCAGCTGCAAGGCTTTACGCTAGCAGATGAAATTGGCGCTGAAGCTGGCTGGCCTAAGCGTATTCAAGCAATTGATTTAGACATTTTTAGTCGTCAACTAGCGCAACCTCTGCAACCGTTTTTAGCCTACCGCCTTGCAGCTGATGACATAGCGACTCCTCATTACGAAAGTGTGGTGATGGGGCCAGACAAGCATTATGCCTACGCTGTGCAGTGGCTGCTCATTGGTGCGGCCTGTGTTGTTATAGCTTATTTTGCGATGAGAAGGAGACGTAATGAAAGTTAATCCACTTAGTTTATTTGCTCTATGTTGCTTTGTGCCACTGGCGTTAGCGTATACAGCATTGAAACTTGATTGGCTGCCCAGCGGTTCAAGTAATTACGGGGAGCTGTTAGAAACAGAAGTAAAGCTTGCAAATTGGCAGCAGGGCGATCCGAAACCATGGACGATTGCGCTTAACTACCCAAAAAGCTGTCACTCGGTTTGTGAAGCCCAGTTAGCCAGCTTAGACAACCTTCATATTGCCTTGGGTAAGAATCAGCAAAAGGTTGATGTTGCCGTTCTTACAAATCAGCAAGATATAGCCACTAGTTGGCGACAATTAGATGAAAACTCAGCGCTTAAAGCGGGAGATTTATATTTGGTCGATCATATGGGCTTGGTGGTACTGCACTATCCTTACACTGATGAGCCAGAACAAAACAGATTAATTCAAAAAGGGTTACTGAAAGATCTAAAAAAACTACTTAATTATGCGCGTTCAAGTTAAAGCTCAGTAAGGATGCAAAAGATGTATAAAAATTATAAATATTTAGTCTTAATTACGTGTTTTATGTCGGTGTTAGTCGTTGGACTGGGGGCTTATACACGGCTCAGTGATGCAGGTTTAGGCTGCCCGGACTGGCCCGGTTGCTATGGTTTTTTAACGGTGCCAAAGCACGAAACAGCATTACTACATGTTGAACAAAACTACCCAGATATGATGTTTGAAGCGGCAAAAGCGTGGAAAGAAATGATCCATCGTTATTTTGCCGGTGCGCTTGGGTTATTTATTTTGGCTTTGTTTGTTTTGGCTTGGTTAAAACGCCAATACCCAACTACCCCAGTTAAGTTAACGTTACTGCTCCTTTTGTTAGTGGTATTTCAAGCCGCGCTAGGTATGTGGACCGTTACCATGAACTTACAACCATTAGTGGTGATGGGGCATTTGCTTGGGGGATTCAGTATTTTGTCTTTAGTGTTCTTGTTGTACTTGAGGCTAACCACAAAACCCATTGTGGGTGGGGATGCAGGAGCTCGGCCATATTACCGATTAGCCTTGATTGGCTTAGTCGTCCTGATACTTCAGATTGCCTTAGGAGGGTGGCTTGCGGCTAATTATGCGGCACCGCACTGCAATGGGTTGCCATTGTGCAGTTATGCTCAACCTTTCTCGTTAAAGAGCGTTTTTCAACTGCCACTTGAACACAGTACTTATGAATATGGTGTTTTATCGCAGCAGGCACGTATGTCTATTCACTTATTACACCGTATTTGGGCCCTTGTTACCTGTGTTGTATTGGCACTCATTATGTGGCGTATCTATTCGCACTCTTATTCTCGAAAAATAAAGCATTGCACGGTCACCGTGTTAATAGCCTTACTGTGTCAAATCTGTTTAGGCCTTGCGGTTGTTCATTGGCATTTCCCTTTAAGCGTAGCGCTTGCTCATAACTTAATGGCAGCCATGTTGTTATTAACAATGGTTAGACTATGTTTCCACTTAAAAGCAAGAACTTAGGAGGCGATAATGGCCTTAACATTACGTACTGAAAAATCAATATTTTCTCATGGTCATGCGTTGTTAAAAGACTATCTTGCGATTAGCAAATTTAAAGTCGTTGCGATGCTTGTTCTCACCGCATGGGTCGGTTTAGCACTTGCTCCTGATATGGGGCGAGGTCTTTTTGTTCAATTGGCAAGCTTGTTGGGTATAGGTTTACTTTCAGCCGCTGCTGCGGTGATTAATCATGTTGTTGATAGTGAAATTGATAGCAAGATGGCGCGCACTCGCCACCGTCCTGTCGCTAAGGGGCGTTTGAGCAAGCAACATGCTTTAAGTTTTGCAGCTGCTATTGGTACTGCAGGCTTTATGATGTTGATCATTTGGGCAAACACCTTAACGGCGATACTGACACTTTTTGCGTTAGTGGGTTATGCATTTATTTACACTTCTTTTTTAAAGCGTGCCACACCCCAAAATATTGTTATAGGGGGGCTGGCCGGTGCTATGCCACCCTTATTAGGGTGGGTGTCTGAAACGGGTCATATGGCGGCAGCGCCTTGGCTACTTGTTATGATTATTTTTACCTGGACTCCGCCTCACTTCTGGGCGTTAGCGATTGCGCGTAAAAGTGACTATGAGCGCGCAAAAATTCCGATGTTACCCGTTACCCATGGTATCGAATTTTGCAAAACATGTGTGGTCGCTTACTCTGTTTTACTGGCATTGGTGTGTGTATTACCTTATTTAATTGGTATGTCAGGGGGCATATACTTAATGGCGGCAAGTGCGTTAAATGCCATTTTCGTTTATAAAGCATTAAAGCTAAAACTGGGTGGGAAAGATGATACCGCGATGGACTTATTTCGTTTTTCAATTGTGCATTTAATGCTACTCTTTATCGCCTTATTTATTGATAAATGGTTGCTTTTATGACGCGTTTTTTAGTGGCACTTTGTTTGGGAGTGGTGTTTTTTTTAACGGGCTGTAGCCCCGAAAAATCACTTCCCGATGTGGATGCGCTGGTGTATCAGCAAGCCAAGCCTGTTAAGTCATTTACATTGATTGATCAGCATGGCGACACCGCCGATAATAGTCGCTTCAAAGGTCATTGGAATTTAGTCTTTTTAGGTTACACAAGTTGCCCTGATATTTGCCCAATGACGTTGGCTAAATTGACCAGTGTGCAACAGCAGCTGAGCCAAGATTACACGGTACAAGTGTGGTTTGTAGCGGTTGATCCAAAACGAGATACCACCGCAAAACGCAAAGCCTATATTGATTATTTTAACCCTGATTTTTTAGCCGTATCAGGCCCTCATAAACAGCTCTTTCCCTTTGTTAGAGATTTAGGGCTCATTTACGCGATTAATGACAGTGATGAGCAAGAATATGCTGTTGATCACAGTGCGTCAGTCGTGATGGTTGACCCCGATGGCGCGGTACGCGCAATTTTCAAGCCCGAGTTTAAACAGGGCAATGTTCCGCTTATTAACGCCAGTACGTTAACAGAAGAGTTTAAAAAAATTGCAGATTATTATCACTAAGTATCTGTATAGACAAGTGTGATTATTTTCGAGGGAGCGATTGCTCCCTTTTTTGATTTCAACATGTAAGCTACTAAAAAATTTTACAATTTTTTAATTCAATTAATGGCAATTTTAATAACTCGGTCTAAGCTTTTGTTATGAATTGTTTTAAGCAGGGAAAGTGCCAGTAATGTTGAAGCTTCCTACTGAATTAGCCATCACTCAAGTCGAATCACTACATCAAGATTTGTTGCAAGAGTTGTCAGCAAACGATGATATTTGCCTTGATATTAGTGAGGTGACTCGTGCCGATACGGCCTCAATTCAGCTGTTATGTTCATTACAAAAGCATTTGCTTTCAGTCCAACACAAAATTATTTGGGTAGGCGAAAGCAAGCCGTTGCAAGAGGCAATAAATAGTTTGGGCTTAAGTCATTATCTTGTACTTGAGAATACCAATTAAGAGGTTTTTATGAAAAGAATTTTAGCTGTTGATGACTCTGCATCTATGCGACAAATGGTAGGTTTTACGCTAAAAAAAGCAGGCTTTGAAGTCACGGAAGCAAAAGATGGCAGTGAGGCGTTGAACATAGCTAAACAGCAAGGTTTCGATGCCGTTATATCCGATGTGAATATGCCAGTGATGGATGGTATTACGCTCATACGTGAATTACGTAGTTTACCAAACTATAAATTTACCCCTTTATTGATGCTAACGACCGAGTCTGGCCTTGATAAAAAATCCGAAGGAAAAGCAGCGGGGGCAACGGGATGGATTGTTAAACCATTTAATCCTGAGCAATTGTTAGCGGTTTTAAAAAAAGTGATTCGCTAACAATAGGAGCGGGGCATGAGTATAGATCTAAGCCAATTTTATGAAGTGTTTTTCGAAGAAAGCTTTGAAGGACTGGATGCTATGGAGGCTGAGTTATTAAACTTAGTTCCGGGCGAAGAAGACTCAGAAACAATCAACACTATTTTTCGCGCCGCGCATTCTATTAAAGGGGGCAGTGGTACATTTGGCTTTAATTCTGTTGCTGATTTTACCCATGTTTTAGAAACGCTGTTAGACCAAATTCGGGAAGGTTCACGAGATTTAACGGCCGAACATGTAAACTTATTACTAAAATCAGTGGATTGTTTACGAGCTTTACTTAGAGCATTGCAAGCAGAGCAGCAACCCGACTTAACCGAAGCGGATGAACTGCGAATCAAATTCGAAGAAATACTCGGTATGCGTGCGGCAAGTAAAGTGGCAGAGCCTGTGCAGGAGCCACTCAGCGAAAACAGTATTAATACTTTCCAAATCGATTTTAAACCACATCATCACTTATTTAAAACCGGCAATGAACCGCTGTATATGATCAGTGAATTAGCTGAGTTAGGTGACTTAGAAACTCAAGCGTTTCAAGATGCTGTTCCTGATATTACCGACCTCGCCCCCGAAGATTGCTTTTTGTCGTGGCGTTTTTTCTTAACCACAGAAAAAGACCAGAGTTGTATCGAAGAAATTTTCGAATGGGTTGAGGATGACGCCGATATTACGATTACCTTATGCGGCGGTTTATTTGGTGATGAAGTCGCTGTGAGCGCGGCGCCATCAACGCAGGTTGAGACTGACAACAAAAATGAAAAAGCAGCCACCAAGCCCGATGCCGAAGTAAAGAAAGTTTCTGCTGTAAAATCAACAACAACCAACACCGAATCCACCTCAATCCGTGTTGGAATTGATAAAGTTGACTCCTTAATCAACATGGTTGGTGAGTTAGTCATCACGCAAGCTATGTTGACTCAATTAGGTGAGCAAGAAATTACTGAAGCCACGATTGCATCGTTGCAAGAGGGGCTTGCTCAACTTGCACATAACACCCGCGATTTACAAGAAAGTGTTATGCGTATCAGAATGTTGCCTATTAGTTTTGTGTTCAGTCGTTTTCCTCGTTTAGTCCGCGATATTTCGCAAAAACTAGACAAACAAGTCGAACTAAAACTACTTGGTGAGCAAACTGAGTTAGATAAAACGGTGATGGAGAAGATTTCTGACCCGATGGTTCATTTGGTTAGAAACTCGCTTGATCATGGCCTTGAAACGGTCGATAAACGTGTTGCAGCCGGTAAAAATCCGGTTGGTACCGTGACGCTTAATGCCTTTCATCAAGGTGGTAATATTGTCATTGAAATTATGGATGACGGACAAGGCCTCAATACCACCAAAATTCGCGAAAAAGCCATTAAAAATGGTTTGATATCAGAAGCAGACGATCTATCTGATAATGAAGTTAACGAACTAATTTTCTTACCCGGCTTTTCAACGGCTGACCAAGTGAGCGACTTGTCGGGTCGCGGTGTTGGTATGGATGTGGTTAGACGAAATATTGAAGCCTTGAGTGGTTCCGTTGAAGTGTCGTCTGCCCCAGGTGTTGGTTCAACGTTCACCATTCGCTTACCACTCACGCTGGCTATATTAGATGGTCAACTTGTTCGTGTGGCTGAGCATACCTACATTATTCCACTTATTTCGATTATTGAATCGTTGCAAATCGATATCACGAAGGTCAGTCGAGTTGGAAAAGATTTGGATGTGTTGCGGCTACGCGATGAATACATCCCGATTTTACGTCTATACAGTATTTTTAATCATCAAGGTGCGATTGAAACACTGGATAAAACCTTACTGGTGGTGGTGGAAAGTGACAACCAAAAAATTGGTTTATTGGTTGATGACTTATTATCCCAGCAACAGGTTGTTATTAAGAGCTTAGAGGCGAATTATCAAAAGGTCGATGGCGTCTCAGGGGCAACAATCTTAGGGGATGGCCGCGTTTCACTCATTGTTGATATTAGTGGCTTAATTAAGTTATCAGGGCTTAGAAAGCCCGGCAGTCAAGAGCTAATAATAGAGTCAAAAGCTAACTTGGAGGCGTCATGATTGCAGCACACGATGACCTACATAATAAGCTGAATATTGAGCAAGACCAAGATGTTAAACAGTTTCTAACCTTCTTTATGGCTGAAGAAGAGTACGGTGTAGATATTTTAACTGTGCAAGAAATACGCAGTTGGGAAGAAATAACGGTTATTCCAAACTCACCCGATTTCGTCAAGGGGGTGATCAACTTACGTGGCACGATAGTGCCTATTGTTGATTTGCGGTTGCGATTTGGTATTCCGGCTATTGAGTATGGGCCACTCACAGTGGTGATTGTACTGAAAGTAGAGTTAGAGAACGCAAGTAAAATTATGGGCATCGTTGTTGATGCTGTTTCGGATGTCTATAGCATTGCTGAGCATGAGGCAAAAGCAGTGCCACATCTATCTGACTCAGATAACGCACAGTACGTTGCGGGGTTAGTAAATGTGGGTGAAAAAATGGTCGCGTTACTCGACCTACAAAAAACAATGGACATTTAATTGGGTAGATTAACAAGAAGGTGAAGGGTATGGGATGGTTTAGCAGTCCTAAAAATGTTGAGTCAAATAATGATTTGGTTGTTGCAGCATTAAATAAATCGCTTGCAGTGATTGAGTTTCAACCGTCTGGGTCGATCATTACTGCCAATGCAAATTTTTTAAATGCCATGGGCTATCGGCTAGAAGAAGTTCAGGGTCAACATCATTCAATGTTTATTGCAGAAGAAGATGCACAAAGTCCCGAATACCAACAGTTTTGGCAGCGCTTGCGCAGCGGTGAATTTATTTCTGATGAATTTAAACGGTTCGGTAAAAACGGCAAAGA
Organism: Pseudoalteromonas sp. MBR-15; assembly: GCF_053628915.1. Classification (NCBI taxonomy): domain Bacteria; kingdom Pseudomonadati; phylum Pseudomonadota; class Gammaproteobacteria; order Alteromonadales; family Pseudoalteromonadaceae; genus Pseudoalteromonas; species Pseudoalteromonas sp. MBR-15. The sequence goes on from NZ_JBRJHH010000009.1 coordinate 47,768, forward strand.
AATTTGGATCCAAGCAACCTATAACCCAATTATTGATAGCAATGGTAGCGTAGTCAAAGTGATTAAATTCGCCAGCGATATCACTGCACAGAAGGAGCTTGAAAAACAATCTAAACGTGATGCTGACCTGTCAAATGCACTGCGTGTATGCCAAGCAAATGTGATGATGGCTAACAATGATTTAGAAATAGTGTTTGTAAATGAGCAAGTGAAGCAAATGCTCAAAGCACGTGAAGCCGCATTGAAAACAGTGCTGCCTAGCTTTTCTGTTGAAAATTTAATTGGCACCTGTGTTGATGATTTTCATAAGCATCCTTCACATCAACGTGAATTACTAAAGAATTTATCTGAACCCTATAAAACGACGCTGCGCTTAGCGGGTCTTATTTTTAGCTTGATTGCAACCCCTTGGGTTAATTCGTCGGGTAAGCGTTTAGGGACAATTGTTGAATGGCAAGATATCACTGACAGTGTCAATAAAGCAGAAGCCGAAAAGCGTGAAGCTGAAGAGAATCTACGGGTACGTCGCGCGCTTGACCGCGTAGGCACTAACACCATGATTGCCGATGCGAATAACGACATCATCTATATGAACGAAGCGGTGCTCAATATGATGAAAGTGGCAGAGAGCGATCTTCGTAAAGACCTGCCTAACTTTAACAGCAGTAATTTACTCGGTCAGAATATTGATGTGTTCCATAAAAACCCTGCACATCAACGTAATTTATTATCAAAACTGAGTGATACCTACAGCACTGAGATTCAAGTCGGTGGACGTACTTTTGGTTTGGTAGCTAACCCTATTTTTACCCCTGAAAACGAACGAATTGGAACGGTTGTTGAGTGGGAAGATAGAACCGCAGAAGTTGCTATCGAGAAAGAAATCGCCGGTCTGGTAACCGCTGCAGGTAAAGGTGATTTAGAGGCACGAGTTGAAATTGCGGGTAAAACAGGCTTCTTCTTACGTTTAGCGCAGGGTCTAAATAGCTTAGTGGGTATTGTAGATGATGCCGTAAAAGACACTGCCAATATGCTTGATGCTATGGCCAATGGTGATTTATCTAAGCGTATTGAACAAGAGTACCAAGGTTCATTTGATAAATTAAAACGCGATGCGAATGCCACGGCTGATAAGTTAACGGAGGTTATTAACCGCATAAATACATCAGCGACATTGGTGGCCAGTGGTGCAGAAGAAATCTCGCAAGGCAATGCAGACTTAAGTCAACGTACTGAAGAGCAGGCATCTTCGCTTGAAGAAACAGCATCAAGTATGGAAGAGATGACCAGTACAGTTCGTCAAAATGCCGATAATGCAAAAGAGGTTAACGAGCTTGCCGAAGAGACTCGTAGCAAGGCACAAAAAGGAGGTGAGGTTGTCAACCGTGCCGTAACGAGTATGTCGGCTATTAATGAATCGAGTAAGAAGATAGCAGATATCATCAGTGTAATTGATGAAATTGCCTTCCAAACTAATCTACTTGCATTAAATGCCGCGGTAGAGGCTGCACGTGCTGGTGAACAAGGGCGTGGCTTTGCGGTTGTTGCGGGTGAAGTGCGTAATCTTGCACAGCGCTCAGCTGCTGCGGCAAAAGAAATTAAAGAGCTTATTCGCGACAGTGTCGGTAAAGTTGAAGATGGCACATTATTGGTGAATGAATCAGGTTCAACGTTACAAGAAATTGTCACAGCGGTACAACGCGTAACGGCCATGATTTCGGATATTGCGCAGGCATCGGAAGAGCAAAGCTCAGGTATTGAGCAAGTAAATAAAGCCATTGCACAAATGGATGAAATGACACAGCAAAATGCGGCGCTTGTTGAGCAGGCATCTGCAGCAGGTGAATCAATGGCAGAACAAGCCAATGATATGCGCCGCTTGCTTAACTTCTTCTCGCTATCGAATCAAGAGGAAACAGACATCACAAGCAGAGTGACAGCGTCACCGATTAAACAATCGAGCCCGTCTGGGCGCTCAGCTCCCAAAGGAAATAACTTTGTTGACCCAGGCGATGAGTGGGAAGAGTTTTAATACGCTTGCCGTTTCACCATAGTGAATGTCAATGGTGTGAACTAACACAGCTTATTGAGCAAAAAGACACGGCAAGGTGACCAAGGTAAGGGGACCATGAGTAACCGCTTACCTGCAGTGGGTTACCTTACGTATCGGTGCAATCATGCTTAACACGCTTATGATCGTCTCGCTGTTTTTACCCGCGGGACTGATTAACCACTTAAGTTAATGGTTTGACTATAATGCGCGCACTCTTTGAGGCTAGTGGGTCCAGACATGAAAGAGTTTTTACTGACAGACAGTGATTTCAAAAACATTTCGTCACAGGTATATGATGCTTGCGGTATTGTGCTTGCTGAACATAAACGAGAAATGGTGTATTCACGCCTAGCAAGGCGTATACGGCTTCATAAGCTTAACAGCTTTAAAGAGTACTTAGATTACTTAGAAGAGCATAAAGAGCATGAGTTTAGCGAGTTTATTAATGCAATTACCACCAACCTAACCTCTTTCTTTCGTGAGCCTCATCACTTTAGTTACCTAAAAAATACCATTGTACCTAAGCTGCTCGTTTCTAATGCGAAGAGCAAGCGAGTACGTGTTTGGTCGGCTGGGTGCTCTACAGGTGAAGAGCCTTACACAATTGCAATGACCCTAAGTGATTTATTTCCAAAAGATTGGGATGTGAAAATACTGGCCACCGATCTTGACTCTAATGTGCTCGCGAAAGCACAAGCAGGCACTTACACGGCTGCGAATGTAAATGGCTTAGAAGACAGTCAGCTTAAACGTTGGTTTCTAAAAAGCCACGATGGACAGCTTTATAAAGTGAAACCAGCGCTACAAAAAAACATTTTTTTTAAGCGCTTAAACTTACTGCAAAGTTGGCCAATGAAAGGTCCTTTTGATGTGATTTTTTGTCGCAATGTGGTGATTTATTTTGATAAGTCGACCAAAGATACACTCTTTCGACGCTATTATGAGTTACTTAGTAACTCAGGCCATTTATTTTTGGGGCACTCAGAGACACTCGGCAAAGATCACAGAGAATTTAAGAATTTAGGCCAAACGATCTACCAAAAGGTGGTCTATGAACACTCATTATAAAGCAGTTTTACCAGGGTTTGAGCATGTAAAACGCTTTTGGGATAACCGCAGGCAAAAGGTGATAGCGAAAGTATTGCCGGGTGAATTCTATGTTTCAAAATCGGATGAACTCATCACCACGGTGTTAGGGTCTTGTATTGCAGCGTGTATCTACGATGATGGGTTAGGCATTGGTGGCATGAATCACTTTATGTTACCGATTGAAAAAGGCGTTGATCCCGCCAATGCGCATAGCCTTAATTGCCGTTATGGCAACTGGGCTATGGAGTACTTGATCAATGAAATTCTGAAAAATGGAGCCTCAAAACGAAACTTAAAAGTAAAGTTATTCGGCGGGGGTAAAATTATTCGTTCCATGACAGATATCGGGGTGGGTAATATTCGTTTTGCAAATGCTTATGTACTTGAAGAGGGTTTAGATTTAGTATCTCACGATGTAGGTGGACCTTGGCCTCGTAAGATCATCTTTGATCCGCAAACGGGAAAAGCACAGGTGAAAAAGCTACGTGAACTACATACAGATAAACTTGAAGAACGTGAAGTTAAATACTTACACGAAATTGAGCAACAAGATGCAAAAACGGATATTGAGCTATTTTAGGAGAGCATATGATCAAAGTCCTTATTGTTGATGATTCTCCTTTGATACGCGGATTGCTTAAAGAGATTCTTGAGCAAGCAGATGATATTCACGTTGTGGGGTCTGCAGAAGACCCCTACGAAGCGAGAGAACAAATAAAACGCCTCAACCCTGACGTGTTAACGCTTGATATTGAAATGCCCAAAATGGATGGTTTAAGTTTTCTTAAAAACTTAATGCGTCTACGGCCTATGCCGGTGGTAATGATATCAACATTAACACAAAAGGGATCGCCCATTACCCTCGAAGCGCTTGAAACGGGAGCGGTTGATTTTATAGCAAAACCGACCGCTAACGTGTCTCAAAGTTTGCAACGGTATGCGCATTTATTACATCAAAAAATACGTACAGCGGCTGGTGCTCGGGTTCGCGCATTCAAGGAGCAGAACCTAGAAGCCGATAGCGCCTTATCAACCTTACAATTTAAAGCAAATAGTGTGCTGGCGATTGGTGCTTCGACAGGTGGCACCGAGGCAATTAAAGAGGTTTTGGTGCGTATGCCTGAGCAATGTCCACCCATTGTCATTACGCAGCACATTCCGCCAGTATTTAGCACTTCGTTTGCTATGCGTATGGATCGTACCTGTAAAATTAATGTCAAAGAGGCTGAGCACGGTGATAAATTACGCCCCGGTTGGGCTTATATTGCTCCGGGCGATCAACATTTAAGTGTTGTAAAACAAGGCTCTGCTTTGTATTGCCAACTCGATACATCTGAATTAGTTAATCGCCATCGACCTGCAGTGGATGTATTGTTTAATTCGTTATTGGTTGCGTGTCCAAAAGCCACGATTGCTGCGTTACTCACTGGCATGGGGAGTGATGGCGCGAAAGGGTTACTGGCATTAAAACAAGCGGGTGCTTATACAATTGCTCAAGACGAGTTATCGTCAGTGGTGTGGGGCATGCCAAAAGCCGCTATCGAGCTGGATGCGGCTCATGAAATTGTGCGTCTTGATAAAATTACCGCGCAAATGCTTAAGCAGGCCGTTAAGGTGTGATCACCCAAGGCTGTGAAAACCAATAATAGCTGCCTTTTTTCTCAATCGAAGGGGCCGTACAATTAAAACGTGAACGGCCACTTTTCAATTTAGCTGGCGAGATAATTTGCACCGTGTCTTTGCTTGTCCAATTTAAGTCTGCTTGACCAACCCCCGAGACATAGCACGCAAATTGGCTTTTATGAAAGTCTTGCATATCAAATTGAATGCTTAAGCTAGGTGGATTCTCGTTAGTAACACTGTCTGAGTAATTTAACGCTTTAATAGTGAAAGCCTGTGACGCTAATTTTGTCGATAATGTATCAAGTTTTGAGTAAAAGCCTGATGCAGGGAAGCGTGGTAAACGGGTAAAGTCAGAATGAATACCCACCGCACCTGAGTGTTGACCAATACCAACAAAGCCAATTGACTTAACCAGTGCTTGAAGTGAATTATTAAATTCGCCATAGGGATAGGCTACGTATTTATAGTCATGACCAATCTCTTCTTTGATACGCTTTTGTGCTGCGAGAATGTCGTTTTTAGTCCGTGCTTGCCATTGTGCGTCAGTTTCACCCTGTTGCTTTAAATGCATGTAATTATGCGTTTGGGTGTGATTACTAATAAGTGCCCCTTTTTTAGAAAGCGCTTTTAATTGCTGCCATGTCATGACATAGCTTTTACCTTCATCAATCAGTTTAGGATTAACAAAAATAGTGTAGGGGTAGCCGAACTTCTCAAGAATTGGCGCGGCTTGTTCATAATTGTTTTTATAACCATCGTCAAAGGTAATTGCGACGGTTTTATCGGTTAATTCTTTGCCAGATTGCAGTGAACTAATTAGCTCATTTAATGGCACTACAGTAAAGTGATGATCTTTTAAATACTGCATGTGTTTTATAAATGTTTCACTGCTGACACTGGTGACCGCAGGAAGGGTTTCACTCACATGATGATACTGTAAAATAACGGCGCCGTGGGCACGCATTGATAAACCTAACAGGACTGCAAAAATTACATGAAACATTTTCTTAAACGTCATAAGGCACACCATAAAAGTTTGCTGTTATTAGCCGGTCCAATGATCTTATCAAATATTACTGTCCCACTGTTAGGATTAGTTGATACTGCCGTGATTGGTCACTTAGGAAGTGCTCACTACTTGGCGGGGATAGCATTAGGCTCTACGGTTATTTCGTTACTATTTTGGCTGGCAGGCTTTTTAAGAATGAGTACGACGGGGCTGGTGGCACAAGCTTATGGTAAAAATGACCTTACTTTGCTAGGTGAACTGTTAAAGCGTAGTTTGTTGCTTGCAACTGGGGTTGCGTTGTTATTAATCGCGCTCAGCACACCAATTCAATCCTTAATGGCTTACTTGTCAAATGCCAATCAAGCTGTGTTAGAACAGGCGTATAGCTATTTTTCTGTTCGTATTTTTAGTGCGCCAGCGGCCCTGTGTAATTTGGTGCTATTAGGGTGGATGCTTGGCGTACATTATGGACGAGGTCCATTTTATTTATTATTAATTACCAATATCACAAATATTGTGCTCGATATTTACTTTGTGGTTTTTCTTAATTGGGGAGTGGCGGGCGCGGCTTGGGCCTCGCTTATTGCCGATTATATCGCATTCGGTTTTGCTGTTTTTCTGGTATTACAACTTGCTAAAAAGCAAGGTATTAATTTGGCCGTTAAAGCATGGTTAAGCGTAGCTAAAATAGGCGAGCTGCTTAATTTAAACCGCGATATTTTCATTCGTTCACTGGCACTGCAATTGTGTTTTAGCTTTATGACTTTTTATGGCGCTAGAATCGGTGAAACAACATTAGCAGCTAATGCCGTACTGCTGAACTTTCTGATGTTGGTGAGTTTTGCTTTAGATGGTATTGCTTATGCGAGCGAAGCAAAAGTAGGCAAAGCCAAAGGGGAGCAGAGTGTTGAACAGATCAAACTTTGGGTGAATTTAAGCTTGTTCTGGGGAGGACTCTTTGCGCTCTTTTATAGCCTGATTTTTTTAGTGTTTGGTGGCGCTATTATTCGCCTTTTAACCGATGTGCCTGAGGTTGTCAGTCTGGCTACACACTACTTACCTTGGGTCATTATATTGCCCATTGCGGCCATGGGGTGCTTTTTATTCGATGGTGTATTTGTTGGTTTAACACGCGCAAAAGACATGCGAAATACCATGCTAATAAGCGCGACATTTGGTTTCTTTGGGTTATTTTGGTTGGTAAGCGACTGGCAAAATCATGGATTATGGTTCGCTATGACAAGCTTTATGTTATTGCGTGGCGTTACGTTATGGCTACGTTATCGCGCAATGGTTAAGCAACAACAGTTGTTAATTTGAGTGGTTATTTCCACAGGTCAGGATCATCATCTTTAGGGGATGTACGCTTAAGCACTTGTGCGAAACGGTTCGCAAAAATACCTAAGTAACCCCAAAACGCATAAAACAATGCAACAGCTAAAATGACAAGCCCCACGAGCTGGAAAATTGCGGGTCCATAATAGCCGATAGCAATGAATATCACGGCTAGCACAAACAGTGCTAAGCCGCGAAGAAAGCGTTTTAGGCTTAATTTGGGGTCGCTACCTAAGCGAAAAACCCACTGCTTAAGCATCTTAAGCGCTAATTAGTAGTATGAGTGCTCACCTGGGTTGTGATCAGTAATATCTCTCACCCCTGTGATCTCATCAAATTTAGCGATCATTTCTTTTTCGATGCCTTCTTTTAACGTCACATCGATCATTGAACAACCATTACAGCCACCACCAAATTGCAGTACTGCAATACCATCGGCTGTAATTTCCACAAGGCTTACTTGGCCACCGTGGTTAGCAAGTTGCGGGTTAACTTCGGTTTCAAGCATATGTTGAACACGTTCTTGAAGCGTCGCATCGTCGGTCAGCTTACGTGCTTTTGCATTCGGTGCTTTAAGCGTTAGCTGAGTACCCATTTTGTCAGTCACAAAATCGATTTCAGCTTCTTGTAAGAAAGGAGCACTTTCTGCATCAACAATGGCATCAAAACCATTAAATGGTAAACGAATGTCGCTTGCTTCAACTGCGTCTTCAGGGCAGTAAGAAACACCACACTCAGCTTGCGAAGTACCTGGGTTTACAACAAACACACGAATGTTAGTTTGTTCAGCTTGGTCTGCTAAAAGTTTAGCAAAATGAGATTGTGCAGATTCAGAAATAGAAATCATAAAACGAACTATACTTGACTAAATTACTCGGATACTGCCTATCATACTCCGCTCATCGTGTTGTCGCCAGTGTTGAGCGTAAAAAGTTGCATCTATTTTATCGAATGGTAGCGTGAAAACATCAAACAATAACAGGTGCTATCTATGCGTTTAATAATAACAATATTAACCATGCTAGTGAGTTTTTCAGCATTAGCAAAACCACTTTCCTATTATTTTGAAGAAGATGTGAAATTTGATCCGCTTATTCCAACCCCGCAAGAGGTTTTAGGCTACGAAGTGGGCGAGTGGCATGTACGCCATGATCAACTTGTTCAGTATATGCAAATATTGGCAGACAAAAGTGAGCGTATTAATATTGAACTAATTGGCCGGACGCACGAGCAGCGACCCTTGGTCATGTTAACGATTACTGCGCCAGATAAATTAGGCCAAGTAGAGCAGATTCGTAAAGCACATTTAGCTCGCTTAAGCGGTGGAAATACTGACTCAAGCAAGCAACCTGCGGTTGTGTGGATGGGTTACAGTGTGCATGGCAATGAGTCTTCAGGTAGCAACGCATCGCTATTAGTTGCTTATTATCTTGCAGCGGCACAAGGGCCTGAAATTGACACCTTATTAAACAACACCGTTATTTTATTAGACCCCTCTTTGAATCCTGATGGCTTAGCGCGTTTTGCGAATTGGGCAAATAGCAATCGAGGCATGAACTTATCATCGGACCCTGAAACACGTGAGCACCGTGAAAGCTGGCCGAGCAGCCGTACTAACCATTATCTTTTTGATTTAAATCGTGACTGGTTGTTACTACAACACCCTGAGTCACGTGCGCGTATTGCCCAGTTCCATCACTGGAAGCCTAATATTTTAACTGACTTTCATGAAATGGGCCCAAATAGCACATTCTTCTTTCAGCCGGGAATACCAACGCGTAAACACCCAATTACGCCAGAAGAAAATGTGACATTAACGAAAGCAATTGCAAATTATCATGCAAAGACGCTTGATGAGCACAATGCGCTGTATTTTACTGAAGAAAGCTTTGACGATTTTTACTATGGCAAGGGGTCAACCTACCCAGATGTAAATGGTGGCGTGGGTATTTTATTTGAACAAGCCAGTTCTCGTGGGCACTTACAAGAAACAATTAACGGCCCGTTGAGTTTTCCATTTACTATTAAAAATCAACTGTTAACGAGCTTATCTACATTCCAAGCAGCGATTGATAATCGCCAAGACTTACTAGACTATCAAGCTGAGTTTTACACTAAAGCTACGGATCTTGCTGGCGATGAAGATTTTAAAGGCTATGTGGTAAAAGGCGGCGCTGATAATAGCCGCATGGCGTATTTTTTAGACGTGTTAAAGCAACACCAAATCAATGCGTATTTGCTTGAAGAGCCCTTAAAAGTGAATGGTCAGAGCTTTTCTGAAAAAAGCTACTACGTGCCATTAGCACAGCCACAATTTCGTTTAGTAAAAGCGATTTTTAGCGAGCAACAACGCTTTGTTGACAATACTTTTTATGATGTTTCGGGCTGGACATTGGCCCATGCATTTAATTTAGAGTTTGCCAAAGTGAGCAGCAATTGGGGCTTAAATATTGCAAAAATGCCGTGGCAGAAAACGGTTAAATCAAGCTTCGCTGCGTTACCACAAAGCTATGCTTATGCATTTAAGTGGGATGACTACCTTGCTCCTAAAATGTTAAATAACTTACTTAAGCAAGGTGTTCAAGCGCGTGTTGCGCTTAGTTCACTTACAGCAAAAACACCCGCAGGTGAGGTTGCTTTTGAGCCAGGCAGTATTTTATTACCAGCCGGTATTCAAACAGACCCTAATTGGGTGCGTTATTTAAACCAAGCACAAACAGATTTCGGTATTGAAATTGTTCCCATCAGCTCTGGTTTAACAGTGAAAGGGGCTGATTTAGGGTCTCGTTCTATGGCTGTTGTTAAAGCACCTAAGGTACTGCTTATTGGTGGCGAAGGAACCAGCCAGTATGAGTTAGGCGAAGTGTGGTATTACCTTGATCGCTTTGTTGATATTGCCCCGAGTATTATTGAAATGGAGCGTTTAGATAATATTAACCTCGATAAGTACAGCCATATTGTGCTTGCGCATGGTAATTATAATCGCCTTGATGATGCGACTAAAATTGCAATAAAAGCGTGGGTTCGTAAAGGCGGGGTAATCTGGGGCCATAAAGGCGGTGCAAAATTCTTAGCGGATCAGCAACTATTAAAAGCGAATTATTTGTCACGCCGTGATGTTGCAAGTGCATTTGATACAAAAGGCCTTACTTATGCCGATAAAGATGACTTAGCAGGGCGCCAACGCATTGCTGGTGCCATCTTTAATACTCACGTTGACTTATCGCATCCACTGACGTTCTCGCTTGAGCGCAATACCTTACCTGTATTTAAAAATAGCACTTGGTTACTTGAAAAATCGGAAGCACCATTTGTTAATGTACTTACTTATACAGACACGCCATTACTTGCAGGCTTTACCGATGATGTCAATGTGGAGCAGGTAGCCGGTGCTGCAGGTTTAATTGCGCACTCTTACGGAAAAGGCAGTGTGATTGGTATGACTGATAATCCCGTTTTTCGTGGTTACTGGTATGGAACAAGCCGATTACTAAGTAATGCATTGTTCTTTGGTCATGCATTTAGTGCATCGGGTGACTAATTAAGGGGAGTCAAACACGTAAGGATTGCCCATACTTGTTTGGCCCCTGCCTGTTTTAATGCCTCTGTTGCTGCGTTTAATGTAGCACCAGAGGTCATCACATCATCAACAATAGCCACCGATTTCCCTGTCAGATCTTGCTGACATACAAACGCATTTTTTACATTCTTTACCCGTTTTGTTTTACTTAGTTTTGATTGTGGCTGGGTGGCTTTTTGTTTATGAAGAGGCGTAATAACGTCTTGCTGTAAGCCCTCTAGAACCGGTAACCACGTTTGGCTTACTTGGTTGTAGCCACGCGATAAAAAACGCCTTTTATGTAACGGCATTATGATAAATACATCAGGCCAGTGTGTGTTTGCTGCAAGGGCATGCTGCAGCTGTTTGGTTATGATTTGCTGTAAAGCCACTTTATAATGCTGTTGATTGTTAAATTTTAACTGTATGAGCCATTGTTTATAGGGTGCTTGATACCACGCACAGGCAATGAGATGATCAAAATGACAGTCAGGAAAAGCGTCACAAATATCGGGGCGATGTAAAAGGTTTGGATGACGTGCTAAGTCAAAAAGTGCAAGGTCATCCATACAGTGTGGGCAGAGTGACTGATTACTTTCAATGTGGCCCTTGCAACCCAAACAAAAATTTGGGAACAGCGCATCTAAAGCGACTTTAAACGCCTGAATTAAGCCCGCCATTGCATTCATTCCTTTAAACGCTATTATGAGCGCTAAGTGTGGTTGAGAGTTTATAAATATGCAAAATGAAATGGTGTTGTTACATGGCTGGGGAATGAATCAAGGTGTGTGGCAAGTCATTATGCCTGAACTTACGTTTTTTCATGATGGCGCTGTTCGCTGCTTAGATTTACCTGGGTTTGGTAACGCACAGTCAATACCAACACCTTACACTTTGCATGCTGCGGCAGAGCAGCTCAGTAGCGAACTAAATGAAGGATCAATACTTGTCGGTTGGTCACTGGGAGGGCTGTTTGCTTTGTATATTGCTGCGCACTGGCCTGACAAAGTGGCCAAAGTTGTGCTGGTAGCATCAACCCCATTTTTTGCCCAGCACGATGATTGGCCTGGTATTAAGCCGGACGTCCTGAATGCGTTTAAAGATCAGTTAGTGAGCCATAGAGAAAAAACCATAGAACGCTTTCTCGCTATTCAAGCTATGGGCAGTGAGTCTGCTCGTGATGATATAAAGCAGCTAAAATTATTATTGAATCAATACCCCGCTCCCAAAGAGCAGGCGCTAAGTGCAGGACTCGATATACTACAGCACGATGATTTACGCGCTATGTTTGCACAGTTAACGGTGCCTATAGTCGGCATTTTTGGTCGCTTAGATGCGTTAGTGCCTTATCGTGCTCTTAAGAAAATGCAGGCGCTGCAGCCTAATTTTGACTACGAGGTAATTGATAAAGCATCCCATGCCCCGTTTATTTCTCACAAAGAGGCATTTATAACAGCTCTTAAATCAGTGTGTTAAACAAAATCTAGCTTGAGGCCATAAAAATAGCGGGATTATACTTTATTTTGTTCGTTTTGTGAGCGATAATTACGGTTAGATCTCACTGTTGGAGACCATCATGGCAATCGGTTCTGTTTTTAATAATGCGGTAGAAGGTTATAACCGTGCTAGCCAAGGTATTGAAAAGGCAAGCGCAGAGATTAGCCGTGCCTCAATAGATCAACAAGATGATGCTCAGCTTGCGCAGCAGCGACAATTACAAGCCGCTCGCCCCGATGAAGCAGTCACGCCTCCAGTATCACAACCCGCGCGTATTGATGAGTCGTTGGTCAACTTAAAAGTAGAAGAGTTTAATGCCAAGGCGAATATCAATAGCATTCAAACCGCGGATGAGGTACTGGGCACTTTAATCGATATTAAAGTATAAATATCATGAACATCGTTACTCCTTATCCGGCCATTAACTTAAACACTGCGAATGTGCATACAGAAAGTGCGCGCCGTGATAACCAGTTGCGCGAGGTAATCCCCGCACCTACGGCAACCAAACCCAGTAACGCTGAAAATAAAACTTTAAACGATGGCGAAAAAGCCAGACAACCAGGCACTGACGCTGGCACTTATGATGCGAAAGGCCGTCTTGATGACAACACCGTAGTTCAAGAACGCCAACAAGGCGATTCTGAGCAATCGGAACAAGAGCAACAAGAAACAAAGCAAGAACAAAAAAAAGAGCAACAAGTTGCTGAACAAGAGCAGCAAGATGCGGAACAAATAAAGGAATTAAAAGCCCGTGATACTGAAGTGCGCATTCACGAGCAAGCACATGCATCTGTCGGTGGGCAATATGCGGGTGCGCCAAGTTATGAGTATCAGCGCGGTCCCGATGGTACTAATTACGTTGTTGGTGGAGAGGTTCAAATCGATGTTGCACAAATCGAGGGGGATCCAAAAGCCACCATTGAAAAAATGCAAACTGTACGAGCAGCAGCGCTTGCTCCACAAGAACCCTCAGGTGCTGACCGTGCTATAGCGGCAGATGCAACGCAAAAACTTGCGGCGGCTCAAGCTGAGTTAGCGACTCAGTCTGATGACGATAAGCAGCAAAATGGGCAAGCGTCATTTAAAATTAACCGTGAATTTGTCAATGAAGATAGCTCACAAGTGAGTGCATCGGAGACTAAAACAGCAAAGCGTGACGTGGAAGTAGATCAACGCGCTCAACGAATTGCTAATTTCTATCAAGCGGCAACCTCTGCTGCGGCTCAAAACCAATTTTCTGCGGTTATTTAACCTCATATTTTCTTACACATTACTTACTATTAATAGGGTTGTTCCTATTGTGGTAAAAAATTAGCTCTGTTAGATTGTCCACGATTTTAAATAAGGATGATTTAACATGAAATATGCTGTACTTATCGGTGCACTTTCACTTGTATCAACAGCTGTTATGGCACAAAACACCACACCTCTTAGCTATGATTATGTTGATGCTGGCTATCAGAAAATGAAAATTGATGATGCTGATGATCTTTCTCTCACGGGCTATGGTATCAACGTCAGTAAACAATTTGCACAAAACTGGTATGTGCAAGGCCACTACTCAAAAGTATCTGATGACTTTACAGAGTTAGATATCTACGACAATGTGACTGTTTATGATATGAACAACAACCCAGTCGGTACGGGGCAGACTGAATATCTTTATCGTACAGAGTTAGATATCACGCGTTATGAGTTAGCTTTAGGCTATATTTACTCTCTGTCTGATGTGACTAAAATTGATTATTCAGCGAAGCTGGGCCAGCTAAAATTTGAAGGTGACGTACTGTATAAGCAAGATATCACTTATCAAGAACAAGTACTCGATACCAACTCTGAGAGATATTCTGATTCAGATACAGCTGATATTTTATCTGTAAATGCACAAATTAGGCACTTATTAACCGATTCAATAGAGCTAAATGCGGGTATCGGTTACGAGCGTCTGCATGATGAAGAAAGCGAAAATAATACCGTGCTTCATGTCGGTGCAAATTATGCGATTACAGCTGATTGGTTAGTGACCGCAGCGTATCGAGATGTAAACGACTATTCAGATCTTACCTTCTCAATTCGTTATAATTTTTAGTTAATTAGTAAGCTAGCGAACCTTTCGCTAGCTTCTTTTTGTTTATTATTTCTGTTCCTGCAATAGTGTTCTCTACAAAAAGCTACATTTTGTATAAATAATCCGCAACGCTTTATATATCACCACTTCAATGTTTACATGGTGTTAATTTTGTATCTGAAATGTATACCTCACAGTTTGACCCCTCATAACGCCGCCTGTATATGTTTGTCTGCTAATAGAATTTAGTGTCTCAGCTTTTGCGTAAGCAAAGCTGTTTTAAATTAAATCAGTGGGAATCATATGCAACCTAGCAATAATAAAATAGCACACTTGAAAAAGAGCTCAGTTGCAGTACTTACAGCATTGTATGTAGGTACTTCAGGTTATGCTGCGGCAGAGCCGGGCTTTAATAAAGTGTCAGACAAAGGCTTTTATCAGCCAACATTTACAGCTGAAGATATCGCAAAGTATCAAGAACAAAAACAAATTGCTGATCATCCAAGCTTATTAAAGGGCAGTGTTGAGCGTTTAAATCAACATTATCAAAATCAACAACCAGAACATGTGTTCCAGCCTCAAGAGGGTGTGACAGGTGTTCAAACTTATATCGTTCAAATGACTGAAGAGCCAGTCGCGAGTTACCAAGGTGACATTCAGGGCTTTACTGCAACAGCGGTTACTGAATCTCGTTCGTTAATGGTTAATGAGCGCTTGGATACATCGGCACATAAGGTGCGTGCTTATCAGGGTTTCTTGAAGCAGCGCCAAACATCTGTATTAAGCAAAGCACGTGCCGTGGGTGCTAGCATTGATGTTAAAAAGCAATTTACGTTAGCAAACAATGCCGTTGTTGTCGAAATGACGCAGGCGGATGCTGAGCTACTGGCTAAGCAATCGGGTGTGAAACGCATCACACCAAACCGTATTTTCGAACTACGTACAGACCGTGGCCCAGAGTTTATTGGCGCAGATCAATTATGGCAAGGCGCTACACCTGCATCATCAGTGGGTGTTAAAGGCGAAGGCATGGTTGTAGGTATTATTGATACAGGTATCAATACTGACCACCCTGCGTTTGCAAGCGATGAAGAGTACAGCAAATCAAATCCATTTGGTGCAGGTAACTTCGTTGGTGATTGTGAAGCTGATCCTACGTTATGTAATGACAAGTTAATTGGTGTTCGCTCTTACCCTGAAATTACGGCTGCGAATTCAGACTATCGATTTGCACGTGCTGATCGTCGTCCAGAGAACGGTGAAGACTACAACGGTCATGGTTCACATACTGCAAGCACAACCGCGGGTAACTACATAGAGAATACGCCACTTCAAGCAGCCACAGGTGAGAAAGTGAGTGATGGTGAAAACTTACCATTTACCTTTGATCACACCAGTGGTGTTGCACCGCGCGCGCACATTATTTCATACCAAGTATGTCACGCGGGCAACTCGGGCGACTTATACGCTGGTTGTCCTGAGTCGGCGATTTTATCTGCTTTTGAAGATGCAATTGAAGATGGCGTTGATGCGATTAACTTCTCAATCGGTGGCGGTGAAAGCTTCCCGTGGGAAGATCCAATGGAAATGGCATTTTTAAGCGCACGTGAGGCCGGTATTTCTGTTGCCGCTGCTGCGGGTAACTCAGGTCCGTACTATATGTCTGCGGATCATACATCACCTTGGGTGACGACAGTGGGGGCATCAACGCATGATCGCGTGATGGAATTAGGTGTTAAAACCATTAACAACTTCCAAGGTACACGTGCACCTTCTGTTGGTGAGTATGCAGGTAAGAGTTTCGCTGGTGGAATTACTGGTGAGGTTGTTTTAGCTGAGAATTACGACGACCCTAATGCTGACGATGGCTATGATGCAGCTAGCTGTAATGCCCCATTCCCTGCGGGTACTTTCACCGCAGACCAAATAGTGGTGTGTTTACGTGGTGATATTGCGCGTGTTGATAAAGCGAAAAACGTAGCTGCGGGTGGCGCAGGTGGTTTTATCCTGCAAAATATTGCTTTTGGTGAGAACGTTGTTGCAGATAACTATGTGATCCCAGGTATTCACTTATCTTCAAGTGCGCGTTTTGCTATTCGCAACTGGGTGAATGCTAACCCTGATGGCGCTGCAATTGCGACTATTGGTGAGCCGCAAAATAACTATTCGTTTGACGAAGAAGCTGGCAACCAGCTCGCTATTTTTAGCTCTATGGGCCCAAGTTATTATATTAACAACCTTGTTCCTGATTTGACGGCACCAGGTGTTGATATTTATGCTGCGAATGCTGATGACCAACCATTCACTGCCAATCCTAGAGCATCAGACTGGACATTCATGAGTGGTACGTCAATGGCTACTCCGCATGTAACCGGCGCCATGACTTTATTGATGCAAATGCACCCAGATTGGACGCCTGCTGAAGTACAATCGGCTCTGATGATGACGGCGAATAAAGTGCGCATTTCTAATGGTGTTACGTTAGTTGACCCTTACTACAACTTCATGACGGGAAGTGGCTCAATTGATGTTGCGCAAGCGGCAAATGCGGGTCTTATCATGGATGAGACAATCGAAAACTATCACAATGCTAACCCACGTAATGGCGGTTTAGTGGAGTGGTTAAACCTGCCGACATTAGTAAACCAAGACTGTGAACTGACCTGCTCTTGGATGCGCACAGTGAAAGCGACTAAAGATGGTTCGTGGGATGCAACAGCCTATGGTTGGGGTATTGAAGGCGAGCAAGAAAGTGCGGGTGTCGAAGTGAGTGTTACACCAAGTAACTTCACACTTAAAGCGGGTGAAACACAAGACGTGATGGTAACGATGAAGTTACCGAATATCATTCAGTCTAAACTAGACCCTGCAGAACCCGGCGCACCATGGGACAGCATTATAAACAAAAATGCGTGGTTTAACGGTAAAGTACTTTTTAAAAATACCGATGGTAATTCACCTGATGCTCACTTCACATTAGCGGCTAAAAATGTCATTGATGAGCTTCCAGCCATGGTTGATATCGATATGGCTCGTGCCAATGCATCAGAGTCAATCGTTGTGAATACTGACAGCTACAGTGAGTTTACACCAACTTATTATGGCCTTGTAAAACCGACTGAAGTAACAGCCAATATCTTAGGTGTATCACCTTATGTAACGAAAGACCGTGTAGAAAAAGCATGGGATATTCAGGCAATTGAGGTACCTGAAGGTACAAAACGCCTGATGATTAAAGTGGCATCAACAGAGCAAACGACTGATTTATCAGATATCGTTGAACCGCGTTGGCAAATTAAAAAAGCACACTTAGTGGTGGGTTATGATGCGAATGGTAGTGGCTCGTTCATGGTGTCGGATGAAGACATTGCTGAAGATCCAAATGCATTAATTAAAGCACTGAACGAAGAGATGATTTGTTATTCTTCAAGCAGTGTTGAGGATAACTACTGTAATATTATCGATCCTAAGCCTGGTAAATACTGGTTCGCTACCGCAGCGTTAGCTGGTTTACGCGATGTGGGTTATCAAACAGTGACTCACTATGCATTTGTGAAAGAGCAAAATACGGGTGAATTCAGTGTGTCGGCTCCACAACAACATTCAGGTAATGGCAACTATGAAATTGCGATTAATTGGAATCTACCAGAAGCGCAGCTAAACGATGTGTATTACGGTGGTTTTGAACTGGGTGATTCAGAAGGTGCTGAAGGGACTTTAGGGTTTACATCAGTTAACTTTAAACGTGACGCTGAAGCGTTAACCCTTAATATTGATCAAGACTCAGCACGCGCTATGGATCTTGTAAATGTTAACGTGAAACTCAAAGCTAACTATGAATCTGACGCGCGCGATTACACTTTAGCGTTAACCATTCCTGAGGGCATGGAAGTTTGGCCTGATACATTGACTTCTAACAACGAGTCAGTTGCTGCTTCATTGGAAGTAGAGGGCAACACTTTAACAATTAAAGGGACTCAAGAGGCTACTCGCAATGTGAAGCGTGATTATGTTGTCACGAATAACATCACTAATGAAATGTGTAAAACGCCAATGATCGATGAGTACTCAACAGGTGGCTACATCGATTTATGGGGTGACTTCCGCATTCAACCTGATGCTTCTTGGTATGAAGGTGGCTCAAATGTTTACTTTGATGTACCAATTGATTGGTTATTCTACAAACAAGGCGCTAAGTTTGAAGTTTATAATCAAGCAAACAACAACGAAGTACGTTTACACCCAACAGGTGCTATGCAATTTACACCAATTTGGTGGATGATGAGTGCGCACCGTGGTCCAGGTTTCTTAGTTGAAGCATTAGCCCCGTTCTGGCGTGGTTCATTTGAAATCACTAATCTACGTGATCCAAGCGATCCAACAGGGTTAACAATTGCAAGTCAATATGCAGAAGAACGTCCTGATCTTGGTGACCTTCTGTTCATGGAATTTGATAATGTTACCGACAAGAATACGGGTGATACTTATGATTATGAAGTGATCTTACGCAGTGGTATTGATGACCATGAAGGTAAGTTTGAAGCGATTTTTGCATACGACAATCTAGGTGCTGATATTGATACAGGCACTATCTTTATTGAAGGTGGTGACAGTGTTTATGCTACAACCGCGGGCTTTAAAGACGGTGCTCTAAGCAATGTAATCGGTTTCGATGACCTTGGTAAAATCTTACAAGATGACTTAGTCATTTGTTTTGATTACGTGGGCCCTGAGCAAAGTGAAGTTGAATTTAACTTTACAGCGACAATAAAGCCAGAAGCGAAAGGCACCATGCAAGACATCGCGCTTGATTATCTATTAGGTAGCCAAGAGTCAGGTACATTAATGCACTCGATTGGTGTACAAAGCAATCTTAAAATGGCAGATATTGCTGATATGACGGTTGCTGAAAATGGTCGTATTGATGGCATTGAAGTGATGGTTATTGATGCTGATCAATCGCCAAATGAGCTAGTAATCACGGGTGAACATGTGTCAGCTGAGGTGAACGGTATGTCGTTTAATCTGATCCCTGAACCTTATTTCTTCGGTGAAACTTTTGTAACTGTTACAGTGCAAGACAAAGCAAATCCAACAGATAAAGTAAGCAAAGAGTTTTTACTGACTGTTGAGTCTGATGGTGAAGAAGCCCCCGTGATGGTTAACGACATTGCAGATATGACTGTGATGCAAGGCGATATGTTAGAAAGTATTGCTGTTTCTTTATCACGAGAAACAGAAGAAGCGTTCACTCTTACTGTAGACGCTGATAATGCGACATCAATGGTTGATGGCATGACATTTAGCCTTAAACCTGACGCTGACTTCTACGGTGAGATCCCTGTAACAGTGACATTAACGGGCACAGATACTACTATCTCAACTGACTTTATGGTTACAGTAACCGCCGTTGATCTTGCGATTGTTGCGCTAGAAGATATGTCGGTGATGGAAAACGAGTCAGTTGACAATATTATGGTTAGTTTAACGCGTGAGACAGCTGAAGAGTTCACACTGTCTGTTGATGCTGACAATGCGACGACATCAGTCGATGGCATGTCATTCAGCGTAACGCCTGATGCTAACTACTATGGTACAACGACAGTTAAAGTCACTTTAACCAGTGGTGAAAAATCATTGATGGAAGAATTTGCACTTACAGTTGTTTCAGACGGTATTGAATTAGGTTGTACAGATACCGCTGCAACAAACTACGATGCGAATGCTAATACTGATGATGGTAGCTGTGTATACCCAGAAGTAGAAGAAGATGATGACAGTGGTTCATTCGGTCACTTCATCGTGTTACTCCTTCCATTACTTGCACTACGTCGTCGTAAGTAATCGCTTTAAAGGCTCATTTTAGTGAGCCTTTAAAAACAAAAAAACCGCGTAAGCTTAACTTACGCGGTTTTTTATTAGCCAAATATAATGGCTACTTTTTAACTTTAGCGTTGGCAAAGGCATCGGCAAAGGCATTGCCCATGGCTGCATTACCAAAGTCACGTTTTGGTTTAGACGTGTTTTTTACCTTTTGAGCCGCGGCAGGTTTGCTTGTAGTTGCCGCTTTATTGCTGGTATCAACATCATCGTCTAAGCGCATGGTAAAGCTAATACGTTTACGAGCAGCATCCACTTCAAGCACTTTTACTTTTACGATGTCACCCGCTTTGACTACTTCACGCGGATCTGAGATAAACTTATTCGTAATAGCAGAAATATGCACCAAACCGTCTTGGTGAACACCTACATCAACGAAGGCACCAAAGTTTGCTACGTTTGACACCACACCTTCTAGAATCATGCCCGGTTTTAAATCGTTAATGGTTTCAACACCGGCTTTAAACTCGGCCGTTTTAAATTCAGGGCGCGGGTCGCGGCCTGGCTTATCAAGTTCTTTAATGATGTCTGTGACGGTTGGTAAACCAAATTTGTCGTCAATATAGTCGTTCGCAACAAGCTTGTTTAGTATATCTGAGTTACCGATTAAGCTATTGACATCCAGGTTGTTCTTTTCGCAAATACGCTTAACAACCGGGTAGGCTTCAGGGTGAACTGATGACTTATCAAGAGGGTCTGTACCATTAGTGATACGTAAGAAGCCCGCGGCTTGTTCAAATGCTTTTGGCCCTAAACGTTCTACTTTTTTAAGCTCAGAACGCTTGCTGAATGAGCCATTCGCATCACGGTAGTTGACAATGTTCTGTGCCAGAGTTTTGTTTAAACCCGATACACGAGTAAGTAACGGCACTGAAGCCATATTTAAATCAACACCGACAGAGTTTACACAGTCTTCAACCACCGAAGTCAAAGTTTGCCCTAACTGACTTTGTGACACATCGTGTTGGTATTGGCCCACACCAATTGACTTAGGTTCAATTTTAACAAGCTCTGCAAGGGGGTCTTGTAAACGACGCGCAATTGAAACAGCACCACGTAACGATACATCGAGATTAGGAAATTCATTCGCAGCAAACTCAGAGGCAGAGTAAACAGATGCTCCGGCTTCACTGACCATAATTTTGTTAAGGTTAAGCTCGCTGTTTGCTTTTATAAGCTCTGCGACGAGTTTGTCTGATTCACGTGATGCGGTGCCATTACCAATGGCGATTAACTCAACTTTATGCTGGCGACATAACTGTTCAAGCGTGCGCAGTGATTTTTCCCAATGATTTTGAGGGGCATGTGGAAAAATAGTTTGTGTCGTTAATAGTTTACCAGTGCTGTCTACAACAGCTATTTTACAGCCCGTACGTAAACCTGGATCTAGGCCCAATGTTGTACGAGGACCAGCCGGAGCTGCCATTAATAAGTCTTTTAAGTTCTTTGCAAATACGTCAATGGCACCGGTTTCGGCTTTTTCGCGCATCGCCCCTAAAAACTCATTTTCAAGATGTAAGCTTAATTTAATTTTCCACGCCCACTGCACTACGCTCATTAACCATGCACTCGCTGCTGAGTTGCTAACATCTAAGCGATAATGATCGGCAATCATTTGTGCGCAGATTTGTGCAGGATTTTCAGCACTGGGTTCAGGGTTAATATTGAGCTGCAATACGCCTTCATTTCGTGCTCTTAACATGGCTAAAGCACGGTGAGAAGGCACTTTTTTTAGTGGCTCTTGGTGTTCAAAGTAATCACGGTATTTTGCGCCATCATTTTCTTGGCCAGCAATAACGCGGCTCTCAATTTGACCATGTTGACTTATATGACTGCGGAATTTTGCAAGCAACTTAGCATCTTCAGCAAAGCGCTCCATTAAAATGAACTTAGCCCCATCGAGTACGGTTTTCGTATCAGCAAAACCAGCATCGGCATTGATGTAGTCAGTGGCGTGTTGTTCAGGGTCTAAGTTTGGATCATTAAACAGGGCATCAGCAAGTGGTTCAATACCTGCTTCAATTGCAATTTGCCCTTTGGTACGGCGCTTAGGTTTGAAAGGCAGATATAAATCTTCAAGCTCCGTTTTACTGTCCGCGTTATTAATATCCGCACTGAGCTCGGTTGTTAGTTTTCCTTGCTCTTTAATCGTGGCAAGTATAAAGCTACGGCGCTCTTCTAGTTCACGTAAATACGATAGGCGTTGCTCAAGTAAACGCAGTTGCGTGTCGTCTAAGCCACCCGTTACTTCTTTACGATAACGCGCGATAAAAGGTACTGTGGCACCTTCATCAAGTAATTTGATTGCAGCAACAACTTGTGGTTGCTGGGCATTTAGCTCAGTCGCTAAGCGTGCAGAGATATTGCTCATGCATAAACCTTTTTAAAAAATAGAAAATCAGTAAAACTGAAGATTAATTGCCTGAATAATATCACAATAAGAAGGCCTTAAAAGCACTGCTTTTAAGGCCCGCTGAAATAGTTCTTCACAACGCAAATTTTAATACTTAGTGAGGGTGATCGATGTGTTGCATCACTTCACTGAAGCTATTAGCAATGGGGTTGATATTAACAGGAATATGTAACTTTTTAGCAATTTGACGCGCAGAAATTAGCCCACAAATTTCATGCTCTTTACTGGTGACTAGCAAGAACATCATACCTTGATGCTCCATTGTTTGTAGTACATCGCCAATGCATGCGTAACTAATGCTTTGTAAGCTTGCACCCGCTAAATTACTAAGCGGTGTCATTACATCGTGTAATGTAATCTCGTCACGGTGCAGGTTTAAGCGCTGTGCAAGCATCATAATCTTAGAGCTTTGCAGGTCAGCACTTGATGTAATACCCAGTAACTTATCTTCACTATCAATTACTAAGATAAAGTCAGAACAGTGATTGCTAGTTTGTTTCAGTGCATTAACAACCGTTGTGTCGTAATGAGCGCGTAACGGGTCTTTACTGGTGAAGCTATTTAATACTTTAAGCGCCGGAGAGGTTAGGTCTAGGGTTGGCTCAACTTCATTTACAGCATTAGATAATGCGCCATTTGAAATGTCTTGTAGACGTAATTCTTTGAAATTATTCATTTTGATCACCATACATTTTAATAAAACTTTAATTGAAACAATTTTGAGTTAATTAAAAAGCAGGGGGACCTCGCTGATGCGCGCTGAACACAGAAATAACAGAACAAGGATTAACATACACCGCAACACGGCCATCTGGCAGTGGTTGAGCTGCACTGGCAATCAGCGATGGGGTATGTTTGTCAAAGTCAGTATCTGTATTGGCTGGGTCTGTACTGTCACACGCAATGAAATGTGCGGTTGGCGTAACACTGTCTGAGTGGCTTTCAATGTCATTGGCGTAAGATATCAAACTCGCACTCATTAAAAGCGCGAATACAATGGCATTACTCATGATGCGATGTATTAGGTTTGACATACTTACTACCTTCTAAAACCTCAAGCACTAAATGCGTCTTGAGTCTCTTTAGTTATAGAACACATTTTTAGAGTAGACAATCACTAATTAATGTTTTCTGAATATTTAAAGATAAATTAGGGTGCGTTAGGGTAAGTTATTTCATTGACGAACCATTCTTTTGTGCCTTCGGGTGTGATGACCGAAAATTCGTCATCCACTTCTTTACCCAATAGCGCACGCGCCATAGGTGCGTCGATAGAAATATAATCTTTACGCTCATAAATTTCGTCTGGGCCCACAATACGAAATCGTTTGATGTCGCCTTGTTCATTTTCAATTTCGACCCAAGCGCCAAAAAATACTTTGCCTGCTTGTTGCGGATTGTAGTCAACAATTTTTAGATCTGGCATACGTTTTCTTAGGTAACGTACGCGGCGATCTATTTGTCGTAAAACACGTTTATTGAATTGATAATCGGCGTTTTCAGAACGGTCACCTAAGCTTGCTGCCCACGTGACAATTTTGGTAATTTCAGGACGCTTCTCATGCCACAAATAGTCATGTTCTTGTTGTAATTGTTGATAACCTTCACGCGTAATTAAATTTGTTTTTGCCATTTTACTTAGCCTCACAAGAAAACCTGCCGCACGGTATAAAAGTCTTTTGTCTTTGTCGAGTAGGATTTTGAAATGTTCCGTAACAATCTAAGCGTGCAATTCGATTTTTATTCTTAAGTTTTTCATTTATATTAACAAGTAACACATTACAACAAGAATGAAAGTTATGGGACACGAAACGACAAAGGTATTAGTTGTTGATGACGATATGCGTTTACGCAGTTTGCTTGAACGTTATTTGGTAGAGCAAGGGTTTATTGTTCGTACAGCAGCAAATTCAGAGCAGATGGATCGCTTACTCGAGCGTGAAAATTTCCACTTAATCGTACTCGATTTAATGTTACCCGGCGAAGACGGTTTATCCATTTGTCGCCGTTTACGACAAAAAGAAAACGATATACCCATTGTGATGTTAACAGCTAAAGGTGACGAAGTAGACCGTATAATAGGTCTTGAGCTCGGTGCTGATGATTACATTCCTAAACCGTTTAACCCACGCGAACTATTGGCACGCATTAAAGCGATTTTACGTCGTCGTGCTAAAGAAGTACCAGGTGCGCCTGCTGCAGAGGAAAACGAAATTAGTTTTGGTGAATTCACACTAAATTTAGCCACGCGTGAGATGACGCAAGGTGATAACACCATGTCATTAACCAGTGGTGAGTTTGCGGTATTAAAAGCGCTTGTCACACACCCGCGTGAACCGTTAAGTCGTGATAAGTTAATGAACCTTGCGCGAGGCCGAGACTACAGCGCACTTGAGCGTAGTATCGACGTACAGGTTTCGCGTTTGCGTCGCATGATTGAGGTTGACGCTGCTAATCCTCGTTATATTCAAACTGTATGGGGCTTAGGCTACGTATTTGTACCAGACGGTGAAAAGTAGCAATAATGGGTATGTTTCCGCGAAGCGCATTTGGGCAAACCGTATTTTTAGTTGCAGCGTTGCTTTTAATCAACCAGATCGTGTCATATATCACGGTCAGCTTTTATGTTGTAAAGCCAACCATAGAGCAAGTAAATCTGATCCTCGCTAAGCAAATTAAAACGGTGTTTATCGAGTGGGAAGAAGGCGTTGAAGTGAGCAAAGAAGCCTCTGAAAAGTTCTTTGAAATAACAGGGATAGAAGTCATGACCCAGCGCCAAGCAATGCGCGAAGGGCTGGCTGAAACACGTGAGTATTCAATGCTTTCGCGCAGCATGTCTAAAGAGTTAAATGGTTCAGCACGTGTGCGCATTAGCCAAACGGATCCGCTTGTATATTGGGTTGAAGCACCGCAAGCCCCTGGTTATTGGGTGCGCGTACCCTTAACGGGTTTGCAAGAAAACAACCTGAAATTTTTAACTTTTTACTTGTCCAGTATAGGTTTTTTAAGTGTGCTAGGTGGCTGGTTGTTTGCGCGTCACTTGAACCGTCCTTTAAAAGCACTGCAACAAGCTGCTGTAAAAGTGGGGGTGGGCGACTTCTCCACCAAACTCGAAGAGCAGGGCTCAACCGAAGTCATTGAAGTAACGCGTGCTTTTAATCAGATGTCTCGGGGTATTGCGGCATTAGAAAACGACCGTCGTTTGCTAATGGCGGGGGTATCTCATGACCTTAGAACGCCGCTTACGCGCATTCGTTTAGCCACAGAAATGATGTCAGATGATGAAGACTACCTTCGCGAAGGGATAATCCATGATATCGAAGATATGAATGCGATTATTGATCAATTTATAGAGTACTTGCGTCATCACAAGCGCGAAGAGCTTGCGCTTGAAGATTTAAATGCGATTGTTGCAGAAGTCGTCGAAGCAGAACAAAAGCATCATCGCAGCATCACCTTTAAAGAAAACCCCAGTATTCATGATGTACCAGTGAGCATGGTGGCAATAAAACGTGTTGTCACTAATATGATTGAAAACGCGATACGTTATTCACAGGGTGATATTGAGGTTGAAACTCGCCTGAGTAGCAATAAAAAATTCGCGATGGTGGTTGTAAATGATCAAGGCCCTGGTATTCCTGAGAGTGAACTTGAAACCGTGTTTGAACCGTTTAAACAAGGTGATGCGGCGCGTGGTAGTGAAGGTAGCGGTTTAGGGCTGGCAATAATCAAACGTATTGTTGATATGCATGGCGGAAAAGTGCAGTTGCTTAATCGCCCCGAAGGTGGCTTAAGTGCACAAATCTATTTACCGTTGTAGATGAAATAACGTGACAGATTAAGACTGATTGCTTAAAAAGTGCGACAGGGGTGTCGCACTTATCTTATTGAACGTTATGACTGTGGTTGGCCGTAAATTTGCTCGGCACGATTAAACAATATCCACGAGGTCAAAATATACTTATCGTTTGAGATTGGCTTATTGCCACGGTGAGTGTGGGTAAAGTAGCCAGGAGCCACCACCATCGTTCCTTTCTTGGGCGATATTTTACGTTGTTGATAGTAAAATTCGGTTTCACCACCTTCCTCTACATCGTTTAAGTAAAACATAAACAACAATACGCGATGAAGCGCTTCGTTATGACCTACTTGCGGGTATACCTCACTGTGCCAGTATGGGTAGCCCCCTTTATTGATGTCGTATTTTTGCGCCTGAATGTTACCCATTCTAAAGATTTGCTGGACTAGTAAAGGCAGTTGCGGCTTGCCGACTTCTTCAAAGTTGTCTTGGTTTAAGTCAACGGGTTGACCGGTTTTTGGGTGATAGACTTTTAATCCAAACGCGCCAATCATCATAAAAATATGCTCTTCGAGATACTTAAAGATGTACCCTGCGGTGGTTTGTTGAATATGTTTTAATTGTTCGGCGTATTCTGGGTGATTATTTAGGTATAAATCGCGGCTGTCTTTTTTAGATAAATCAACGCCACCAGAGGTAATGCCTTGTTTTAAATGCGGGCTTTGTTCAAATACCGTGATAAAATTATCGCAAAATTCTTTGCTAAGGGCGTTTTCGTATACGCGAATAAAGTCCGTCATGAGCTACCTTTAGTTTATATTTTTTATAGGGTTACTATGTTTATTGAATCAATCACGCCCCGATTTAGCGAAACGGATGTCTTAGGGCATATCAACAATACCGTACTCCCCGTGTGGTTTGAAGCCGCCCGTGCGCCTATTTTTAGATTTTTTACACCGGATTTAAATCCGCATCAGTGGAAATTGATTATAGCCAAGGTTGAAGTAAGCTTTGTCGGAGAGTTGTTTTATGGCCACGATGTTGAGATAAAAACAAGTGTTGAGCATATTGGTTCAAGCTCCTTTGTATTACGTCAAGAAGCGTGGCAGCAAGGCACATGTTGTGCGGTGGGTAAAACGGTCTTGGTACGGTATGATTTTGCTAATAAATGTTCGCAAAAGTTAGATGAGCAAGAAAAAGCAGCACTTTCTGCACACTTATTCGTTTCTGAGTAGCCGTTTTTTGCCGACATTTCTGGGCGCTTGGGGTAAAATGTCGCTTCATTATTTTGACTGAGTAATTTTGGGTTACACGCAATGCTGTTAATGATCGACAACTATGATTCGTTTACCTACAACCTAGTGCAATACTTTCAGCGCTTGGATCAAGAGGTATTGGTTAAACGAAACGATGAGATAAGTGTTGCCGACATCAAGCAATTAAAGCCCGAACATATTGTCATCTCTCCTGGGCCTTGCTCACCAAATGAAGCCGGTATTTCGCTGCAAGTGGTTGAAGAGTTTAAAGGGCAGCTGCCTATTTTAGGTATCTGCTTGGGACATCAAACAATTGCGCAAGCATTGGGAGGTGAGGTCGTACGAGCACGACAGGTTATGCACGGTAAAACCTCCTTAGTGCACCATACAAACCAAGGTGTTTTTAAAGGCTTAGCCAACCCATTGACGGTATGTCGTTACCATTCGCTGGTGGTTGATAAACAGAGTCTTCCCAGTGAGCTCAGTATTACAGCGTGGACCGAACACAATACGCATTTTGATGAAATAATGGGAATAATGCACAAGGATCTCGCACTTGAAGGTGTGCAATTCCATCCTGAAGCAATTTTGACGCAACAAGGGCTTGAATTACTTGCCAACTTTTTAACTCGCTTCTAATCTTAAGCTAATTATTTACAAATATGAACGACAATACTGCTGTGCAAATGACCGATGAAATCCGACAACAAAGGACTGCGATGGTGCTTAATGAGCGTGCGCATGATCTTTTGCTTGGCCACAGTTTTGCACAGCGTCAGATTGGCTATATTCATACTTTAGAAATTGATTATGGCGAGCAAATGGAGCAGCGAACTTTATTAGAAGTTGAAGTTGCAGCGCAAAAGAAACGCCAAAAAAGCAGTACAGCGCACCATAAGTATCGTGCTCAAGCGAGTCAGCAATTACATCAAGTGATTGAAAATGCGATGAACAAGCAGCTGGAAGATATTGATTCAGTGGTACATGAAACCATTGGCATTCAAGACAGTGTGCCCGCTATTTTAGATATTCTTGCGACACGTTCAGCATCGGTAGGTCGCTTAGAGCCGTTAATTAAAGATTTAACCTGGCTTGGGCGTGAGCTCGTCGCGTTTGTTAATTTGCCATACTATCGCCAGCAACGCAGTAAACACACTTCCGTTAAAGTTGATAACCCGTTACTCGCATTGCGTTATATAGGTCTTGATAACCTGAAATTTGTGGTCCCGACATTCGCAGTACGTCACTGGATGCCTCACAGCACAGAACCCTTTCCTTTATTAAAGCGCCGCTTACGAGATAATTCAATGGCATGCGCTATTGCAGCACAAGAAATAGCAAAGCTAAACGGCGTTAATGAAGAACACGCGTTTACTTTAGGCATGTTATTGGATGTAGGGAAAATTGCCTTAGTAAGGCTCTATTTGCGCACTTTTGAGCGAGTGTGGCAACGCAAGGTGGCTATGGCGCGCGAAGAACAAAAGAAAGATTTGCATACTGCATTATTAGAGTTAAAACCCGATCCTTTATTTTTAAGTTCGTTATTAAGCAAATTGTCACTTAAAGTGACAGCCACCGTGATTGAGCAAATGGCATTTCGGTATTTGCCGTTTAACGCCGTTTTGCAGCAATTAACGACACCCCTTGCTAAAAATGATGAATACCTTCCTCTGACCCAAGTGATTTTAAAAGCACGGTGCTATGCGCAGTTTTTAAGCTTGAACGAACATCAGTTAGTTGAGAAAGATGAAGTTCAACGCTGGTTTACGCATTATGGTTTTACACAAAATGAGCTTGATGAACTGGCAAAATGCAACTTTGAGAACTTCCATATCCAAATTAATTAAAATAATTGTTAATTTTTTTGCGACTATTCATTCATTGTAAATGCTGAGCGATAGCAATATTTAGATAACGTGCCCATGCGTGGTTTGCTAGCAGCGCGCCTTTTAAGTGTATTTTGTATAAAAAATACCCCTCAAATAGTTATTCACTATCCATGAAAAAATATCTCAAACCCTTTATTTTCAAGGGCTGCATGAAAGTTTTCTAAGAGACAGATGGATTTTTTTCTGAAATAATGGATGAATGAAAATTGAACCAAAGAGTAATTAAGGTGATTTTACTCTAAGCTCAATTAGCTTAGTAAAATAGCTTAGTTTAGCTTTATAGCGCCGCTTAAGATGGCGTGTGCTTACGATAAAGAGGATATAAAATGACAGTCAATCGCGAATTATTTGATCACGTAATGGTTCCTAACTATGCACCATCAAGTGTTATTCCTGTGCGAGGCGAAGGCTCTCGAGTTTGGGACCAAGAAGGTCGTGAATTTATCGATTTTGCAGGTGGTATTGCTGTTAACTGCCTTGGCCACTGTCACCCGGCCTTAGTAAGTGCATTAAAAGAGCAGGGCGAGAAAATCTGGCATCTATCAAATGTGATGACCAATGAGCCAGCACTGCGTTTAGCTAAAAAGTTAACCGATGCAACGTTCGCAGAAAAAGTTTATTTTGCTAACTCTGGTGCAGAAGCAAACGAAGCCGCATTAAAACTTGCGCGTCGTTTTGCACTTGATAACTTTGGTGAGCAAAAATCACAAATTATCTCATTCAATAAAGGTTTCCACGGTCGTACATTCTTTACTGTAACAGTAGGTGGCCAGGCTGCCTATTCAGACGGCTTCGGTCCTAAGCCGGGCGATATCGTACATTGTGATTACAATGATTTAGCGGCATTCGAAGCACTGATCAGTGACAATACATGTGCAGTTATGATGGAACCTCTACAAGGTGAAGGCGGGATTATTTCACCAACAAAAGAGTTTGTAAAAGGTGTACGTGAGCTGTGTACTAAGCACAATGCGCTGTTAATTTTTGATGAAGTACAAACAGGTGTCGGCCGTACTGGTGAGCTTTATGCGTATCAAGGTTTAAATGTCACGCCTGATATCTTAACCACAGCTAAAGCGTTAGGTGGCGGTTTTCCTATTGGTGCAATGATCACCACAACTGATATTGCTCAGCACTTAAAAGTAGGAACACACGGTTCTACTTATGGTGGTAACCCACTTGCGTGTGCTGTTGCAGAAGCTGCATTTGATACGGTGAATACACCAGAGGTATTAAGTGGCGTTAAAGAAAAATCGGCTTTATTCCGCGAACTATTAACTGCAATCAACGACAAGTACAACGTATTTAGTGAAATTCGTGGCGAAGGTCTACTATTGGGTGCAGTGGTTACTGAGCAATTCAAAGGCCGTGCAAAAGAGTTTTTAGTGGCAGGGACCGAAGAAGGCGTCATGTCATTAGTAGCGGGTGCAGATGTTGTTCGCTTTACTCCTTCACTTGTTATCCCTGACGCTGATATCCGCGAAGGTATGGCTCGTTTCGAAAAAGCAGTTGCTAAAGTCGTTAACGGCTAATCATTCAACTGACATATCAGGGCAAGCACTGCTTGCCCGCGTTCATAATTTACCGTTATTTATAAGGGAGCAAGCGGACTCATGATGATCCTTCGCCCAATCCAGCAAAGTGATTACCCAGCATTACTTAAAATTGCCCATGAATCAGGGCATGGTTTTACATCTTTGCCTAATAATGAAGAGTTGTTACAAAAGAAAATCGATCATTCACTGAGCTCATTTGCAAAAGTAGCCCAGCAGCCTGGTGATGAAGGTTACCTGTTTGTTCTTGAAGATAGCGAAACAGGCGAAGTAGTGGGTACTTCAGCCATCGAAGCCGCCGTGGGTTTAGATGACGCGTTTTATCATTATCATTTAAGTAAAGCGATTCATTCATCGCGTACACTTAACGTTTATAAAGCCGTTGATATCTTAACGCTATGTAATGATTACACCGGTGCAACAGAGCTATGTACATTGTTTTTGAGAGATGGTTACCGCAAAAATAACAATGGTAAATTACTATCAAAAGCACGTTTTATGTTTATTAATCAACATAAAGAACGTTTTGCTGAAACTGTTATTGCAGAAATGCGTGGTGTGTCAAACGAGAATGGCGAAAGCCCATTTTGGCAATGGCTTGAAGAGCACTTTTTCTCAATGGATTTTCCAACAGCCGATTACCTGACGGGAATAGGTCAAAAAGTATTTATTGCCGAGTTAATGCCTAAATACCCAATTTACGTGAATCTATTAAGCAAAGATGCGCAAGCTGTTATTGGTCATGTGCATGATAATACTCGCCCAGCTATTGAGCTGTTGAAGAGTGAAGGTTTCACTTTTAACGGCTACGTTGACATTTTCGATGCGGGTCCTACGGTTGAAGCTAAAGTGGATAATATCGCTACGATTCGTAATTCAAGAAAGGTGCAGGTCGAAATAGGTCAAAGCCAAGGCGACACCACCGTGATGCTCGCTAATGATAAATTGACTGACTTTAGAGCCACAGTGACACAAATTAATCTACCGTGTGATGTCGATACAATTACCCTTTCAAGTGAGCTTGCAAAAGCCCTTCACTTAGAAGCTGGCGACACCGTATCAGTTGCAAAACTATAGAATTTAGGAGACACAGTAATGACGCATGCAGCGCAATTTATTAATGGTCAATGGCAAGCAGGCCTTGGTCATGCATTCAACTCTGTAAACCCTGCAAATAATGATGTTATTTGGCAAGCAAATACAGCCACGGCTGAGCAAGTAGACAGTGCTGTAAATGCCGCGCGCCAAGCTTTTTATAGTTGGGCAGATAAATCATTTGCAGAACGTTTAGCTATTGTTAAAACGTTCGCTGAAACGCTTAAAGAGCATAGTGAAGAGTTAGCGCTGATCATTGCGCAAGAAACAGGTAAACCGTTGTGGGAAACTCGCACTGAAGCAGGCGCCATGGTGGGTAAAATTGCGATCTCTGAAAAAGCGTTTTTAGAGCGTACCGGCGACGTTGAAAACCCCATGCCACAAGGCCGTGCGATGATCCGTCATAAACCACATGGTGTTGTTGCCGTTTTTGGTCCATATAACTTCCCGGGTCATTTACCAAATGGGCATATTGTTCCGGCATTACTAGCGGGTAACACGGTTGTATTTAAACCTTCTGAGCTCACTCCCGCTGTTGCAGAGCTGACTTTAAAACTGTGGCAAAAAGCAGGTTTACCTGATGGGGTTATTAACCTTGTTCAAGGTGAAGTTGATACAGGCAAAGCGCTTGCGGCGCATAAAGGTATTGACGGCTTATTCTTTACGGGGTCATCGCGTACAGGTCATATCCTACATGAGCAATTTGCAGGTCAACCGGGTAAAATCCTTGCTTTAGAAATGGGGGGGAATAACCCGCTTATCGTGACTGACGTTGCGGATACTAAAGCTGCTATTCACGATATAATTCAATCTGCGTTTATTTCTTCAGGCCAACGTTGTACCTGTGCGCGTAAGTTATTCTTACCTGTGGGCGAGCAAGGTGACGCCATCTTAGCGGGTCTAATAAAAGCAACCAAAGCGATTAAAGTAGGTGAATATGATGCTGATGAACAGCCGTTCATGGGCTCTATGATTTCAGCTGCGGCTGCCGCGAGTATGGCTGCAGCACAACAGCAATTAGTAGAACTAGGTGCTGACGTATTAGTTGAGTTAACGCATACAGAAAATACCGGCTTTGTAACGCCAGGCATTTTAGAGTGTACAAACGTGACTAATTTCCCTGATGAAGAGCACTTTGGTCCACTTCTTAAAGTTTTCCGCTTTACTGATTTTGATGCTGCCATTGATAAAGCAAATGACACAAGCTTTGGTTTATCAGCGGGTCTATTAAGTGACAATGCAGCTGATTACGACCACTTCTTACGTCGTATTCGTGCTGGTATTGTTAACTGGAACCGCCCAATTACGGGTGCATCGAGTGCGGCTCCGTTTGGTGGCATTGGTGCGTCTGGTAACCACAGAGCAAGCGCATATTATGCAGCAGACTACTGTGCATACCCTGTTGCGTCAGTTGAGCTTGAAAAAGTGGCTATGCCAGCCACATTAAGCCCAGGCTTAAAAATAGACTAAATCAGTATTAATGATTATAAAAAGCAGCTCCGGCTGCTTTTTTTGTATTGGCTTTATAGCAAAGGTAGCAATTAAAAGCGCTTTCTGCTTAAATCTATAGAGTTAGTCATTTTATTAGGTGTGCAGTCGTATGGTTTTAGATAGGCAAGGGTACGATGATCTTGTCATGTATCTCACTCAAAATTTAGCGCTATTTGAGAAGCCAGGTCAAATAAAGCCAGGAGCTCCAACGGTGCTAGAGCTAATTGAAGACGTGATTGCCGAGAATGTCATGCTGCTTTGCGAACAGCATACAGAATTGAACACCGAACAACGCAGCCAAATCGTTCGCGAAGTCGATGGCATCGTTTATGACTTACAAGAAGTACTAAGCAGTGTCACAAATCAACCTGTTACTGTTGAGCAACACGCCTTTATTGATGAGTTTGCTGGACTTGTAAAAAACTTATTCGATACAGCCGTTGCTGAAAGTGCGTAATCTCCTTTAACACCTAATATCGTTTTTCGATTGCATCTGAGTGTGACTTGCTTACAATCAAGCAAAATAACTTTTAGAGATAAAATAAATGCAAGCGAATGTAAAATGGGTAGAAGGTGATACCTTTATTGGCCTTTCAAATTCAGGTCACAATGTCGTTTTTGATGCGGGTAGTGACAGTGCTGCACCAAGTCCAATGGAAATGGTATTAATGTCGGCAGGGTGTTGCTCATCTGTTGATGTTGTTAGTATTCTTAAAAAAGCGAAACAATCATTTTCTGACGTGCAAGTAAAGCTCAGTGCTGAGCGTGCTGAATCTGCTCCTCGTGTGTTTACCAAGATTCATCTACATTTTGTGGTTACTGGCGATAACGTGTCTGAAAAACACCTTGCGCGTGCTGTTCAATTGTCTGCAGAAAAGTATTGTTCTGTAGCCTTAATGCTTGATAAAACAGTAGAAATTACACATAGCCATGAAGTTGTGGAAGAACAAGTAAAATAACGCTTTTTCCAAACGCAAAATTCGTATAAAATCCGCGAACTTTTATTTCTGCTGGTGCAGGTTTCACTCGTTTAAAGGTTGGTTTAGCATGAATAAACCCTTCGATAAAATTAAGCTTCATGGCTTTAATAATTTAACTAAGAGCTTAAGCTTCAGTATTTACGATATTTGCTACGCGAAGACTGAACAACAGCGTAAAGAATATATTGAATATATCGACGAACAGTACAGTGCTGATCGCCTTACCGATATTTTAGGTGAAGTAGTGGACATTATTGGTGCAAACATTTTGAATGTTTCTCGCCAAGATTATGATCCGCAAGGTGCCAGTGTAACAATTCTGATCTCAGAAGAGCCAATTGAGCAGCAAACAACGTACGACGTTGATGAAGCGCCGGGTCCACTTCCTGAAACTGTGGTAGCACACTTAGATAAAAGTCATATCTGTGTTCACACTTACCCAGAAGCGCACCCTGATGATGGTATTTGTACTTTCCGGGCTGATATCGAAGTATCAACGTGTGGCATTATTTCGCCACTGAAAGCGTTGAACTTCTTAATTCACAGCCTTGAGTCAGATGTAGTAACAATTGACTACCGTGTTCGTGGTTTCACGCGTGATGTTGATGGTGTGAAACACTATATCGACCATGCGATCAATTCTATTCAGAATTACATGACTGAAGATACAAAAGAAGCGTACCAAATGATGGACGTAAACGTGTATCAAGAAAACTTGTTCCACACTAAAATGATGTTAAAAGAAACCGACTTAAATACCTATTTATTCGGTGTATCTACATCTGATTTGTCAGAAGACGAAGAAGAAGAGATCCGCTCTAAGCTAACACGCGAGATGCAAGAAATCTTCTACGGTCGTAACTTACCTGACACTGAGTAGTCACTGGTAACGTATTAAAAAAACGGCGCATAAAATTATTATGCGCCATTTTTTATTTTATAAGCAGTAACTCAGTTTGTCTGCCATTTAGATACCACACCCCTGATTTATCGAAAAACGCATCTTCTTCGAGCATAATTCGAATTTCTTTATTCCATTGTTTTATAAAAACGGCGTTGTTTAATTCAATCGAATACGCGGTATTTAAGTGCAGTGGATAGTCGCCATCGCCAGCAACCCCTTGTTGTGAATCCCACATACCCAGCGTTGTTCCCGCAGCATGGCCATGGTAACCAATAGGGTGGGTGTATATTGTGGGCTTTAACCCTTGAGCAATCGCCTCTGCACGAGACTCTTTTAGTACTTCATTACCCGTTTTACCGGCTGCAAAGTGTGAGGTGAAAATATCTTGTAATTGATTGCCACTTTTTAAGGCATTCACTAAATAGTCTGGTGCCTGCGTTTCGTTTTCTTTTAACACGTAAGCATGTTGTTGAGTGTCAGTGTTCAAGCGCAAATAGGTAATGCCAAAATCAACATGCAGTAGATCACCCGCTTGAATAATGTGCTCATTATCTTTGCTAAAGCTTGTTTCATGATCAAACGTTGTTTTATCGGCACGCTGTATACTGACACTGGGATGAAACCATGTTTGTAGTTTTAATTCTCTTACCCGCTCTCTAAACCACCAGGCTAAATCGTTTGTGGTTGTTTCACCTACCTTTATCACTTTGCTTGAGAAGCCCTCAGCAATAATTTTATGCGCAATAGCCACTGCCTTTTTATACATGTCTACTTCTTCAGGTAAACGTTGCTCGAGCCACTCAATAGCGAGAGGTTCAGCAGAGATGAGCTTATCAAGGTATTTTTTAGGGAGTGCGCTTTTAAGATTATTAAAATCACCGACGACAAGACCATCGGCATGTGCCCAGTTTTGAGAGGTATTTAGGGCAATATTTTTAGGTTGGTATGTTTCAATTATGTCATTTAGAGCAAGCCATTGATCAGGTTGCTTTTGTTTATCCCATGACTTTTTGAATACCTTGCCGATTTTATATGGCGCGATAGCGTGCGCATCAACCCCACCTTGTTGGTTTCGAGCAAACACCAAAATGGTGGTGCGTCTGGCTGATAACCAAGTCGCAGGCAGCATTGTTTTTAAAATAGGATCTTCGTTATATTCTCTACTGATTAGCAGCCACATATCAATATTATGTTGCTTCATTAAAGGGGGCAGTAACGTTTTTACTCGTAATTCAATCATTTTATCAATAAATTCAGCGCGCGCTTTCATTGGTAAAATATCGACCGTATTTGCGCTTAATGGCAGGGCTAATAAGGCACAAAATAATGAAATAACCGTTTTTTTGTTATTAGTCATGGGTTAACTTTTTTTATTGTCAGTGTCTTTAGAACATAGCAATAATAAATAGACAAGACGATAAGATTAAGATGAATAACAGGTTTCTATCTACGGGGTTGCTTGCTACAGTAAATTGATAGATTGCTCAAAAATGACTAAACCAATGATTGAACATCAGTTATTTAAAGCCGAACAAATAAGAACGAATGAAGCCATTGCGGCTAAACGTTGTGGTGTTGCGATGTACACGCTTATGGAACGTGCTGGTCAGGCTGTGTTTATGCATAGCGTGAACTACTTTGCGGACGCGTTGCATTATGTGGTGTTGGTCGGCGTTGGAAACAATGCTGGTGATGGCTACATCGTTGCAAATTTGGCTAAACAAGCAGGAAAAAATGTGACAGTGATAGCCGCTGTACCTGACAAACCCTTGTCAGGAGATGCACTCACCGCACAACAAGCTTGGTTAGATGCCACAGGCGAAATCGCAACAGACTTTGCTGTGCTTGAACAGGCTGATGTTATCGTTGATGGTTTGCTTGGTACGGGTATTCAAAGTGACGTTCGCTCGCCATTTAGTGAGCTGATAAACGCGGCGAATAATAGCCGAGCGCCCATTATAGCTATCGATCTACCCTCTGGTATTCATGCCGATACTGGCGCCGTTCAAGGTATTGCAATTAAAGCGACTGTTACTGTGACCTTTGTGGGTATTAAACAAGGTTTGGTAACGGGACAAGGGCGCGCGCATGCAGGGCAATGTGAGTTTGCAGATTTAGGCATTGCTGATGCATTTGCGTTGCTGTGCCCACCCTGTGCTTTACTTATTAATCAGCAAACAATCAACTCACTACCAGCGCGTGATAACAATAGCCACAAAACCAGCCATGGTAAGTTATTGTGCATTGGGGGTAATGCAGGTACAGCAGGTGCTATTCGCTTAACGGCAGAAGCGGCACTGAGAACAGGTGCGGGTATGGTTAAGGTGTATACGCATACCAGCTCAATTCTCAGTGTAAGTATGGGAAGGCCAGAGTTAATGGTCACAGACGCTAATCTAATTGCTTCTCTTGAATGGGCAAGCTGTATTGCCATAGGTCCCGGTTTGGGGCTTGATAGTTGGTCTGAGGCTACCTTTGAAACAGTCATGCAGTACTGTTTCACCAATAATAAACCCTTAGTTATTGACGCCGATGCACTTAATTTAATTGCCCAACATGCGTCGTCATTTCCACTGACAAACACGGTTATCACTCCTCACCCCGGTGAAGCCGCACGGCTGCTTAATTGCAGCACCTCAGACATA
The DNA here is from genome assembly GCF_053628915.1 of Pseudoalteromonas sp. MBR-15. NCBI lineage: Bacteria > Pseudomonadati > Pseudomonadota > Gammaproteobacteria > Alteromonadales > Pseudoalteromonadaceae > Pseudoalteromonas > Pseudoalteromonas sp. MBR-15. The sequence goes on from NZ_JBRJHH010000009.1 coordinate 85,909, forward strand.
GAAACTGACCGTTTTGCAGCGGTCAAACGTTTAGCGCACAGCTATACCACAACCTGCGTACTAAAAGGGGCTGGCACATTAATTAGCAATAACAATAAAACCTGGGTCTGCACAGATGGTAATCCAGCCCTTGCTGTTGGGGGGAGTGGAGATGTACTCACTGGCGTTATTGCAGCCCTAATTGCACAAGGGCTAGATACTCAGCAAGCAGCCTGCCTAGGGGTCTGCTTACATGCAAAAGCGGGTGATATCGCTGCTGAGCGTGATGGTGAGCGTGGTATGTTGCCAAGTGATTTGTTTATGATAGTCAGAGAGTTAGTTAATTCACCTTAACAAGCCATAAATTAAAGGGCCAATTTCATTTATGCCCATTCGCCTCATAAACAGCTCACAATCATTAAGTATTATTGTAGGTTGTATCAGAGTGTTTCAAAATGGTGGGCTCTTGTGTCGACAGTGTGGGTTTTATTTTTTAGTCATTAGTTATAAATTAAACAATATGTAGCACGGTTAATAGTCGCGTTGCTATTACATGTATACCCACTGTTTGGATTAAAATAATTAAAAGGATTTATATGAATAAAGCGGTTAATTTATACTTGCCTCTACTCGTGAGTGGCATAGCCTTAGTCACTGCAAGTGTGAGTGTGCAAGCTGACAGCTCTCATCCCGTAAAACACTTTCCAAAAACAGCAACCCAGTGGAAAGCCACTACACAAAAAGATATTGAAGCTGCTTATCAGCAATCAGTCGATAATCACCCCGGCATGTTTGATAGCGATAACCCAGGGTTTCCACAATTACTGTTTAATGCCAAGCAACACGCTTTAATGCTTTCCGACCAAGTAGAAAATGCACAAGGTTACGCAGCCGCAATTGCACGTTTTAATTCGGTTTTGCAAGATGGTCACGCTGGGGCAGTTGCACTGTTACCTGACGACGTTAAGTTGCCACGACGCTGGCCCGGGTTTTCTGCAGTATGGCGTGGTGATGGCTTAAAAGTGTATTACAGCGAGCATGATAAAGTAACGAAAGGGGATAAAATAGTGCGCTGTAATAACACGCCTATTGAACCCTTAATGCGCGATACCCTGTTTAAATTTTATGGTGAAGTTGATCAACCCGGTCATTGGTGGAACCAAGGATGGCGATTATTAGTGGATGATGGAAACCCATTTCTAACCCCCTTTAAAAGTTGTGATTTTGTGAAAGTCAGTGGCGCGACGTATAGCGTTAGACTTGAATGGTCTGAGCGCCCAAAAAATGTTCGCCAGCACTTAGTAAATGCTTACAATGGTGATGAGCTCGAGGTAGGCCTGCACTGGGCAACTCAAGAGATTGCTTGGGTAGCAATGCCTTCATTTTCACCAAATGAAGAACAAAAAGCACGTTACCGACAACTCTTCACTGATTTAGCCGAGCAGCGTGAACAGTTGCTAACGGCTAAAGCGGTGATATTCGATCTTCGCCATAATCAAGGTGGCTCAACATATTGGAGTATGAAAATTGCTGAGCAACTTTGGGGGCCGCAGCATGTGACATCACGAAGAGAGCAGTTAGCTAAAAATACACGCGTTTGGTGGCGAGCATCCAAAGATAATACGCAATACCTTGAGTCATTAAAAACAAAAGTGCAAGACCAGCCCGAGGTCTTCGCTATAGTAAAACAAGTCTCAGCAGGTATGCAGACGGCGTTAGATATGGGTGAACCTTTTTATATTGAGAAGAAGCCAGCAACGACACCGGTCTTAGATGAAGTATCTGAAAGCGATTTTAACACTAAAGCCATCGTTATAGTGCCCGGACAATGTGCCAGTGCGTGTCTGGATGCAATCGATACTTTTAAGTTATTTTCAAATACAGTGTTATTTGGTGCGCCGAGCAGTGCTGATTCAACCTATATGGATGTTCGATTTGTTGATACTCCCTCAGGGTTAAGCAAAGTGATAATCCCTAACAAAGTTTATGTAAACAGAGCGCGCGGTAAGGGGGATTTTTACTGGCCTGATATTCCATACCATGGCGTTGACTGGACAACAGAGGTGTTATTAGAACACATTGAGCGTGTTATAAAGTAAAGTGATCTGTAGAGATAAAAAACCCAGCCGAAGCTGGGTTTTTTAAGCGAAGTGCTTGGAGTGGACTACATCATGCCGCCCATTCCACCCATGCCGCCCATGCCGCCCATATCAGGGGCACCAGCGTCATCTTTTGGGATTTCAGCAACCATTGCTTCAGTTGTGATCATAAGACCCGCGATTGAAGCTGCGTACTGTAGTGCAGAACGCGTTACTTTAGTTGGGTCTAGGATACCCATTTCGATCATGTCGTTGTATTCGCCAGACGCTGCGTTATAACCGTAGTTACCTTCACCGCCTTTCACATTGTTAACAACAACAGATGCTTCGTCGCCTGCGTTTGTAACGATTTGACGCAGTGGTGCTTCCATCGCACGAAGTGCAACTTTAATACCGTGACTTTGGTCTTCATTGTCACCAATTAAGTCTACCAGCTTGTTTGCAGCGCGCACTAATGCAACACCACCACCCGGTACAACACCTTCTTCAACCGCTGCGCGAGTTGCGTGTAATGCATCTTCTACGCGGTCTTTCTTCTCTTTCATTTCGATTTCAGTTGCTGCGCCAACTTTGATTACTGCAACACCGCCAGCTAGTTTAGCCATACGCTCTTGTAGTTTTTCTTTATCGTAGTCAGACGTTGCTTCTTCGATTTGTGCTTTGATTTGTGCTACACGGCCATTGATACCGTCTTCTTCACCTGCGCCATCGATGATTGTTGTGTCATCTTTAGTGATCACAACGCGCTTCGCTGTACCGAGGTCTTCAACTGTTGCTTTTTCAAGTTCTAAACCGATTTCTTCAGAAATTACAGTACCACCCGTTAAGACTGCGATGTCTTGTAGCATTGCTTTACGACGGTCGCCAAAACCAGGTGCTTTAACCGCAGATACTTTAACGATACCGCGCATGTTGTTCACAACAAGCGTTGCAAGTGCTTCACCTTCAAGGTCTTCAGCAATAATTAATAAAGGCTTGCTTGCTTTAGCAACCGCTTCTAATGTAGGTAGTAACTCACGGATGTTAGATACTTTTTTATCTACAAGTAGAATGAATGGGTTATCAAGCTCTACAGCGCCTTTTTCGGCGTTGTTGATGAAGTAAGGAGACAGGTAACCGCGGTCAAACTGCATACCTTCAACAACGTCTAATTCGTTTTCTAGTGACTGACCTTCTTCAACAGTGATAACACCTGAATCACGACCCACTTTTTCCATTGCTTCAGCAATAATGTTACCAATTTCGCTATCAGAGTTAGCAGAAATAGTACCTACTTGGGCAATCGCTTTTGTGTCAGCACAAGGAACAGACAATGCTTTAAGCTCTTCAACAGCTGCTGTAACCGCTTTGTCGATACCGCGCTTAAGATCCATTGGGTTCATGCCTGCGGCAACTGCTTTTAAGCCTTCGTTTACGATAGCTTGCGCTAATACTGTTGCAGTTGTTGTACCGTCACCTGCAGCGTCATTCGCTTTTGACGCTACTTCTTTAACCATTTGTGCGCCCATGTTCTCGAACTTGTCTTCAAGCTCGATTTCTTTTGCAACAGACACACCATCTTTAGTGATGACTGGCGCACCGAATGATTTGTCTAAAACAACATTACGGCCTTTAGGACCTAAAGTTACTCTTACTGCGTTTGCTAAAATATTTACGCCTGTTAGCATTTTGCCACGTGCGTCACTTGCAAAAAGTACTTCTTTTGCTGCCATGATTTAATTCCTCTTAAATTCTGTAAACGGGTTGCTAAACGAAAAGTAGGATTAACCTACAATGCCTAGAATGTTATCTTCACGCATGATCAGGTACTCTTGACCTTCGATCTTTTCAGCTTTTTCAACATAAGAGCCAAACAGCACAGTGTCACCGGCTTTTACTTCTAATGCTCTTACCTCACCGTTGTCTAATACACGGCCATTACCAACAGCGATAACTTCTCCGCGCGTTGATTTTTCAGCTGCAGAGCCAGTTAAAACAATACCGCCAGCAGACTTAGTTTCTTCTTCTAGACGCTTAACGATGACGCGATCATGTAAAGGACGAATGTTCATTTATTTAGTTCTCCTAACAGTTTCTGAACAGTACAGAAAAAATCTTGTGTTATGCAGGGGAGTGCTAAAGCCACCCGTTGCGTTTCATTGCCTTCAATAATGGGGGTGGCTTAAAAAAATCCAAGTATAAAAATTAAAAATTTTTAATCTTTTCGCTCAAATTCGCCATCAATGGTTGTTGGCTGGTGAGTTGGCTCTTCATGTTGGCTGGTTTTACTATGATATTGAAAGTGTGCAGCGCCTTGATTCATTTGTGAGCTCATACGTACAGTCGCTTGACTGGCAAGGCCTGCCGCCAATTTATTGCGCACTACTGGCGTCAATAATAAAAAGCCAAACACGTCGGTCATAATACCAGGGGTCATCAGTAAGACACCGGCGATAATCACACACAGACCGGTAAATAACTCTTTTGCAGGCATTTGCCCTTGCGCCATTTGCAGTTGTACGTTTTGAATAGCACCAATACCTTGCTGCTTTACAAGTTTTGCACCGACAATCGCGGTGACAATGACAAGCGCTATGGTTGCAAAGCCGCCAATGACTTCACTCACTTGAATAAGCAGTGCAATCTCAACAATCGGCACTAAAATAAATAATAAAAACAAAAATCTAAACATAACGCTCTCTAAAAATGTCGCTCTTTTTTGAGTCAGTGAAATATAAATATGGGTGATCAGGTCTTTTTTCAAGGTAGAACCAAGGATCATTGAGGCCGCTACACATTGTAGTGACTATCGGCTACTATGGTGCGACTCATGTAATCAAATAAAGGTTCCTTATGACTACGCATTTTCGACTAATTTTTACTACCTGTGCAAATGAGAATGAAGCGCGTCTGCTGGCTCAGCACCTAGTTAAAGAAAAGCTAGCGGCCTGTGTGAACATTTTGCCGACCATTGAATCTATTTACATGTGGGAAGGTGAAGTGACTCAAGCCAAAGAGAGTAAGTTACTGATCAAAACAAAATCAGAAAAAATGAATGAGGTGATCCAAACTATCAAGAAGTTGCATAGTTATGAGGTGCCAGAAATTCAGGTCGTTGATGTCGCAACAGGCAATTTAGCCTATTTTAATTGGATGGATGAGGTACTTAATTAATGCGATCGTTCTTTTTATTACTCTGCGCACTGTGGTTATTGCCAGCCAGTGCAAGTAATAGCAATTTACTCGGAAATTTACTGCAACAACCAGCAGAACACACTTTTCTTCCTGTGGATCAGGCCTTTGTTTTTGATTTTGATCAGCAAGGTAACACCCTCTTCATTGGCTGGGACATAGCGCCAGACTATTACTTATATAAAAAGAAAGTCGAAATAATTGCCAAAGGAGCTGATATTGAAATTCCAGACCTTGGCAAAGGTGAAATAATCGAAGATGAGTTTTTTGGCAGAACCGAGGTTTTTTTTGATTCCTTAAGTATCATCTCAAAATTAAGCAACGTGACAGAAGATGCCGTTGTAAAAGTGCGATTTCAGGGCTGTGCAGAGGCTGGCTTATGTTATCCGCCAGAAGTTAGAACCATCCCTCTTTCAGTCATCGCCGGTGAGCAGGTTACCGACAGTGCATCTGCGGGTAATGCATTAGCGGCATTAACAGCCAATGCTGAGTCTTTAGAAAATGCAGAGCCTTCAAAAACAGAACAAAAAAATACATCTGCAGCTCCCAAGGGGGAGCAGTCTTATACAGATAAATTAGCCTCACAGGGATTACTGACTAATTTAGTGATTTTCTTCTTGGTGGGTGTGGGTCTGGCCTTTACGCCGTGTGTTTTTCCGATGTTTCCAATTTTATCGAGCTTAATAGCAGGCCAGCAAAACCTTTCAACGAAAAAAGCATTTTCATTATCTTTTGTCTATGTACAAGGTATGGCTGTGACATATGCTGCGTTAGGTTTGGTGGTTGCTTCACTGGGTGGACAAGTTCAAGGGTATTTACAGCACCCAACCGTACTGATTAGCTTTAGTATTTTGTTTGTATTGCTGGCCATGTCGATGTTTGGTTGGTACGAAATTAAATTGCCAAGCGGCATGATGAATAAGCTCACTCAGGTGAGTAACCAGCAAAAAGGCGGCAACTATGTTGGCGTGTTTATGATGGGGGTGTTGTCGGGTTTAATCGCGTCACCTTGTACCACGGCACCGTTATCAGCAGCCCTGCTTTATGTTGCACAAAGTGGCGACTACTTGGTAGGCGGCTTGACGCTTTATGTACTCAGCTTAGGTATGGGCTTACCGTTATTATTACTTGGCACGTCAGGTGGTAAATTACTTCCTAAAGCCGGCGGTTGGATGGAACAGGTTAAAATTTTGTTCGGCTTTATTATGTTGGTTGTGCCACTCATTTTATTAGAGCGAATTGTTGATATTGAAATCATTTGGTTGATGGCCGGTTTACTTGCACTTGCAACCGCGTTGTATTTACACCATTGGCAAAGTGGTCAGTCGCAAAGTAAGCTAAAAACGGTTTTATGGTTTGCGGCAACGTTATTAGTCATTACAGGGGCTTCGTTAACGAAAAACTACTTTTGGCCGACTAAATCAGTGGTTACTAATGTGGCAGAGCAAAACCACGGCTTTACACAAGTGGCGAACCTAGCAGAGCTTAAAGATAAAATTAGTGATGCAAATAGCCAAGGCCGTTTAGTGATGGTGGATCTGTATGCCGATTGGTGTGTTGCGTGTAAAGAATTTGAGCATTACACCTTTCCAGATGCCAATGTGCAAAGTGAGTTTGCTCATTTTGAGTTAATTCAAATTGATTTAACCGAAAGTGATGCAAAAACCATTGAGTTAATGGAAGAGTACACGGTGTTTGGTTTACCAAGTATTTTGTTTTTTGATACCCAAGGTAACGAGTTAGCCGAGCAACGAGTCACGGGCTTTTTAAATGCGAAAGACTTTGCCGAACATTTAGCAAAAGTACGAAATAACGCAAAATAAACGGTTAATTGCATCGAACAAGCTGAACGCCACTCAATTGAGTGGCGTTTTTATTTTTAAAAGAGCACTTCATGTAAAATCTAATACATTAGGTTTAATTTTAAACGGTTTGAATAATTAATCACCCTAATAAAACAACAAGGATAACTTGTCGCAGCTCCTTGTCACACGTACGATGCGCCTTGTTTAAGAGTGATTAGACCAGTATTTTGCTGCTATTTACGTCGAAATATCTATAATAGGTGGTTAACGTGAGAAATAGTTGCTATTTTACATTTACCCTCTTAAGTTAAGCAGGGGTTTATGTTGAATATGTTTAAACTAGTTACTTAAAGGATATATCGCGTATTATGGCTGCAAAATTCAGACTTTTAGTTATAAATGGGCCAAATTTAAACATGCTTGGCAAGCGTGAACCTGAAAAGTATGGCACACAATCTCTTGACGAGATTATGGCTGAACTAAGCACGGTCGCGACGCGTTACCATGTTGATTTAACGCATTTTCAAAGTAACAGTGAAGCGGCGCTTATTGAGCGAATTCATGCAGCGTGGCAAGCGGTTGATTGTATTATTATCAACCCTGCAGCATTTACACATACAAGCGTTGCCTTACGAGATGCATTACTCAGTGTAAACATTCCCTTTTACGAGGTGCATTTAAGTAATGTACATGCACGTGAAGCATTTCGTCATCATTCGTATTTTTCGGATGTGGCACAAGGCGTTATCGTTGGATTAGGAGCAATGGGTTATAAAGTAGCACTTGAAGCTGCGGTTAATCGGTTGCAAAACACACATTAATTTTAAATAAACTAACAGGCGGGTCGTTTAATGGATATTCGCAAGATCAAAAAACTTATCGAACTAGTAGAAGAATCTGGTATTGCTGAATTAGAAATCACTGAAGGTGAAGAATCAGTACGCATTAACCGTAATAATATGAGTGCAGGTCCTGCAATGCATTATGCACCTCAACATTTTGCGGCACCAGCGCCGGCAGCAGCACCTGCTCCAGTTGCTGAAGCACCAGCGGCAGAAGCAGCACCAGCCGCACCAACCGGTCATCAAGTTAAATCACCAATGGTAGGTTCTTTCTACTCAGCAGCATCACCAGAAGCAGCGCCGTACGTAGAAGTAGGTTCAAAAGTAAATGTTGGCGATACACTGTGTATCGTTGAAGCAATGAAAATGATGAACCAAATCGAATCAGACAAAGCGGGCACAGTAAAAGCTATCTTAGTTGAAAACGGCGAGCCAGTAGAATTCGATCAACCTTTATTCATCATTGAATAATAGCGCAACAAAAGGCCAACTCTATGTTAGATAAAGTAGTCATTGCAAACCGAGGTGAAATTGCACTTCGTGTATTGCGCGCCTGCAAAGAGCTTGGGATCAAAACTGTTGCTGTGCACTCAACGGCAGACCGTGATCTTAAGCACGTGTTACTGGCAGACGAAACAATTTGTATTGGTAAACCTGCTGCGTCTGAAAGTTACTTAGATATTCCGCGCATTATTGCGGCGGCAGAAGTAACGGATGCGGTGGCGATTCACCCAGGTTATGGTTTTCTTTCTGAGAATGCAGACTTTGCTGATCAAGTAGAGCAAAGCGGCTTTGTGTTTATCGGTCCAAGAGGCGACACAATTCGTCTAATGGGCGACAAAGTATCTGCAATTGAAGCAATGCGTAAAGCTGGCGTACCATGTGTACCAGGTTCTGATGGTCCATTAACGGCTGATAATGAACGCAATATTCAAATCGCTAAGCGCATTGGTTACCCTGTAATCATTAAAGCAGCAGGCGGCGGCGGTGGTCGTGGTATGCGTGTTGTGCGTAGCGAAAAAGAATTAGTAGATTCAATCGCATTAACACAACAAGAAGCGAAGCAGTTCTTCGGTAATGGCATGGTTTACATGGAAAAATTCCTAGAAAACCCACGTCATATCGAAGTACAAGTATTAGCTGACGGCCAAGGTAACGCTGTTCACCTTGGTGAGCGTGACTGTTCAATGCAACGTCGTCACCAAAAAGTGGTTGAAGAAGCACCCGCACCGGGCATTACAGCTGAAATGCGTAAGTTCATCGGTGATCGTTGTACTCGTGCATGTATCGAAATCGGTTATCGCGGTGCAGGTACTTTTGAGTTCTTATACGAAAACGGTGAGTTCTACTTCATTGAAATGAACACCCGTATTCAAGTTGAGCACCCTGTAACAGAGATGGTAACAGGTGTTGACTTAATTAAAGAACAGCTAAAAATTGCTGCGGGTCAACCATTATCATTCACTCAAGAAGATGTGGTTATTCGTGGTCACGCCATTGAGTGTCGTATTAACGCAGAAGACCCTGAAACCTTCATTCCTTCACCGGGTAAAATCACACGATTCCACCCAGCTGGCGGTTTAGGTATTCGTTGGGACAGCCACATTTATGCTGATTACACTGTACCACCTCATTACGATTCAATGATTGGTAAGTTGATCTGTTACGGTGAAAACCGTGATGTAGCGATTGCGCGTTCACGTAATGCGTTAAACGAATTAGTTATCGACGGCATTAAGACCAACACCCCACTGCACAAGAAAATCTTGGCAGATGAAAACTTCCAAAACGGTGGTACTAATATCCACTACCTTGAGAAGAAACTCGGTCTTTAAACATAATAATGTTTACCTAAAACAAACCGGCAACTTTGCCGGTTTTTTTGTGTCAAATTCAAGGCATGGCTGATTCTCGCCTTACATAAATAATCTGGTATGATTAACAAAGTAGTGTGTTTTTAGTTTTTCATGAGGTAATAATGACCGACAGTGTTGGTTTTCCACTGGCTGATGAAGCTGCAACGGTAAACATGGGTAAGCAACTTGCGGCGTTAATGGAGCAAGGCGCGGTAATTTATTTGCACGGCGACTTAGGAGCCGGCAAAACGACTTTAACGCGTGGTATTGTTCAAGGGTTTGGTCATCAAGGTAAGGTTAAGAGTCCGACGTATACATTAGTAGAGCCTTACCAATTAACGAAAGCAGATGTCTATCACTTTGATTTATATCGTTTAGGTGACCCTGAAGAACTTGAGTATATGGGAATTCGTGACTATTTTTCACCACAGGCAATTTGTGTGGTTGAATGGCCCGAGAAAGGGGGCGAGTTTATCCCTACGCCCGATTTAGATGTCACGTTACGCTATGAAGGTGAGGCACGTGCTATTGAAATAAAGAGTTTAACTGAGCGTGGTCAGTCTATAGTTAGACAATTAAAGAGCGCGCAATAATAAAATAAATAACAATAAAAGGTGTGTTATCAAAAATGGGTCGTTGTACATTTAAACTATTAATTTTTTGGATGCTTTTGATTGTTAGTGACGTTGCGCTGGCACAAAATTCCATTAATAGCGTGCGTGTGTGGCCCTCTCCAGACAGTACTCGGGTTGTGTTTGATTTAAACGACAAACCCGATTACAGCTACTTTATGCTGAAAAATCCATCGCGTTTAGTGATTGATCTCAAAGACACCGATAAGTTAGATACACTGCCAAGTATTCCAAACAAACACCAAATAGTTTCTAAGCTGCGTTATTCGAAACCAAAAGACAGCAAAAGTGTGCGCTTTGTCTTTGAATTAACCCGAGCGACGAAGCCCGTGGTATTTGCATTATTACCTACCGACCCTTATAAGCATCGTTTAGTTGTTGACCTTGTAGATAAAACACCAAAAGCGGAGCCGATAGCGAGTACGAATAGCAGTGTCAAAAAGCGCGAGCTTAATCAAGAGCGTGATATTGTGATTGCGATTGATGCAGGGCACGGTGGGGAAGATCCCGGTTCAATAGGGCCATCAGGCACCTATGAAAAAGACATCACGTTGCAAATCGCTAAACGCTTGGAGCGAATGATTGATGCTGAGCGCGGGATGATTTCACGTATGATCCGCCGCAGTGATTATTTTGTAAACTTGAATACGCGTACCAATATTGCGCGCGAGAAAAAAGCAGACTTTTTTGTGTCTATTCATGCTGACGCCTTCACCAGTCCGCAACCTAATGGAGCCTCTGTATGGGTGTTGTCGCTGCGCCGTGCAAACTCAGAAATTGGTAAATGGATTGAGGATAAAGAAAAGCATTCGGAGCTTTTAGGCGGTGCAGCTGGGGTGTTAAAAGACACCGCTAGTGAAAAGTATTTAGCGCAAGCATTGCTTGATATGTCGATGGACCACTCAATGAAAACGGGTTTTAACGTCGCTGAAGAGGTGGTTAGAGAGCTGAAAAAAGTGGCTAAATTACATAAAAAAGAACCACAAGCAGCAAGCCTTGCAGTGCTTAAATCGCCAGATATTCCCTCTATTTTGGTCGAAACAGGGTTTATCTCGAATCCGCGTGAAGAACGTTTACTAAAAACAGCCAATCACCAAGAGCGATTAGCTAAAGCAATCTTTAAATCAATTAAAAGCTATTATTTACAAAATCCACCTGATGACTCTTTATTTGCTAAATTAAAAGCGCAATACCCAACCAAGCATAAGGTACGCCCGGGTGAATCGTTAAGCATGTTGGCGAGTCGTTATGGCACATCTGTGAGCAAGCTTAAAACGGTAAATAACCTAAAATCGAACACTTTGTTTATCGGGCAAGAGCTTGATATTCCCCAAAGCTAGTCAATTAGCGTGTTAGGAACACTATGAGTATAGAAATATTACCCGCGCGACTGGCTAACCAAATTGCAGCGGGTGAAGTGGTTGAGCGTCCCGCGTCAGTCGTTAAAGAGCTGGTTGAAAATAGTTTGGATGCCGGTGCGACGCGAATCCAAATAGATATTGAACGTGGTGGTCATAAGCTTATTCGGATTCGAGATAATGGCTCAGGTATTAATAAAGATGAGCTCACATTGGCACTATCTCGCCACGCAACCAGTAAGTTAAAGTCACTCGATGATCTGGAGAATATTTGTTCGCTGGGTTTTCGTGGTGAAGCGCTGGCCTCGATCAGCTCAGTATCACGTTTGACATTGAGCTCGAAGCCAAAAGAGCAAGAGGCTGCATGGCAAGCGTTTGCTGAAGGCCGTGATATGGCGGTGCAAGTCAAGCCAACAGCCCACCCCGATGGCACTACCATTGAGGTGAAAGACTTATTTTTTAACACCCCAGCACGACGTAAATTTTTACGCACCGAAAAAACCGAGTTTTCGCATATTGATGAGCTCATTAAGCGAATCGCTTTAAGCCGCTTCGATGTGTCGATTACGTTAACGCATAATGCCAAGGTCGTGCGTCAGTACCGTGCTAAACCAAACCCTGAGGATGCGATTACCCGTGTTGCGCAAGTCGCTGGTAAAGCATTTAGCGAACACGCTTTACATATTCAATCTGGTGAAGCGGGGCTGATGCTGCGAGGTTGGGTTTTACCTGTAGGGTCAAGCAACAGTACGCAGTACACCTATGTAAATAATCGCATGATGCGCGATAAGTTGATTCTGCATGCAATTCGTCAGGCCTTTGAAGAGGTCGCAGGGTCTGAGGAGCTACCAGGCTTCGTTATTTATATTGATATTGACCCGCGCCAAGTTGACGTTAACGTGCACCCGGCCAAACACGAAGTGCGTTTTCACCAAGGGCGCTTGGTTCATGATTTTATTCTACAAGCGATTAAACAAGTGGTCGTGCCGCTTCAGCATGACGTCGATTTTGAGTCAGGTGTTAATAACACGCACTCTGTTGCAGACACGCCGCTTAATTTCACTCAATCAAGTACGTTGCCAGTGAGTCGCCCTGCTACAAGCTATTCTGAGCAGTATGATTACCCTAAGTCGGCATTACAGCCAACGCGTCACCCTTCGTATTCATCGTCGGGTGGGGCATCGCGTGCAGGGGGCAGTGCGCCAAGTGAGCCCCGAACTAAAACGACTCATCACGATGTTAATGCGTTTTATCAAGGAATTAGCGAGCAACACGCGGCACATTTTGACCGTGTTAGCCCTGAGCCCAGTGTTGCAGCGGTAATCGATACACAACCCGCATTGACCCAGCTTATCCATGTGCAAGAGGGGCAGTGTGTATTTTGTGAAGATAACCAGTTATTTGCAGCTCACTTTAAGCATGCACTGAGCCTCGACTGGCACACTCAGGTTGAACAAGCAGGAAACCTTGAAGGCAAAGCATTGCTGTTGCCTGTGCGTGTTAATGTGAGTGATGATGACGTTAATGCGCTTAATGCGCAGCAATCTTGGTTTACGTTATTAGGGTTTGACCTCGTCATTGAAAAACATTTTGTGATGGTGAAAAAACTGCCGCCCTGTTTGTATTTATTAGATGTGAGTGATGCAATAGCACGACTTATTAGTGCCTGTCAGAGTGTTGATAGCACATTAGACGGTTGGCTTATTTGGCTTGATAGCCAAATACCGACCCGGTATTTTGCAAGCCAAGTCTTTTTGGAACAAATATCGCGACTAGAAAATAATCCACAAACAATGCAACGTTTGCGTGAAAAAGCAGTTAAAATAGAACTATCTCAGTTTTTAAACGAAGCAAGGTAATCAGGCTTGAATAACTTACCCGTCATTTTTTTAATGGGACCAACAGCTGCAGGGAAAACCGAACTGGCAATTGCATTGTGCGAGCACCTTAACACTGAAATTATCAGTGTTGACTCCGCACTTGTATATAAAGATATGAATATTGGCACGGCTAAGCCCGATGCTGATGAATTAGCGCGAGCGCCACATCATTTGATTGATATTATTGATCCAGCAGAGAGTTATTCAGTCGCAGATTTTCGTCGCGATGCAATTGAAAAGATTGATCTATTTCATCAGCAAGGTAAAGTACCTGTACTGGTTGGCGGTACAATGATGTATTTTAAATCATTACTTGATGGCTTATCACCGCTACCAGAGGCATCACCCGAAGTACGTGCTGAGCTTGAAAAAGAAGCAAAGCAGTTTGGTTGGCCGCATTTGCACAAAGAGCTTATTAAAATTGATCCTGATGCTGCGAGCAAAATGAGTGAAAATGATTCACAACGCATTAATCGTGCGCTCGAAGTGTATCGTATAACAGGTAAAACAATGACAGAGCTGCAAAAACAAAAGCAGCCTGAGTTACCTTATACTTTCCATCAATTTGCGATTGCACCTGATGATCGCAGTGAATTGCATCAGCGAATTGAGAAAAGGTTTAAAATAATGCTCGACCAGGGGTTTGAAAATGAAGTTTCATCCCTATATAAACGTAAGGATTTACACCCCGATCTGCCATCAATTCGTTGCGTAGGTTATAGACAAATGTGGGATTACATTGCAGGCGAAACTGACTATGATGAAATGGTCTTTCGTGGTATTGCAGCCACACGGCAGTTAGCCAAGCGACAGCTAACTTGGTTAAGAGGTTGGCCAAATGTTACTTGGTTAACCACGGGTGATGAAGAAAACTTGCAACGTGTAGTAAGTTCGCTAAGCTAGTAGTAGTTGAAAAAATTTAGCTTTGTTAAATGAGTTCAGCTACTTAATTATAATAACACCTAGAACGAAGGAAAATAACATGGCAAAAGGCCAGTCGTTACAAGACCCATTTTTGAATGCGTTACGTCGTGAGCGCATTCCAGTATCAATCTTTTTGGTTAATGGCATTAAACTTCAGGGTAAAATCCAGTCATTTGACCAATTTGTTATTTTACTAGAAAACACCGTAAATCAAATGGTGTATAAACACGCTATTTCTACCGTTGTTCCAGCGCGATCTGTTAACTTCCAAGGTGTACAAGGAAGTGATGATGCAGAAGAGCAAGAAGCTGGAAACTTTTAAATTTAGGAGCGTAATGCTTGTTTGACCGTTATGAAGCCGGCGAACAGGCAGTTTTAGTTCATATCGACTTACCTAAAGAGGGGGATCGCGAAGATCTTCACGAATTAGAGTTGTTGGTATCTTCTGCTGGTGTTAGTAGTTTGGCGATTGTGCAAGGCAGTCGTCAAGCACCACATCCGAAACTATTCGTCGGGACCGGAAAAGCAGAAGAAATCGCTGAAACTGTCAAAATCCACAATGCAGATGTCATCATTTTCAATCATCAACTTAGCCCGTCACAGGAGCGCAATTTAGAGCGCGTTTGCCAGTGTCGTGTACTTGATCGTACGAGTTTGATCTTGGATATTTTTGCGCAGCGAGCGCGTACCCACGAAGGTAAACTTCAAGTGGAGTTGGCTCAGCTTCGCCATATTTCTACTCGCTTGATTCGTGGTTGGACCCACCTTGAAAGACAAAAAGGCGGGATTGGTTTACGAGGACCGGGTGAAACTCAACTCGAGACAGATAGACGCTTACTGCGTGCAAGAATTAAGAATATTCGTGCCCGTTTAGATAAAGTCGCTGTTCAGCGTGAGCAGGGGCGACGTGCGCGTACTCGAAATGAAATCCCCACGGTGTCATTAGTTGGGTATACCAATGCGGGTAAGTCGACACTCTTTAACCGTATAACAAATTCTGATGTGTATGCAGCGGATCAGCTGTTTGCAACACTTGATCCAACGTTACGTAAGTTGGACATTGGAGACATTGGCCCCGTTATTTTGGCCGATACGGTGGGCTTTATTCGCCACTTACCACATGATTTAGTGGCTGCCTTTAAAGCAACATTAACAGAAACGCGTGAAGCCGATTTACAGCTTCATGTGATTGATGTGGCAGACCCCCGCCGTAAAGAAAATATAGAGCAGGTGCAATCGGTACTCAAAGAAATTGAGGCAGACGATGTACCACAATTATTGGTTTATAACAAAATTGATGCGCTAGATGACGTTGCGCCACGTATAGATAGAAACGACGAAGGGCAACCTATTCGCGTTTGGCTTTCGGCACGTACGGGGGTCGGTTGTGAGTTGTTGTCTGAGGCAATTAATGAGTTACTTGCCAAAAAAATGTTTGCCGATGAGCTTAAATTACCGCCACAACATGGGCGTATTCGTGCCGCATTATTTAATTTAAATGCTGTGCATGAAGAGCAATTTGATGAGCAAGGCAATTGGCTTTTGTCAGTCCGTTTGCCTATGGCGGAATGGAATCGTTTGAAAAAAGAAATGGGGCATGACCTCGATTCTTTTGTAGCGGCGAACTAAAAATCAGCAGCATTTGTCATTTTTAGTATGAGAAATGCTGTATATTTGATAGATTTAACCTAATTCATTTAGATAACAATGGAGTATAGCTATGGCCTGGAATGAACCGGGTAATAATGGCAATGATAAAGATCCGTGGAATAATAAAGGCGGTAAAGATCAAGGCCCACCTGATTTAGACGAGGTACTGCGTAAGTTCTCCGGCAAGTTTGGCGGTTTATTTGGTGGTAACAAACCAGGTAACAACGGCGGCGGACTTGGTGGCGCAGGCATTTCTTTCATTTTAATCATTGCCGTCATCGTATGGGCATTGAGTGGTATTTACACCGTAAAAGAAGCCGAGCGTGGTGTGGTTCTACAGTTTGGTCAATTTGACCGTATTGCTGAACCTGGCTTACGTTGGAAGATGACGTTCATCGAACGTGTTATTCCTGTTGATATTGAAGCTGTTCGTTCATTATCAGCAAAAGGGTTTATGCTCACCGAAGATGAAAACGTAGTTAATGTTGAGTTTGAAGTTCAGTACCGTGTAATTGACCCACATCTTTACAAGTTTAGTGTAACGGATGCTGATCACAGCTTACAACAGGCACTTGATAGTGCACTGCGTTATGTCATTGGTCATGTGAAAATGGACCAAGTACTCACAACAGGTCGTGAGGTAGTTCGTCAACAAACATGGGATGAACTAAACAAAATTATCGAGCCTTATAACCTCGGTATTATCGTCAGCGATGTGAACTTTAAAGACTCTCGTCCGCCGGGCGAAGTGAAAGATGCCTTTGATGATGCGATTGCAGCGCAAGAAGATGAAGAACGTTTTATTCGTGAAGCCGAAGCATATGCCCGTGAAATTGAACCGCGTGCACGTGGTCAAGTCACACGTATGACACAAGAAGCAGAAGCGTATCGCGAACGTATTACCCTTGAGGCACAGGGTGAAGTGGCACGTTTTGAAAAGTTATTACCTGAGTACCAAGCAGCAAAAGAAGTCACGCGTCAGCGTTTATATATTGATGCAATGGAACAAGTGTTAGGTAACAGCTCTAAAGTGTTAGTCGATGTGAAAGGTGGCAATAACATGCTGTATTTACCACTTGATAAAATCATGGAAAAGCAAGGCACAGCAACGCGAGTTGCACTTCCAAGCTCAAGTGATATCAAGGACCTTCGCAATAAGATAAACACATCACGAAACAGCACTGTTAATCCAAGCGGTGATCGTTTCGCTACTGACCGTTTTAATGAGGGGAGATAAACAAGATGAAAAACTTTAGTTTAGTCATACTCGCCCTTGCTCTTGTATTGTCGTTCTCAGCAGTATTTGTTGTGCAAGAAGGCGAAAAGGCAATTGTGCTGTTATTCAGCAAAGTGCAAAAAGACGACAGTGATAACGCGGTGGTGTATGGGCCTGGTTTACACCTTAAAGTCCCATTTTTTAGCCAAGTACGTCGCTTAGACGCACGTATTCAAACGCTAGATGGTGCACCAGACCGCTTTGTAACCAGCGAGAAGAAAGACTTAATTGTTGATTCGTACGTAAAATGGCGTATTAACGACTTTAGCGCTTTCTACTTGCGTGCTCGTGGTGATAAGCAATACGCTGAAACACTCCTAAAGCAAAAAGTTAATAACGGACTGCGTACTAACTTCGGTTCGCGCACTATCAGAGAAATTGTCTCTGGTGAGCGAAGTGAGCTGATGGAAGAAGCATTAGTACAAGCATCAGAAAGTGCGCAAGAGTTAGGTATCGAAGTACTTGATGTGCGTGTTAAGCAAATTAACTTACCACAAGAAGTGAGTAGCTCTATTTTCCAACGTATGCGTGCTGAACGTACTGCAGTGGCAAAAGAGCACCGTTCTGAAGGTCAGGAAAAAGCGGAAACAATTCGTGCAGAAGTCGATCGCCGAGTCACCGTTATGCTTGCTGATGCAGAGCGAAATGCACGTACTGTGCGCGGTGAGGGTGATGCGAATGCCGCAGCTATCTACGCGAACGCATACAGTAAAGATGCTGAATTCTTTAGCTTTGTTCGTAGCTTAGAAGCATACAAAAATACCTTTAAAGATAAGCAAGACGTGATGGTTCTATCACCGGATAGCGATTTCTTTAATTACATGAAAGGTTCTAAAGCACAGTAATTTACTGTCGCTGCTAAAAGCCCCGCCTATTTTGCGGGGCTTTTTTGTTTCTGAGATTGCTTAAAATATAGACTGTCTGTTTTTATAAACCTCTGTTCTGCCTGTAATTGTGCTATTAAATAAGATGATAAAAATTCAGCCGCAGAAAAAATAAGCTAAACGGGGTGATCTTTCACCTCGTTTTCTGGTAAAATCTCGTCCTAATTTTTTCTAAGTGAATTTGCAATGGGTAAAAACGTTGTTGTACTAGGCACCCAATGGGGTGACGAAGGTAAGGGTAAGGTAGTTGACCTCCTTACAGACAAAGCATCTTTAGTAGTTCGTTATCAAGGTGGTCATAACGCAGGCCATACTTTGGTGATCAACGGTGAAAAGACGGTTTTACACCTTATTCCATCGGGTGTATTACGTGACAATGTTAAGTGTGTGATCGGTAATGGTGTTGTTTTATCACCAGAAGCATTAATGAAAGAAATCGGCATGCTAGAAGAGCGTGGCGTACCAGTACGTGAACGCTTATTAATCAGCGAAGCATGTCCGCTAATTTTACCTTTCCACATTGCATTAGATTTAGCCCGTGAAAAAGCACGTGGCGATAAGCCAATCGGTACGACAGGTCGTGGTATCGGTCCAGCTTATGAAGACAAAGTAGCACGTCGTGGTATACGTGTTGGTGACTTATTTAACCCTGAACAGTTTGCTAGTAAGCTTAAAGAAGTATTGGAATACCATAACTTCACGTTAGAGCATTACTACAAAGTAGAGCCAGTGGACTTCCAAAAGACATTTGACGATGCAATGGCAATCGCTGATATCTTAAAAGCAATGGTTGTTGATGTTACTGAGCTTCTTGATCAAACACGTTTAGCGGGCGACAACATCTTATTTGAAGGTGCGCAAGGTACGTTACTTGATATCGACCACGGTACATACCCATACGTAACATCGTCTAACACTACTGCAGGTGGTGTAGCTACCGGTGCGGGCTTTGGTCCATTACACCTTGATTACGTATTAGGTATCATCAAAGCTTACACAACACGTGTAGGTTCAGGTCCATTCCCTACCGAGCTTTACGACGGTCTAGATAAACAAGACCCAGTAGGTAAGCACTTAGGTGAGAAAGGCCATGAGTTTGGTGCAACAACGGGTCGTTTACGTCGTACAGGTTGGTTAGATGCAGTGGCTATGCGCCGTGCAGTACAAATCAACAGCATCTCAGGTTTCTGTTTAACTAAACTAGACGTACTAGACGGTTTAGAAACACTGAAAATCTGTACTGGTTACCAGTTAGAAGATGGCACAGTAACGAACGTTACACCATTAGCTGCTGAAGGTTACGAGAAAGTAACACCAGTATACGAAGAGATGCCTGGTTGGTCTGAAAACACAGTTGGTGTTACTTCAGTTGAAGAGCTGCCAAAAGCAGCGATTGACTACATCAAACGTATCGAAGAAATCACTGGCGTGCCAGTTGATATCATCTCAACAGGTCCAGACCGTGTTGAAACAATGGTATTACGCAACCCGTTTGCATAATCACGATATGTTTAAAAAAAGCTGCTTCGGCAGCTTTTTTTGTGCCTAAAATTTATTCTGGAATGAAAATTGTATATTATTTACTAAGACAGATTTTCATTAAGTGATTTTGATGCGTGTTTTATTGCCTTTAACATTCCTCTTTTCAAGCCTAGCCATGGCTGAAGAGCCTATTACAGCAGTCCCTTTGTATACTGAGAGCGAGTTAATTGGCTTAATTAATAAAAATGCACATTTGGCGCGGGTAAAGGCTGATGATTGCCAGCTAGTACAAGATATTGAAGCGCGAGCCAATAAAATGGCGTTGCCATCGTATCAATTCCTGTATGGTGATATGTTAGCGTATGCGGTGTGTGTAGACCGCAATGTTGAGCTGGGTGTTTATTACATGCGCCAAGCCGCACAGCAAGGTTTTGCAGCGGCACTCGAGCAGCTTGGCCGTTACTATGATGTCGGCCAGTTAGTGCAGAAAGATAAAGCCATGGCGGTCACCTACCTCAGAGAAGCGTCGGCACAGGGAAACCTTAAAGCACAAATTCGCTTGGTTAAC
This sequence comes from Pseudoalteromonas sp. MBR-15, assembly GCF_053628915.1. Classification (NCBI taxonomy): domain Bacteria; kingdom Pseudomonadati; phylum Pseudomonadota; class Gammaproteobacteria; order Alteromonadales; family Pseudoalteromonadaceae; genus Pseudoalteromonas; species Pseudoalteromonas sp. MBR-15. Next base: position 106,315 of record NZ_JBRJHH010000009.1, read on the forward strand.
CTATTCAATCAAGGCTATGGCAGTCCTCGTGACTATGAAGACGCCTACCGTTGGTTATTTCACTCAATGGTGGCTGACAAAGCACAACATAAAAAAGTAGAACAGTTACTGGCTAAATTGGCTGAAAAAATGCCCGACAGCGTTGTCGCCCGCGCCCGTCTACCTGAATAAACAAAGGCCAGCAAATGCTGGCCTTATCGTTATTATTAGTCTTCTTTTTTCTCTTTATTTTTACCGTTATTCGGATCTTTTAAAACAGAAAGTTTAGGAGGCTGTAGTGCCACGACTCGTTCACCAACTTGAGGTGTTTTTTCCATGTGGGTGGTGAAAGGGCGAAGACGTATAGGTGAATCATCGTCATCATCTTTTTCACCATTTAGAATAAACAATGGAATTGCTTCACTGTTGACTTCTTGGTACTGCTCCCAGCTAAACTCGTCAGAAATACGCGTTGCACTCACTTTACCCCCTTTCGCGATTAAGCTACTTAAACGAGCATAGGCCCCGTTATCACCAAATAAAATTTGTCGTGATAAGAACGTCGCACTGTCTTTATTCGCTTTAGCGTGGTTGGTTGATGAGCGCAGTGAAAATACATTTTTTTCATCCAATAGGTGAGAAAAATACTGTACGCCCAAGGCATTATGATGACGGTTTGGCGACAGGGCCAACACGTTTCTAATTGTGGTTAGGGGTAAGTAACGCTCAGCATGTTCTGATTGCGGGTTACCGTAATAACAGGGTAAACCATCCATGCGCGCCATGCGACAGTTTTCCCACGCGGGGTCAGATAAATGAACAGGAATGTTTTGTTCTTTTAAACCACAGGCGATAGCACGTGCAACATGGTTTGCACCTATGATAAGAATCGTATTAGGTGACGGCTGACGTACTTTTAATAATTTAGCTAAAGGCGTTGCCGTTAAACTCTGTAAAACCACAGTGACGATAATGACTGTGAAGATAAGCGGCACTATTTTTTCTGCATCCGCGATACCGGCTTCGACCATGCTTAGGGCAAACACAGAGCCTACTGCTGCCGCGACAATACCGCGTGGGGCTATCCACGATAAGACGAGACGAGATTTTAAGGGTAAATCACTTTTAAACGTCGAAATTGCGATACACGCAGGGCGCGCCACAAATAAAACAATGGCTAAAAAGATAAACACGTCGCTGTGCAGCATCATTAAGTCGGAAAGCTGTAAACGTGCAGCCAGTAAGATGAACAGGGATGAAATGAGAATCATCGACAGGTCTTCTTTAAATTCAAGCACAGAGTCTATTTCTAAGTCGTCCTGATTAGCAAGCCATATACCAAAGACGGTAACAGCAAGTAGTCCTGATTCATGGCTTAAGTGGTTAGAAACCGTGAAACTAATGAGCACTAAGGCTAGTATGCCAAACTTATGTAATTCGAACGGTAACCACTCTCGGCGAATAAGTAGGGTTGTTAACCAGCCAGCGACGACACCGATTGTTAAACCAACGCCTAAGGTCTTGAATAAAGCAATGATCGTGTGGCTGAGTACTTCGCCCTGACCAACAAGCATAACGGCTTCAAATACCAGCACTGCAAACAAGGCACCAATGGGGTCAATAACAATACCTTCCCAGCGTAATATACGGTCGATATCTTGCGTAGGCCGCATTGAGTTTAATAAAGGGGCAATAACCGTAGGGCCGGTAACCACTAATACTGCCCCCAGAACTGCTGCAACACGCCAGTTTAGTTCTAAAATCCAATAGGCACTGAGGCTTATAATTAAACAGGTGGTGATCATACCGATGGAGCATAGGTTTCGAACAACTTTGCCTATGCCTTTTAACTCTCGAAAATGAAGCGTTAAGGAGCCTTCAAAAAGGATCACTGCAACACTCAATGACACGACAGGGAAAAGCAAGTCGCCGAGTAAGGCATCGGGGTTTAAAATGCCGCTAAATGGGCCAAGTAATAAACCCGTTAGTAGTAAAAATAAAATAGCGGGTACACGAAACGCCCAGGCTATCCACTGTGCTAACACAGAGCACAAGGCGATCCCTGCTATATAAATTGCTGACATAGAATAAAGTATCCTTTAGTTACTACTATTTAAAAACACCAACGAGATAGGTAATCGCGTTTGAAAACGATAAACAGTCGTTAACTTTTAAATAAAATTGCTTACCTATTAAAGCCTACTCACCGTCATAGACACAAGCAAACTTGTTGCTTCACATACGATTTTAGTCGTTATTACTACTTTTTGGGCTGCTTTCGACAACAAAATCTTTAAAAGTTGATAAAAAATCATTAAGTGATAAATGCTAGGTCTTAACTGTTTGTTATTTTGGCTCTATTTTTCAAGGTTATGGTAAGTATAAAAGGTATGATTGCTTTTCAGACTTGATCTTACCCCTATGTTTACCGTATTATATTTCGTGTTCAAACAATTTGATATCTAAATGATTGGTAACGAAAACCCTTTCTACTTAGAGCTCAAGCTCTATTTAATCAATTGTTTGGCGAGCTAAGTGTGTATTTTACACTTTGTTTTCTAATTAAATAGAAATGAGCTTGGTCCTATTCAGTGTGTATTTATTACGTGTTGAATAGAATATAAGTTCATTGTCTGGTCAATGTTTAGTTCCCATCGTGGCAGCTAAATCTCGGTCATACAGTCTACACCCTATCTGTTGGTGTACCAGACTGTATAGGCTCTATGTATGTTGTTATTAATAAAAGCCGCACACAGCTTTTTACAGCGATACATAAACAACACTTATCTTTTTATAACAACTTATGGTTTATAACCGTTTGGTCTACTGACTGAATAAAAGTTGTGCTATATCTAATCGCATTACTTGCGTGGCTTAGCTGTGTGCTCAGATAAGTGGTTTGACAGATTAATTATGATCAGTGCGTTTAGCTCGGCTAAACGTGAGTCTTTTAATCAGTGGCATTTTGACACTGAACAGATAGTAAAATGGAAAGTTGAACAGTTATGCAAAAGTTTAAATGGCAACGTATAGTACTAAAAGTTGGTAGCGCCTTAATCGCACCCGATCAAGATGGGTGTCGTTCTCGTTATTTACTGACCATTGCACAGTTCATCGTTCGTTGTCGAGCGCAAGGTATCGAAGTTATTTTAGTATCGTCAGGTTCGGTGGCTGCTGGTTCGCATTTATTCCCAGAGCAAGAGCAACGCTCTGTGACGATGAAAAAGGCAATGGCAGCGGCTGGCCAAACAGAAATGATGGCCATGTGGGATCGCTTTTTTGATTTCCCATCGGCGCAAATTTTATTAACGCATGGTGATTTGCGAGACCGTGAACGCTATACAAGTATTAGAGAAACAGTATTTACTTTACTTGAGCACGGTGTATTGCCCATCATTAATGAAAATGACACGGTAACAACCGACGATTTAAAAGTAGGTGATAACGATAACTTATCAGCCATGGTTGCGGCTGCGGCAGATGCAGATGCCTTGATGATTTTCTCAGATGTCGATGGTTTATATGACAAGAACCCTAATTTACATGAGGACGCTGTCTTATTACCTGAAATCGAAAGCATTGATGAATCAATTTATGCTATGGCTGGGTGTGCAACCAGTGCTGTAGGTACTGGCGGTATGAAAACGAAAATAGAAGCAGCAGAAAAAGCGACTTCACATGGTATCACCACCTATATTTTAAACGGGTTTAAAGAAGAAACATTTAACCGTTTATTAGCAGGTGATAATCCAGGCACTATTTTCACCCCATACGAAAAACCAATGCAAGAAGCGGTGCATTGGATGACTCACACTGCCAATGAGCAAGGTGAAGTTGTGGTTGAAGGTTCAATTAATGAATCATCAAACCGAGAAAATGGGTGTATTCGCAGTGATGAAATTCTTGCGGTACACGGAGAATTTGGCGTAGGCGATACTATTTTAGTACGCAGTGACGATGGTACGCGTCTAGCAAAAGCAACAGCGAATTACAGTAGCTGTTTATTAAGTTTTATAGCTGACAACGAGCAAAGTGAATTTAGCGAGAAAATGCAGGATTCAATTGGCCCCGTTGTATCAGAGAAAGATATCGCATTATTGGAGAAGTCATGAGTTTAATTACGGATATTTCGAGCCAAGCAGCACACGCTGCTACCCAGCTAGCCTTACTGGATACAGCCACTAAAAATCAGGTTTTAACTGAGATGGCACAGGCACTTCGTGAAAGTAAAGCGTTCATTATCAAAGAAAATGAAAGCGATTTAGCTGCGGCGCGTGATAATAATCTCCCTGGGGCAATGATTGATCGCTTAACGTTAAATGATGAGCGTATCGAAGCCATGGCTGAAGGGATTGAGGTAATTGTTAGCCTTGACGATCCTGTGGGTCAACTACGTGAAATTACTGAGCGCCCGAATGGCATTAAGATCAGTAAAATGCGTGTGCCTTTAGGTGTGGTGTGTATGATTTACGAAGCGCGTCCTAATGTAACAGCGGATGCGGGTGCATTGTGTTTCAAATCAGGTAACGGTGTCATATTACGCGGTGGTAAAGAAGCGCTTAAAAGCTCGCAAGCGATTGCCAGTGTGATGCACAAAGTATTAGAAAAGCATGGCCTGCCAACAGCGTTAATTTCGGTGATTCCAGACCCAGACCGCGGTTTACTCATGGAGCTGATGCAGCAACGTGACACCATTGATTTAATCATTCCACGCGGTGGTGAAGGCCTAATTAACTTTGTAACAGAAAATAGTACGATTCCTGTTATTCAGCATTTTAAAGGCGTATGTCATCTTTATGTAGATAAAGACGCCGACTTAAATGTGGCTATTAATCTATTACTTAACGGTAAAACGCAGCGTACAGGCGTGTGTAATGCACTTGAAGGTTTAGTCGTTCACCAAGATATCGCTGATGAGTTTTTAAACTTATGTGCAGTGGTACTGCGTCAAGAAGGCGTAAAAGTGAATGCAGACGCAAAAGCCGCAGCGTATTTTGACAACGCGACTGTACTGGCCGACGATGAGTTTGGTGAAGAGTACCTCGATTTAGAAATCGCGATTAAAGTTGTTCCTGATTTCGCGGGTGCGATTGACCACATTGCTAAATTCGGTTCTAACCACACAGAAGTGATCTGTACAAAAGACCAAGCTGCTGCGCAGTTATTCCAACGTAGTGTAGATGCTTCAGTGGTTATGGTTAATGCATCGTCTCGTTTTTCTGATGGCTCGCAATTAGGTTTAGGTGCAGAGATTGGTATTGCAACAACCAAGCTGCATGCTTATGGCCCAATGGGCTTAGAGTCACTCACGACAGAAAAATACCTAGTGAACGGCGAAGGTCAAATTCGCGAGTAATTATTTACACAAAATAAAACATGAAAATGCCGGGCTCTGCTCGGCTTTTTTTTTATGTGAATAAAGTTAAGACGGCAAAAAATAACGGATAAACTAGATAATTTTTTTAGATAAGTTTGATATTAAATTTGGCAGAGTGCCTAAGAAAAGTAGGAAGGTGGTGGAGCTAAGCAGGATCGAACTGCTGACCTCCTGCGTGCAAGGCAGGCGCTCTCCCAGCTGAGCTATAGCCCCACATTCCTAAATACAGGATGCTTAAGTCTTACGTCCTAAGCGGGGTGAACTTTAATTATTTTTACATTCGCGGTCAAGTGTTTTTTAAAAAATGATCGAATTTTTACCCTCCGCTTTTATTTTTGATAGACTAGGTCGCATCTACTGTTCAAGGCTTATCCAATAATGAAAAAAATAGCATCGCTTTTGGTTGTTTTATTAGCTGGTTGCGCAAGCCAAGGGGACGCCCCTCCTTTTGAAATTAATAACAAACAGTTTTATGGAAAAAATGATGAGCAGGGAAATAAAATTTTTGCTTATGTTGTGTCAGTAAAAGCGCAAGGCCGAAAGCCTATTAATTTAGATAAGCCGATGACGCGTCGACAATTTAAAGACTTTGCCGAGCAAGAGTACTTTGAAGAGTCGAGCAACTTAAAATTACTGTTAGAAGATCAAGCTGTTGAATTATTAAATGAAGAACTCAAAGAGCGTTCGTATTGCGACGACAAACATGTAATTGACGAAGTATTATGGCGTGATTTGAGTGTGCAATTACGAGGACGTTGTTTGTAAATGTATGCCGATAAAACCAAGCTGGCAGCGGCACTTGCTCAGCTCGCTATTGAATACGAAGAAATAGAACACCCACCATTACATGGCAGCCTCGATGCTGATACGTTTATGGTTGATAGGCCTGGTACGCGACTGAAAAACTTATTTCTGCGTGATAACGAAGGTAAACGTCATTTTTTGGTGATAACAGCCCACGACAAACAGCTTGATTTAAAAGCGATTGCAAAGCAGCAAGGACTTTCGCGGATAGGTTTTGCCTCAGATGAGCGGCTTGCACGTTATTTAAAAGTGCCGCCTGGCTGTGTATCTATGCTGGCACTTTTAAACGACAAACAAAATAATGTCACGTTGTGGCTTGATCAAGAAATCTGGTTTAACGCGCTTTTTCATTGCCACCCGTTTGAGAACACCGCGACTTGGTTAATGAAAAAAGACGACTTAGAACGCTTCTTTGCCAGTACAGGGCATCAGCCTCGAGTCGTATTCCTTCCTGCTAAATAAACCAACGCGAGCCCTATTAAACATACCAGCAGCAGTACTGCCATAAAGGCAACTTGACCATGTTGCTGGTATATCAGCCCCGGTAACAGTGAACCAAGTGCACCACCACTGTAATAAAACGATACATAGCCGCCATTCGTCACACTGGCAGGGGCAGTGCTAATTTTATTAACCAATGGTGCGGCACTTGAATGAATCACAAACATAGCGCCACAAAAACCTGTAAATGCGATGACAAATAACAGCAGCTGTTGACTCATCAACAGCAACATTGTGAGGCTATAAAATAAAAATACCCCAGTGAGCAAGCGCCAAGGAGATGAAGACTTTCTCAGTAACCAAGGTGTGGCTATTGACGCAAGTGCACCGACTAAGTAGCCAGTATAAACAAGTCCGATTTCGCGCGTGTTAGTAATGGCAAAGCTATCTTGCAGAATAAAGGGCAAATAATTTAACAGCGCTGCAAAGCAAAAGAACATACAAAAAACCGCCCCATAGAGCTTCAAAACTAATGGGCTTTTTAATTGCTTTAAATATAAAAGGGGTGATTGTGGGGTATGAATTGCGGTTGTTTTTTGGGGTTTAGGGATAGCGAAGGCAAGACAGACTAAGCCAATCGCTATCACATAGTAAAAGCTTTGCCAGCTTAAAAAATCAGTAAATAAGGCCGCTAACATACGACCAAAATAACCACCAACAATCGTACTACCAATATACAAGGTCATATTACGCTGTAGTAGGTCGGCTTGGTAAGTGACACCAATATAACTGGTCATCGCGGTGAGTGCGGCTGGCAGCGTAATACCTTGAATAAAACGTATCAAAAGTAACACGTTAAAGCTCGGCGCAAAGGTAAAAATAACGCAGCTAATAGCCAGTATAACCATAGCGATTTTTAAAATAACCAGCGGGTTACGCTTTGCTAAAAATAACCCATACACTAATGGAGCGATTGCTAGCGGGAGCATTGTGGCTGTCATTAAACTGCCGGCGGCGGCTGGCGACACAGAAAAATGGCGAGCAAATAATCCAAGTAGGGGCTGGGGTGCGTATAAAACAAAGAAAATAAATACAGAGCAAAGTAACAAATGTCGCAGCTGCATTTTTAGCTCCGTGAAGAAAAAGTATTAGCTTATAGAGTGCGAGTAATTTTACAAGTATCATAATGATTAAAGTAAGAAATATTGCGTTAAATCAAAGTGTCATGATTTCATCGCGTGTTAATCTGCGTGTAATAATATAAATAGCAAAGATTCAAATGGGTTCAGTACTGTTATTTGTTTGCATAGCTGATTAAAATAGCCCTTATACGCATTTTAATTATTGGAATTTAGTGATGGGTTCATTACAAGATCAGCTACTTAAAGCTGGGCTCACTACCTCGCACCAAGCGAAAGTAGCTAAAACTGAAAAACGTAAGCAGCAAAAGAAAAAAAAGAAAGGGGCTACCAGTAACCCAAGTGATTTGCAAAAGCACATTGAGCAAACCAAGCTCGAGCAGCAGAAAAAAGCAGATGAACTAAATAAAGCGCGTTTGGAAGAGCAAAAACAACGTGAGCAAGTTGCTCGCGTTAAGCAAATTTTAGAGCATAATAATCAGGATGAGATCCGTGGCGATCGCACTTTTAACTTCACTTATGAAAATAAAGTGAAAGAGCTCGACGTAAATGAAAAAACACAAAAAGCGTTAGCGGGTGGTCGCTTAGCGATTTGTGTTTTAGAAGGCCAATTTTTTGTTCTGGAAGATGAACCAGCTCGAAAAGTCGCTGAAGTTAGCGAAGAATATATAGTGTTCCATGTCGAACCTGAAGATAAGCAAAAGGATGAAGACGATCCCTATGCTGATTTTGAAGTGCCTGATGATTTAATATGGTAACCCGCATAACTGCATAGCATTTAGGTTGCTGTAACAATTTTTCGGGGGCAATTTGGGTGCAATATTGTTAAATCATGGTCTACACTAAAGAAAATGTTTTCTAACCCGTTAAAAAGAGAAGATACAAATGAGCAAGATAACTAAAATTCTATGTGGGGCTGGCCTTGCAATGGCTGCAAGCCTATCTTTCAATACAATGGCTGCTGATGGCGCGACGCTATACACAGCAAAACTTTGCCAAACGTGCCACGGTGCAGAAGGTAAAGCACCCATTATGCCGCTATACCCTAAGCTAAATGGCCAAAATAAAGAATACTTACTTGCACAAATGAAAGACATTAAGTCTGGTGCACGTAATAACGGTATGGCTTCTGCGATGAAAGCAATGGTTGCGAACGTATCTGAAGAAGAAATGGCAGCAATTGCAGATTATTTATCACAAGTTAAATAATCCGCTACATTTAATAAAAAAGGCCACATCAATTGATGTGGCCTTTTTGTATCAGCTATTGATCATCGGTTAATAGTAATTTAGACTTCTATACATCTATTTATGCTTGTCGCATATACAAGGTTTTCCATGTTTGACTTACCAAAACTCGATTTAAAAAATAAAGTATCTGAACAAGAATGGCAGCTTCGCGTAGATTTGGCTGCATGCTATCGTTTGGTCGAGCATTTTCGTTGGGGTGATTTAATTTATACCCATTTATCTGCACGCTTACCGGGTACAAATCAGTATTTGGTCAATGCATTTGGTTTAAGCTTTGATGAAGTAACCGCGTCAAACTTAGTGAAGGTTGATTTAGAAGGGAATATTCTCGACGATACACCGTTTAAAATTAACCCTGCAGGTTTCACTATTCACAGTGCTATTCACGAAGTACGCGATGATGCGCATTGTGTTATCCACCTTCATACCAAAGAGACTATTGCGGTAGCAACGCAAGAAAAAGGTTTACAACCGTTAAGCCAATACTCGATGTTTTCATTGCCGTCACTGTCATACCATGGCTATGAAGGCTTAGCCGTGAACAAGGATGAAAAAAAACGCTTACAAGATGATTTAGGCACTACAAATCATATGCTTTTAGTAAATCATGGCGGTTTAACGGTGGGCCCAACGGTGGGGGATGCATTTATGCGCTTCTATGATTTACAGCGCGCCTGTGAAATTCAATTGTCGATTCAAGCCAGTGGTCAAACAGCTATTCCGGTGCCTCAACCTATTATCGATAATATTTATAATCAAGCGAATGTCGTGCATAGCGGCAGTACTGGAGGCCAATTAGCGTGGCCTGCGATGCTGCGTAAGGCTTATCGCCTTGATCCTAGTTTTGCTCAGTAAGGAGTAACCATGAAAGTTAATCGCGTCGAAGTGTTCGATATTCATTGTCCAGACAGACCTGCTTGGACACCTGTGTTTGTACGTATTCATACAGATGAAGGTATTAGTGGCGTTGGTGAAGCCGGGCTTGCTTATGACTTAGGTCACAGTGCAGCCGCTGCGATGATCAAAGAAATGGCTGACGCTTTTTTAATAGGCCATGATCCGTTTCAAACTGAAAAGCTATGGTCACGAATGCTACGCGAGAGCTTTTGGGGATTAGGCGGAGGACCAGTGGTCTACGCTGCGATGAGTGCGATTGATACTGCACTGTGGGACATCAAAGGAAAAGCATTAGGTTTACCTGTTTATCAATTGCTAGGGGGTAAAGTTAACGACAAACTTCGTACTTACGCATCGCAATTACAGTTTGACTGGGACAGCGAGTTTAAAGCACTTATTCATCCAGAAGAATATGCAGAAGCGGCATTAAAAGCGATTGCTGAAGGTTACGATGCAGTGAAAGTTGACCCTATCCAATACGATAAGCACGGCAATACTTATTATGACCGCACTAATATTATTTCTCGAGGTGAAATGAAGTTATACCGCGCGCGTATGCAGGCTATTCGTGAAGCAGTGGGTGATGAAGTTGATATTATTTTTGAATGTCATAGTTTGCCAGGGGCAACATCTGCAATTCAAATTGGTGAAATCGCCGAAGAATTCGATTGTATGTATTATGAAGAGCCAGTGAACTACCTAAACCATTCATTGCATGCCAAAGTCGCTGATAAAGTTGCAGTGCCCATAGCCGGTGGCGAGCGCTTGTATAATCGTTGGGGTGTACGTCCTTATCTTGAAGATCAAAGCATTGATGTGCTTCAGCCAGATCTTGGTTTATGTGGCGGTTTCACCGAGACGAAAAAGGTCTGTGATTACGCTGATATTTTTGATGTGCGTATTCAAGCGCATGTATGTGGCGGTCCAGTTGCAACAGCGGCATCGTTGCATTTAGAAACAGCCATTCCTAACTTCTTAATTCATGAGCATCACACTTACGCGATTAAAAAGTGGAATCGTGAGTTATGTATTCAAGACCCGCAACCTAAAAATGGCTTTTTCCAAGTATCCGAAGAACCCGGTATTGGTATTGAGTTAAACGATGATGTTGTGATGCGTTCGCAACGTGTCGAAATAAAATAAATAGATTCAGTAATAAAAAAGCCCGTAAGGGCTTTTTTTATTTATAAAGTAAGTATCAATTTATCAAAGTGCTTCATTAATATAAATAATCATATAAACGAAAGTCTTAAACATGATTGCGTTTATTTTTTGTTAAACTTTATTGTTAAATTTTATTGTTTTTTTCTATTTTTATTCACTTTTTTAGAATTTCAACTGTGTTTTTTGTGTTTTTTGTGTAAATTTTTAGTTTTAAACTTATATACTATAACTAAATTGTAATATATTTGATTTTTTGTTTTACATTTGTTCTCCGTTTTAATAATGTATTTGTACCTTATAAAGGTGAATAATTATAATTTTAAAAGGGATACAAAAATGAAATCAATATTTAGGAAAAGCATTACTGCAATTGCAGTAACTGCTTCGTTGGGGTTGGCGCTTCCTGCATCTGCATCAGACGTCGTTGGCTCTGTTCAGAATGTCAAAAATACCTCTTCATATACAGTTAAAGTTAAAAACCCGGCGACTGGTCTAGAGCGTACTTTAAATATTTCAGAAAATGGAACGTTCCGCTTTGCATCATTACCCTCAGGAAACTACGATATCCAAGTTTTGAAAAATGGAACCGTAGTAGCAGAAGATAAAGTCCGTGTTTCACTTGGTGCCAATTCAAAAGCAAATTTTGATCTAGCGAATATCTCCAATTCAGGTCCTGAAGTTATTCAAGTTGTTGGAGCACGAATTTCCTCAATTGATTTATCAACAGCGGATTCAGGCTTAGTCATTACCGATGCTGAAATAGATCGTATGCCTATTAGTCGAGATCTTACATCGGTAGCATTACTTGCTCCAGGTGCTGTTAAAGGCGACAGTGCATTTGGTAATACAGCATCGTTTGGTGGCTCATCGGTTGCAGAGAATGCGTGTTATATTAATGGTCTAGAAGTAACTAATACACGTCAGGGTTTAGGTTGCGGTGAAGTCCCATTCGAATTCTATGATCAATTTCAAGTTAAAACTGGCGGTTATTCTGCTAAGTTTGGTAGAGCTACGGGAGGAACTATAAATACAACCACTAAAAGTGGTACCAATGAATGGGAGTTTTCTGCAGTAGTTCAATATTCACCTGATTCGTTGCAAGAAGAGGGATCAATCTCTCGCGGAAAACAAGGTGCAGGACAAATATTCCGAGATGAAAGTTTAGCTTCTGATAATAGTGCGGATGTTACTTTAGCTGTTGGTGGACCATTAATTGAAGATACTTTATTTTTCTATGGTTTAGTTAATCCTCGTGATACAGAGTCTACTTATACATGGGGCGGCGATGAATTCTCTCCAAATGACCAATATCGTAAAGAGTCTGCATCAGGTGGCGATAACTTATTCTGGGGCGGTAAGCTTGACTGGGATATTACAGAAAACCATCGTTTAAGCTATTTTGCTTATTCAAACCGACGTGATATCGAGCGCTCAGTATATGATTACGGTAATGGCACAGTTGGTGAAAGAATTGATGGTGCTATTTTGAAACGAGGCGGTAAAGCACAGAGTCTAAGTTACACTGGTATCTTAACCGAAGACTTAGTAATTACTGCTATGGCTGGTAATATTAAGACTGAATATGAAACTCAGTCTGAAAACCTTGTTTGTCCTAGTGTAACTGACTCTCGAGGAACATCTAACCCTATTACAGGTTGTGGCGCGGGAGGTAGCTTTGGTGCAAATAATGATGAAAATACGCAATATCGTTTAGATGTTGAGTATGTTTGGTCTGACCATGAAATTAGCTTTGGTATTGATTATCAAGAGCGAAAATCAGAAAGAATTAGTCAGCCAATTGGTGGTCACAGCTATGATTACCGTACATTAGCTGCAAATGGTAGTTGGCAAGCAGATAACGGTGCACTTACTAATGATACAGGTGCTGCACTTGATTATGTTGAAGACCGTATTTTTGATGGTGGTGGTAGCTTTGAATCAGAGTTAACAGCTTACTATATAGAAGATCATTGGCAAGTTACTGACGATTTTGCGGTAAATGTTGGTTTTCGTGTCGATGAGTTTGATAGCTGGGGAACAACGGGTAAGTTATTAACAAGTTTTAAAACGGATATTGCACCACGCCTAGGTTTTACATGGGACCCAACAGGAACGGGTGATACAAAAGTTTATGGTACATATGGTCGTTATTATCTACCAGTTGCTAATAATACAATTTTCCGTGCAGCATCTGGTGTGAGCGATATTACAACAGCTTATACCTACACCGGTGTTGATCCAGAAACAGGTGCACCAACAGGTCTTTCACCACTTGCAGATACAATTGGTAATGGTGGTTTAGCAAATTCACAACAAGTGAGTGGGGTGCCTGTTATTCCTGAAAAAGATATATTCCAGGCAAAAGAAGCTGACCCATTCTCAAAAGATGAATATATTCTTGGTGTTCAACAAGCACTTAATGAAGAGTATACAGTTGGGCTAAAAGGTACTTATCGTGAGGTTGCAACTGCACTTGATGATTACTGTGGACGTTACGCATACCCATATTGCGTCATGATTAACCCAGGTTCTACATCAAGCTGGTACAGTGATGGATACTACTGGAATGGTACTGATTGGGGTGACTCTAGTTTCGATAATGATGGTGTACCAGATGCAGGCTCACTGACTACTTATTCAGCTGAAACAATAGGCCTCCCAAAGGCTAACAATGAATATACATCGGTTGAATTTAGCTTGAACTATCAAGCTGACACTATTCGCTACCAGTTTGGTTACACATGGGCACGTAGTGTTGGTAACTTTGAAGGTGCTGTTAAATCAGATATCGGTCAAGCTGACGCGGGTATTACTCAAGATTTTGACTTCCCAGCGGTAATGGATGGCTCACAAGGTTACCAACCTAATGACCGTCGTCATACGTTTAAGTTCTTCGGTAGTTGGGAACCTGTTGAAAATCTGACCGTAGGTTGGAATGCAACGTTACAAAGTGGTCGCCCACAAAGCCTATTTGGACAAGGTTACCCGTCGAAAGATCCTAACTTAAATGGTGGTTGGGGTGATACGTTCTACATCTACACTAATGATTGTCCAGACACAAATGGTGATGGTGAATGCCAACAAGACGAAAAAATCTATGAAAAACACAGCCGTGGTACTGCGGGTCGTACACCATGGACATTTAACTTAGATTTATCTGCAGCTTATGACTTCACAGTATCAGATATTGATATGCGTGCGACTATTAATGTATTTAATATACTTAATAGCCAATCGATTACCTCTGCGAATGAACACTATGAACAGAATGAGGGTGAAGTAAACTCTTATTATGGTGCTGCATATACATGGCAAACACCACGTTATGTTCGTTTAGGTTTTGAAGCTCGTTTCTAAGTATATTGCTATCAATTTGATTGCTAATAAAAAGCCCGTAAGGGCTTTTTTTATAGGTGTTTAGGTATATGTGAGGCTTAGTTAACCGCTTTACACTTTACCAGCGGCAGTGGCTCTGTTGCTTTGCTGTCTAAATGACGAACAAAGCACATTTTATCTTTAATGAGTAATTCAAAGCGATCGGGCATAGAAAGCTGCTTTCCCATGATTGGATTGCCTTGCGCATCTGTGATGCCCATGCTGTCAGTAACGAGGATACTGCTATTGATAAAGGCATCATCGGCGACTGCAATAGGCTGACTGTGCATTAATCTGGCAATACCTTGTGCAATCAAGGTGCTTTGCGGTGTTGTTAACACCGCATGTTGTAGCTTAGGAGTCGGCTCTTGGCTTTGTGCACTACACCCGAGCAAAGTCACAAAGTATATTGCTGTGGCTACTTTAAAGTTCATACACGCCTCTAATACTCAAGTATTTTGTTTTGCTCAATAAGCGTTGTTGCTCGGTTGTCCTGTACTTTTGGTGTATCAGTGAACAGCGCTGGTGCAAAACCCTGTTTGCTGGTCATTGAGCTTGCTACAGGGCATGTGCCAGTCGCTCTGTATGCCAGTGCAGTACTAAGTAATGCTTCATTTTCGTCGCCTAGCTGATGGCTAAAGTCATCGGCGACTGCACAACCTGGGACTCGCACGGGTTGAAACTCACTGCCAGTGCTGTTTTGGGGGGCAAAACCATCGGCATATTCACCAAAGCCTTTATTGTTAACCCCTGTAAATTGAATGCTGAAGTAGGTCGTATCACAGTTATCGGTTGGGTAAAAACCATAGGGTTTACCACAGGTATTTTCCCCTATTTGAATGACTTCAATATTAGCCCCTCTTAAGCCATTAATTACGGCTTCACTGGCTGAACATGTACTGCCTGTTGTTAACACAAAAACACGTTTTAGGTCTAAACTAGGCAATGGTGTGCCAGGGTTGATTGCTGGGTTTTCTGCAAATCCGACAAATTCATCGGTAAACGGCACGGGCTCCAAACGCTCCCCAGTGATTGGGTTAAAGGTTGGGTGTTGATCGTTAAAGATAGTCTTTTCGAAAATTTTGCCGTCAGTATTTTCGGCACCTGCAATCATATAAGCAACTTGACTTGCCATCTGTAGGAAACCGCCGGGGTTGTATCGCATGTCGATAATCAGGTCTTTCACATTGCGTGCTGCTAATGTATTAAAAGCATCAAATAAGGGCTTTTCTGCAATCGCATTGTGGCGATTAAATTGGAAGTAACCGACTTCTCCATTTGCGAATGTTTTAATATTGCCTACAGCTTGTCCCGTAATAGTTTGGGCTGTCATGGTGACTTCGCGGGTTTCACTGGTGTTGATATCTTTAAACACAAAGGTCGTTACTTTCCCGGATTCAGACGGAAAAAGACCCGCATTGAGTACGTCGACTTCAGCTTGGGTGCTGGCATTTACAAAGTCTACACCATCCACTTCTAACACTTCAAAACCACGCGCTAGGTTTTGTGTTGCCGCGGGTGAGTTGGGTTCGGTATAAGTTATAATGGCTTGACGTGGGGCGCTGGCACTTATTAAACGTATTTTAAAGCCATAGCCAAAGGTTTGTCCCGACTGGCTTTGTGCTCGCCATTCATCGGTGGGTAAACTGGAATGAAAGTTGTCTTTTTTAGCCCCTGACTCCGTGGTGTTTTCGGTTTTTAGTAACGCAAAATAATTGAGAACCCCATCAGTGAGGGCTGGATCACGGTCTATTATTTCATCGTACCAAAGGTATGTTTCATGGCTCCATGAACGCAGCCAGTGCTTTTCATTGAGTGCCTGACATTGTTGATCAAACTTACTCGATGGCTCAAACACACCTTGTGTCCACGTAATGGTGGCTGGGTCTAGATTGCCTGAATCGGAGTTGTCACTCCCACTGCCGCCACACCCAACAAGACTAAATACGCACGCACCTAAAATGGCCGCTTCTTTTGAAAAAATAAACATAACCACTAACCTAAACCGCTTTTATTTAACTAAATATAGCTAGTTTTTAATCAATTTGATAGATTTCGTGGGCGTTTTTGTAGCTTAGACGATGCCATACGCTGTGCTGGTTACACAATGAAAAGTAATGCTGCCAGCATGTCTCGTAGTGTGTCTTTATTTGGCAAACAGGAAAATTACTGGCAAACATAATACGCTGCTCGCCAAAGTATTGCAGCAGTGTATCAAGCAGCCATTGGTGCTTACTTGCAGCCAGTTTGCTGAACTCTAAGCCTGAGAACTTAATCGCAATATTATCACAGCGGCTTAATTTAATAACCGCGTTTAGCCATTGTTGTTCATCGCATATAAAGCCTAAATGGTTAATTACGACTCGTAATGAGGGAAGGGCATGGCAGTATTTTATGAGCTGCTCGGTAATGTGTAGGTTTTCAATTTCAAACTGTGCTTCAAATCGCAAGTTTTGCGCAGCAAGATAGGCTAAGTTTTCAAGGCAATTAGGTGCGAGTAAACGAGTCGCATCTTTACCTTCAGTAATATCGCGAATACCCACAAGGTGTGAATGTGTTAATGCCGAAAGCGCCAGACTAAATTCGTTCAAGGTAGCGTCTATTCGACTATAACTAATGGCTTTGTATTTGTAGCCGTTTAAATGCTGTGCTAGCCAGTTGAGCTCTTTAATAGGGTCATTATTATCGTACCCTGCCTCAATATGAACAAGTGCTTCTAATTGAAATGGGCATGCTGATTTTAGTTGCGCCATGCTAATAGGAGCTTTGATCTTATCGAGGTGAGGCCACGCAGGTGGTTTCTCGCCTTGCAACCAAGTGTATTGACCCTCAGTGAGGTTAAAAAAATGCACATGGGGGTCAATAATCTTGTCGCTCATTGCGTGGTATACCCACCATCAATACTGTGTAGGCTACCAGTGATAAAGCTTGCCTCAGGGCTAACTAAAAAATTAACCAATGCAGCCACTTCCTCTGGTTGACCTAAGCGCCCTAATGGTTGTAATGCAGCTTCTTCTGCGACGACGGCGGTTTTATCGGCGCCGCTTCGCTTGCAGTAAGCGTCAATTGCATTATGAAATAAAGGTGTTTCAATGGTGCCTGGGCAAATAGCGTTAGCGCGAATGTTAAATGCGGCATAATCCAGAGCGGTTGTTTTTGCCATTGAAGCAAGTGCATGCTTTGTTAAGTTGTAAGCAAAAGAATTGGGCTTACCAATAAGCGCTTGATCAGAGGCAATTAAAACAATACTACCTTGCCGATTTGCTTTCATGCTTGGTAAAACTGCTTGAATTGCCGCATACGCGCCTTTTACGTTGAGCGCAAAAAGAGCATCAAACGTTGCCTCGTCAGTATCTTCAATGGTGGCACTTAAATGACGACCAGCATTAGAAATAAGCGCATCGATACGGCCTGTTTCTTGTGCTATATCAGCAATAACCGCTTTTACCTGCTCAACATTACTGACATCACAGTAGCGGTAGTGACCTTCTGATGGTGTAATATCAAGGTTATACACGATGTATGCTTCGCGCGCTAAGCGCTCAACAATAGCCTTACCAATCCCTTTACTGCCACCTGTGACAATTGCAACGTTTGTCATTATTTACCCTTAGTGGCTATGACCACAACCGCCTTCACCATGTACGTGACCGTGCGCTAATTCTTC
Source organism: Pseudoalteromonas sp. MBR-15 (assembly GCF_053628915.1). Classification (NCBI taxonomy): domain Bacteria; kingdom Pseudomonadati; phylum Pseudomonadota; class Gammaproteobacteria; order Alteromonadales; family Pseudoalteromonadaceae; genus Pseudoalteromonas; species Pseudoalteromonas sp. MBR-15. Next base: position 124,409 of record NZ_JBRJHH010000009.1, read on the forward strand.
ACGTGTCGCTTCACGGACGTTGAGTACTTCAACGTCAAAAGTCAGTGTTTTACCTGCAAATGGGTGGTTTAAGTCACAATCTGCATTGAAACGACCTACTTTTACAATCGTCACTTGATGACGGCCTTGGTTTGAGTGAACAATCGCAGTCATACCCGGTTTCCACACTTTAGTGTTACCTTGTAAGTGCTTAAGTGGAATACGCTGAATAAGGTCATCAACACGCTCACCATAAGACTCGTTTGGCTCAAGTGTTACACTAAAGCTATCGCCAGCGCTTTTACCTTCAAGGGCTTTTTCAAGACCCGGTAGCATGCCTTCTGTACCATGGATATATGAAAGTGGCTCGCCATCTTTGCTTGATTCAATTTGCTCGCCTGCTTCACTTAATGTGTAGTGGAACTCAACGGCAGTGTCTTTGCTGATTTGCATGTTTTTTCTCTTGTAAACTTAGATTATAAACACTGATTTTACGCTAACCACAATGACACAGCAATCAAGGCTTTTTCAAAGAGCTTTCAATACCCGACAGCATAGCCTCGCTGGCGGATGTTTGAGGGGCTGGTGGCTTTGCTTGAGGGATATGCAAAGTTAGTATGGTGCCTGGTTTTAGTAGGCTAGACGCGCTGAGTTTATTCCAAATAGCCACGTCTTTATGAGGAACATCAAAAAGCTGACTAATGCTCCAAATAGAATCCCCCGGCTTTACTTGATAATCGACAGCAACAGTTGAAACAACGTCTTCTTGTTGCTCTAAATACGGGCTGATATTGTAATCAACTATTAACGATCCAGGCATCGTTTGAGGTTTACTTAGGCGCAATTGCTCACCCACTTTAATGAGATTCGAGGTTTTATTATTGAGCATTTTTAATTGGCTTATAGGCATATTAAAACGTCTTGCGATGCGATAAAGCGTATCGTCCTTTTGAACGGTGTACTCGCCAATAAAGTTGTTACGAAATAGTTTACTCTGTAATAAAGTACGCTGCTCTATTGGTAATATCAGCGTGTGGGGGCCATTAGGAGAGCTTTGATTCTTTAAATAGCCAGGGTTTAGTTTATGTAATTGGCTACGCCCAATCCCAGATAAACTAGCAATTACCGAAAAATCAAATTGCTGGCCGACATTAAACTCCGTTGTGAGCGGTTTATTAGCGAGTTTTGGGCGTTTTAGGCCTTTTTCAGGGTGTCTGATTAAGTGGCTGAGTGCTAATAATTTAGGGATATACTCAGCAGTTTCTTTTGGTAATGACAGCGACCAATAATCGGTTTTCTTACCGAGTTTTTTATTCTTCTCGATGGCTTTCTTAACACGCCCTTCACCACTGTTATAGGCCGCGATTGCATGTAACCAATCGCCATCAAAGCGTTTGTGTAAATAACTGAGGTACGCTAAGGCAGCATCGGTTGAGGCGAGAATATCTTGGCGGCCGTCGTACCATTGGTCGCTCTGCACGCCAAAGTGATAGGCAGTTGCCCCAACTAACTGCCATATCCCCACAGCTTGCTCTGATGATTGAATCGTGGGTCTAAAGTCACTCTCTACGAAGGGGAGTAATGCAAGTTCCATCGGTAAATTCTGTTTTTCGACACGTTTGACGATATGGTAAAGATACGGTGCAGCGCGTCGGTTCACTTTTTCAAGGTAGGCTGGTTGCTTTAAGTACCACTTTATCCGGGCTGTCGTATGCTTATTGGTTTGAAATACCAACGATAGATTATTTGCAATGTGTTGCCACAAATCAGTCGCTCGCGGTTTAGCGAGTGGCGTATCTTTATAAGGTTGAAGTTTTACAGGTTCAGCAGTCTTATCGGCTGTAGCAATAGGTTGCTCAGTCGGCTGTGTTTGTAAGCTTAAATCAGGCTTGAAATGACTAAAAATCTCTGGCCGAGCCTGTTGCTCTTGTTGTGTATCTTGCTGAGTTGTTTGGCATCCTTGTAGGCCAATAAAAAAACTCAGCAATAGTAAATATTTCAAACGCATTAAAGCCATGTAATAAAATCCCTTTACTATTTTAGCGCTATTTTGACGATTTGGCCTGCTTAAGTCCAGCTTCTAGAAACATGACGAAAGCGCGTTGACCGACTTCATCAAGTTGATAGTCTTGTTTTATTTGCTCAGGAAACAGGGGAATTAACTCACCAATAGGCTTCTCGGGCTGTGCATTTGCAAGTGTCAAAATAGCAGATAAAAATGTTTTCGGCTGATTAAGTTCTGCAGGAGTTAGTTGTGCACCATGACCCGGTAAAATTGTTGTGATAGCACTATTTTGTTGAATCTCAGTTAACGCTGCGAGCCAATTATCTATTTGCCCATGCCCTGGGTAAGGTAACCAATCGGTTATATCTCCACCAAGTAATACCCGGCCATGATCGGCTGTTAATACTAAGTCGCCATGCGTGTGTGCTTGATACGGCATAACAGTAATCGGGTAATCACCAAGGTCGAGATGCGTTTCTTTAGCAATACGGATAGCGGGGGGATTGAGTGTTAATTCGCGCCAACGAAACAGGCGTTGTTTAGCAAGTGATAGTTTTTCTCGCCAAACGGTTTGTTGTTCTTGTGGTTGGCTTGCTAAACGTTGATAACTTAGTTCTATGCTTTTTTCATAGCCATCAAGTTTATCGCTTAAGGCTTTTTGATAGTGGGTGAATTCATTCGCTAGTTGCTGATGAACAATCAATTTTGCATCAGGGAACGTGGCTTGTAACACTGCAAAACCCAGCAAGTGGTCATCATGATAATGACTTGCTACCAAGTAGCATAAAGGTGTTTTTAAGCGCTTTTTCAAACGCTGTGCGAGTTGCTCAACCGCGGCAAAATCACCGCTGGCATCAAACATAAGTGCACACGTTTTACCTTCAATAAGGATCTGATTTGAATCGTAAAAGCGCAGCGATGCCTGTTGTTGTAAAAATTGAATCTCAGGGCTGATAGTCTGCCATGTAACCTTGGCTTTAGATGAGAAACTTGCTGTTAGTAGCGCTAAAAAAGCCCACATTGATAAAGCATATATGCGCATTCTAATTTGCTCGGTTATTATTCAGGTTGAGCATTGTAAACAAAAAAAGCGCAAGATGCGCTTTTTATATAACCAATACCACTCACGGCGTATTAAGTCGAGTGAGTTTGGTCTAAGTACTGGCTAAGTTTATCGATTAAAGAGTCATGCTGTTGCTCTTGTTTTGCTTGTTGCGATTGTGCTTCGAGCAATTCATGGCTTAAGTGCAGCGCAGCCATTAATAACGCTTTTTGTTCATTACGAACAGAAGAGCGTTGTTTCATTTGGTCCACTAAGTCATTCAAATGTTGTGCAGCAGCAACTAGGGCGTTCTCTTGACCCGGAGGGCAAGAGAACTCATGTTCTTTACCTAGTAGCTCTACGGTGACCCGCTGACTTTGTAGGCTGCTCATTAGCTAGCCTGGTGTACGCTTTGTAATTTCTCAAGCAGGCCAGTTAATGTGCTGCTTGCTTCTTTTTGTTTTTCTTCGCTATCGAGTACTTCAAGTTGAAGCGTTTCGTTCTCGTCTATTAATTTTGCAGTTTGATCTTTTAAGCTTTTCACTTCGCTTTCAAGTTCGCTGTTTCGGTGGATTAATTTGTCGATCAGTTGTTCGAGTTGGGAAAGGGTTTCGTTATTCATAAATGCGCTCATAAAACTGTGATTATTGTCATGCAAATGTAAAGGAAAGTGTGTTGATATGCCAGCATTTACGCCTGTTTTAGCGTATTTTTATTTAAAATTAAGGTGTAATTCAGCGTAGCTGCATTTTTATTCATTTATGGTTCACTCTGCGCTTAGATTTTAGGATTATTCACTATTTATCATGTACAATATCTTCATCTATTTTTCATGCAGCACTGCATTTAGCGATTTATAAATATGCTTAGTTACCGACACTCTTTTCATGCAGGCAATCCTGCTGATGTGCTTAAACATCTGGTTTTAGCTGAAGTTCTTAAATACCAAACAATTAAAGATAAGCCTCTCGATTATATTGATACCCATTCGGGGGCGGGCTTTTTTGAACTAGCGGGCAGTGATGCACAAAAAACACAAGAGTATTTAGATGGCATAGCAAAGCTTTGGCAGCACCAGAGTGAGCATGCACCGTTAAATGAGTATATAGAGCTGATTAAATCGTTTAACCAGAATGGCGAATTAGATTTCTATCCTGGCTCGCCAAAAATTGCTGAACACTTTTTGCGTCGCCAAGATAATGGCTGGTTTTTTGAGTTACATCCTCGCGACTTAGCATTACTTAAGCAGAATATGATAGGTAAACGCTCTATCCGTGTGCGTGGCGAAAATGGTTTTCAAGGGTTAGTTGGTCTGCTGCCACCGCCATCGCGTCGTGCATGTGTGCTGATTGACCCTCCATACGAAATTAAAGATGACTATGACACGGTGGTAAAAACCCTCGTTAAAGCGCACAAACGCTTTGCAACGGGTACGTACATGATTTGGTATCCGGTCGTTGATCGTGAGCGCATAGATAAAATGGAAGCAGGTTTAATCGCATCTGGCATGCGTAATATTCAATTATTTGAATTAGCCACCGAAGCAGATACTGAGGTACATGGTATGACGGCCTCAGGCATGATAGTGATCAACCCACCATGGAAACTAAAACAGACGATGGACGCGGTTTTACCTGAGCTTGTTTCTGTATTAAGTGACAGTAGTGGCTTTTATCGCAGTGAGCAATTAGTTGAAGAGTAATGCTGCAACAATGTGCCTATTTAATAAAGGGTATAAATAAAAAACGCCCCGCAATTGCGGGGCGTTTTCGTGTTAACTGTCTTTAATTCATATAGGTTGCTGCAAATGTAGCAAGGGGTTCGCTGCTGCCATCTAATAGCGTAAGCTGCTCACCATTAATTGAAAATTGCGCTGTCGCAGTGAGTAGAGCTGACATTGCAGCTTCAATATCCATTTGCTCGATACACATTTTCTTAGTGCTGGCTAACGGGTTGAAGGTGAGTGATTGATTATTCACGTCATAGCTGCCTGAAAAGCTATTACAGCCAAGGAAACCATGCGTTGAGCCATCTTCTTTAAATTGAATGAAAGGCTCTTTTGTTTCTACTTTAACGGGTTCACCGTTAATCGTGACTGCTTTCCAATATGTATTAGTTAACGTTACATCGGGCTTTTTCGTCGACACTTTAGATACCGTCACTTTATACACATCATTCTGAGCACCTTCAGCAAACGGGTTGTTGTGAGTGGTGCTAATGTATAACAGCTTGCCTTGGTTTTCGATTCGAGCGCCGACGCTATAACGATGGCGATCAGCAATTTTACTTTCATCATACTCAAGTGCGACGTTATAAGGAGGCGCCCCTTTTAACGCAACTTCTTGTTCGCTGATCACGTCTGCTTTTGCATCCATTTTTGATACATCGGCTAACTGCACTTTTAATACAGAGCCTGGTGGCAGCATGCTACGGTCTAAATAAGTAATTTGCGTATTGAGCGTTTTCATTGTTGATTGCTCTGCTTGAGGCGCGGCAGAGTCTTCGCCACAACCGGTAAGAACTAAGCTGCTTCCTAAGATCATTACGCTGCAAAGTGAAGCACGTTTTAAAGATGAAAAGGTATCCGAAGCCATGATATTTTCCTTGCGGTTTTAGTGTTATACACTGAGATTATTGTATTAGCATAAAGTTCGCTGACTTAATCATAGCTTAATTGAGTCAAAGTGGGCGCAAGGCCCATTTTTAATAAGAAATTATTTTTTCACGTATTTTGTTAGAATAACAATACGTTGCCCATCGACACGTCCTTCAATGTGTTCAGGGTTACTGGTTAAACCAATATTTCTTACGGCGGTGCCGCGCTTAGCAATGAGGCTGCTCCCTTTTACATCGAGATCTTTGATTAGCGTTACTGTATCGCCCGCTTGCAGCACAACGCCATTACTGTCGATATGTTTAATGTCATCATCTTCAGCAAGGGCTGTTTGCGCCCACTTTAGCGTGTCTTCTTCAAGGTAAATCATGTCTAGAGCATCTTGTGCCCAGCCATTATCTGCCGCTAAACGTTTTAACATACGATACGCTACCACTTGAACAGCAGGCGTTTGACTCCACATACTGTCATTTAGGCAATGCCAGTGAGTTGCAGTTAATTCTGCGTTATTTTCGATTTGGTCTTTGCAAGTCTGACAGACATAGATACATTTATCAGAGTGAGCTTCCGTGACAGGAGGGACTTCGTATACAGATAAATTCTCTGTTGCGGCGCACAGTTCACATTGGTTATTACTGCGTTCGATAAGGGCTTGTTCAATGCTCATAGGAGGCTCTTTTAAGTTAACAAGAAAAACAGCGCGCAGTATAGCAAATGTAGCCCCAAAGCGGAATATCCCTAATTATTGTGGGGGTATGTTTTTTGTGTATTTATTGATGATGGTATCAATCGTGCCATTATTTTTAAGTTGCTCAATAGCTGTATTTATATTCTTGAGGAGCGATTGGTGTTCTGCTCGGATACGAATTTTCATATTACCTTGTGAATGAAGGGCGCCAAGCTGCGTATTGATATTGAACCAGTTTGACCAGTATATCGCAGAGAGCTTATCAATAATTGCTACCTCTATTCTGTTGAGTTGTAATGCTTTAACCAGCTCTTTTTCGGAGTGAAAATCAACGCGCGTGAAGCGCTCATCATCATAATAGTAATAGCCAAGTACCGTGCCGACAGGGTGCTTTTTTATTGCCTCTAAATCTTGCCATTTGTTGATATTTTTACTCAAGCTAACAAGGTATTCTTCGACGGTAAATAAATTATCTGAATAGCGGAACATGTCATTTTCTCGCTCTTTCTCACTGAGCCATTCAGGACTGATTACATCAAAATCGATGTGACCTAAATGAAGATACTTAACCGTGCGTTTGGCTGGCAATTCAATATGCTGTGCATCAATGTTGGACAGAGTTAGCACATGTTGGATGATTTCTGGCAGGATACCGGGCGAGTTTTCGTCATCAATATAGTATGGGTAATAGCTTCCAGAGGCCGTAATATTATACTTTAACGCAGGGGGCGATGCCGCATGCGCAGAGCTAAAAATAGCACCGTATAAAATTATGAAAAATAACGAAAAAATTAAGTGCAATGGACTATGTTTAAAGTTATTCATAAATTTAGTTTGGTCGGGTTTTTCTTTTTTAGCAAGGAAAACATCTTTCACTATACTTATAACAATTGTAATGTGGCTTTAGTTACATTTAGTGAGAAGTAATATGTCAGAGTTAAATATGGAAGGTAAAAAAAGTCAAAACGTGACTCAGTATATAGCCAGGCAGCCAATATTTAATGCTGATAGAAGTGTGTATGCGTATGAATTGTTATACAGAGAATCGAGCGATAATGTTTTTCCGATAGGAACCAGTGATGGCCAAGCCACCGGGCGACTCTTTTTTAATGCATTGATGTTAATGGGACTTGAAAAGCTTACAGGGTTCCAACCTGCGTTTATTAATTTATCGACCGATGCCATTCTTGATGATTTTCCGCGACTGCTCCAACCAAGCAGTGCAGTACTCGAAATAGTTGAGCGAACGACAAGTATCCCAAAAGTTGTAACACGTGTTAAACAGCTCAAAAAAGAGGGCTATTTTTTTGCCCTTGATGATTATGATGGCACTGAAAAATGGCAAGATATACTTCCTTTGATGGACTTCATCAAGTTAGAGGTTGAGCATCCTATTATTAAAACCAATATGATGATCAAAAAGCTAAAACGCAGTTACCCAGATGCAATCATAATTGTTGAACGCATCGAAAATTATGATGACTTTAAACAGTTAAAAAAAGCGGGATGTGATTTATTTCAAGGTTTCTTTTTTGCAAAGCCAGAAGTGCTTAGCTTTGGTAATGTTGAACCGTCGAAAATGGCAGTACTTGATTTACTAAGCTGTACAGCAAGGCCCGATATTGACTTTGATGCGGTGCAGCAACGCGTTGGTCGAGACCTTGGTTTAACAGCGCGTATTTTAAGATTGGTAAATGCACGCTCATCTAATTCACAACAAACGATAAAATCAATCTCACAAGCGGTTATTTATTTAGGTGAAGATGCGATTCGTCAGTTTGTCCGTGTTTTAGCATTAAGTGAATTGGGGAATGATAAACCACAAGAATTAACCAAGCTTGCGCTTACACGTGCAAAGTTTATTGCGCTGATGCTTGAACCCGGTGGTAAAGAGCTATCAGAGCAAGGTTATTTAGTCGGATTGCTGTCTGTGCTTGATGCCATTCTCGATATGGAATTAGATAGAGTAACAAAAGAGTTTTCACTTGGCGCAGAACTTTCCAGTGCATTGTTAAGCTTTAATGGTATGCAAGGTATTAGCCTGCGACTTGTAAAAGCAATCGAAGAAGAACAATGGCAAGAAGCGCGGTCATTCTTAACCATGATTCGGCCAGCTTCACACATGGACGTTGTATTTAAAGCAATGTACAGCGCACGTGCTTACGCAGATGAAGTATTGACGACCTTGTCATCAATTGCAGACTAATGACATTGAGTTGGTTATTATGCTCGCACTGTTAGTGGATAAGGTTTGTATACCATGCGTTCAATATTTCCAATTGTGACGATTATTTTTGCCCTCGCTTTACTTGTCCCAGGGGTTACTCAGCCCGTTCTCACGTTAGAAGGTAAAATAGATAAATCTAAGTTAGCTAAAACAGGCATTGAAATGTTAGCAGATGAAGGTGACAGAAATACGCGCAGTGTATTGATGATGGCCTCCAGTATGTTAGGTCTTGATAAGCTTGAAGGCGAAATAGACGCGTACAAAAAAACGCGCAGTATTTGGGGCACTGTGAACGAGCTTGCTAACAATAAAAACTACTTAGTAGCGGTACTCGTTGCGGTGTTTTCGATTGTTATCCCGACAATAAAATTATTGATGCAGTTACTGTATTGTTTTCTTCCCGTGAATAAATTTAAGCAGTTACTCGGTCAACTTATTCAGCAACTCAGCAAATGGAGTATGGTTGATGTGTTTGTCATTGCATTAATCGTTGCTTATTTAGCAGGCAATGCCGATGGTCAAATGGGTGAGTTGATAAAAATGCACGCAGAGCTGGGGGTGGGTTTTTGGTATTTTACTGGCTACTGTTTATTTGCAATAGCCGCTAGTAGCAGTATAAAAATAGAGAAACCCTTGTAGTTGGCGTAATTTTCAGGCTACAATTTACACGATTAATATTTAAGGTATGTTGATGACGCGACTTTCAAGCTATATGTTAATAGCCATGATGCTGCTCACATTTGTGAGTCAGTCAGTTGCGTCTGTGTCAATGGTCTGCGACATGCCGCATGCTTCAATGGCTATGAATCATCATGCCGATATGGACAATGATAACGACATGTCTGACATGGACTGTTGTCATGAAGATACCATGGACAGTGCCGACTGTGCGTGTCCATTTAATGCGTGTACTGCGCATTCACTCCTTCCTCTTAATAGCACAGTGATGAATGCTAACAAACAATCTGAAAAAGTACGTTTGTTTAATGTTAGCCAACGCAGCTACCCTATAAGTTCTTTATATCGCCCACCTATTACTGCTTAAGCAGGATAGGTCTGTCAAAAATTCAGCTAAGCGCTGCTTTACAACCCATTCTGCCCCTAACTCTATTGTTTTTTAACTTTCTAGAATTTTAGTGGAGCATGTGATGACTCACAGCAAATTTTTAAAGGCATTTTGCCTTGGTGTATTAGTAACGACTTCCAGTATGGTTCAGTCTAATCCATTGACACTGAATGGCGTGGTTGAATACGCACTGACGCATGAACCTTGGCTACAAGCAAACAAATATCAGCAAGAGGCAATTGAAGCGCAAAGTATTGCCGCAGGCACCTTGCCAGACCCTGTTCTGACGGTAGGGCTAATGAATTTACCGACGGATGGTTTTGCCTTTGATCAAGAAGGCATGACGCAATTTAAGGTCGGTTTATCACAACAGTTTAGCCGCGGTGATAGCTTGGCATTACAGCAACAAGCGTTAAGGCAATCAGCCGAGCAATACCCATGGCAACGTGCTGACCGACAAGCGCAAGTAAAGGCTATTGTTACTGAAGCATGGTTAAATGCCTACCGAGCTCAGCAAAGTATCCAATTAATTAACCAAGATAAAGCCTTATTCAACCAATTGATTGATATCACAGAAGCAAGCTATGCAAATTCTTTAGGGACTACGCGCCAGCAAGATATCATTCGTGCTCAGTTAGAGCTTACACGCTTAGAAGATAAATTGGTGATGCTTGAGCAGCAATTCGATAGTGCGAAAAAGCGCTTAGCACAGTGGTTGCCAATTGACATGCTAAGTGGTCCTGTCAGCAGTGATAATGGTGATGTGGCGGCTTTAATGCCATACCAAAATATGCAACCAACAGGCGTGACCGAAGTGCTTATGGGGCATCCTGCTGTTGTGGCTATTGAGCATGCCTTACGTGCAAAAAGCACACAAATCGAAGTGGCAAAAGAAGCCTATAAGCCACAGTTTGGTATGAATGTTGGCTATGGTTATCGTGATGATACGCCGATGGGAAGTTCGCGCGCCGATTTATTCTCGATAGGGGTCAGTGTTGATTTACCATTATTTACAGATAACCGCCAAGATCAGCAAGTTAATGCGGCTATTGCAAGTGCTGAAGCAGTTAAAACCACAAAGCTGATCACGTTACAAAAACTGCAAGGTCAATACTTTAAAGAGCTTAGCCAGTTAAGTCGCCTAGCCCAACGTCGAGCGCTTTATGTCGAGCAGCTTTTACCACAAATGGCAGAGCAAGCCGAAGCCACATTAAATGCATATACCAATGATGATGGGGACTTTTCAGAAGTCATGCGTGCTCGTATCAGTGAGCTAAATGCAAAAATAGATGCCCTAAATATCGATATCGACACACAAATTACGCTGGCACGTTTAAATTATTACGCAGCAGCAAAAGACAGCCAAATTAATGCAGCACACAGCCAAGGAGCACATCATGAATAATACCGTTAAATTAGGAGTGGCTTTGGCAGTGGGTGCCGCTTTGGCAACCGTAGTAAATCAGCTTTCTACTGCTGATCATTCCGCTATGCCAAGTGCAGAAAAGAAACCTCTGTATTGGGTAGCTCCCATGGATAGCAACTACCGACGTGATGAGCCAGGATTGTCGCCAATGGGCATGGAGTTAGTCCCTGTATATGAAGAAAACAGCGCCGAAGACAGCCCCGGAACAGTTAGAATATCACCTGCCGTTGTCAACAATTTAGGTGTTAGAACCGCACCGGTACGTTTTAAGTCACTGCAAACTACCGTTGATACCGTGGGCTACGTGCAATACGACCAAGATCAATTAGTGCATATTCATCCACGTGTTGAAGGCTGGATTGAAACGCTGTTCGTGAAAGCTGCGGGTGATCAAGTAAAGCAAGGTGAACCACTCTATACCTTGTATTCTCCACAGTTGGTGAATGCGCAAGAAGAGTTATTACTTGCTCTAAAGCGCAATAATAGTGTGCTTATTCGTGCTGCCAAAGCGCGTTTGGCCTCATTAAATGTATCGAGTGATTTTATTGAGCGCTTAGAGCAAAGTCAGAAGGTCAGACAAAACATCACCTTTTATGCCAAGCAAAGTGGTGTACTGGATGAGCTAAACATTCGAGAAGGCTTTTATGTGAAGCCCGGCACAACCATGATGAGTATTGCTCACCTTGAAGAAGTATGGGTTGAAGCTGAAGTGTTCGAGCGCCAAGCTGGGCTTATCAGTAAAGGTTTGCCTGTAACAATGACCTTAGATTATTTACCGGGCCGTCAATGGCACGGCAAGGTTGATTATATTTATCCTACCCTCGATGAGAAAAACCGTACATTACGTGTGCGCCTCCGGTTTGTGAATGATGAGGGCTTATTAAAACCGAATATGTTTGCTGAGGTCAGTATTACGGCTAAGCCAACAGAGCCACAGATAGTGATAGCGAAAGAGGCGGTGATCCGCACAGGTAGCCAAGACCGAGTGGTGGTTGATTTAGGTGAAGGGCGCTTTAAGTCAGTCGCTGTGACCATTGGGCGCAGTGATAATCACGACATTGAAATTTTATCAGGCTTACTAAAAGACGATAACGTGGTGACATCAGCGCAATTCTTGATTGACTCAGAATCAAGCAAAAGCTCTGACTTTATGCGTATGCAAGAGCCTGATAGCGAGAGTGCCATGGTCAATGGGGTGATCAACAGTATTGATCGCAAAGCCAGAACCGCGGTGATCAGCCGTGAAGCAATTCCAAAATGGGGCCGTGAGGCGGCAACCGTGGAGTTTCATTTTTCGCCGCGTATCGATTTATCACACCTACAGCCTAATGACGAAGTACATTTCACGTTTAAGCTGGTAGAGGGTGAATTTATGATTTTTGACATCATGACCTTAAGCCATCCAATGCAAGGAGAGATGAAATGATTGCAGCAGTCATTCGCTGGTCAGTCGGTAATCGTTTCTTTGTATTACTGCTGTCCGTCATGCTGGCAGGCTTTGGCATTTTTTCTTTGAAGAATACGCCAGTTGATGCGCTACCTGATTTATCTGACATACAGGTCATCGTTAAAACATCCTACCCTGGGCAAGCGCCACAAGTAGTGCAAGACCAAGTAACGTTTCCAATTACCACCGCTATGCTCTCGGTACCAGGGGCACAAACGGTCAGGGGCTTTTCATTTTTTGGCGATTCGTATGTTTACGTCATATTTAATGAAGACACCGATTTATACTGGGCACGCAGTCGGGTGCAAGAGTATTTAAGTCAAGTGAGTGCTCGCTTACCCGAGTCGGCTCGACCAGAGCTTGGTCCCGATGCAACAGGGGTCGGTTGGATTTACCTTTATGCATTAGTTGATAAAACAGGAAAGCACGATATTAGTCAGCTACGTAGCTTACAAGATTGGTTTTTAAAGTTTGAATTGCAAACTGTACCAGGGGTGTCAGAAGTTGCATCGGTCGGTGGCATGGTTAAGCAATACCAAGTCAATGTAGACCCCGATAAACTGCGTGCTTATGGCATTCCCCTGAGCCTGATTCAAACAGCAATTAAGCAAGGTAACCAAGAGCGAGGTGCCTCTGTTGTTGAAATGGCCGAAGCGGAATACATGGTATCAAGCACCGGTTATATTAAAAGTGTGGCTGATTTAGAGGCTATCCCGTTGGGGACTAATGCCAACGGCACACCGCTGCAGCTTCGCGATGTTGCCGATATAAAATTAGGGCCGCAAATGCGCCGCGGTATTGCTGAGCTTAATGGTGAAGGCGAAGTGGCTGGGGGCGTTGTTGTGATGCGCTTTGGTGAAAATGCTGAAGCCACAATTAAACAGGTTAAAGAAAAGCTAGACTCTTTGAAAAAAGGCTTACCCGAGGGCGTTGAAATTGTGCCTGTCTATGACCGCTCTAACTTAATCACCAAAGCGCTGGATAATTTGACCTCAAAACTGATTGAAGAATTGATCGTTGTAGCCTTGGTGTGTGTGGTGTTCTTGTTTCACATTCGGTCATCAATTGTGGCAATTATTACTTTACCAATGGGCATATTAACCGCATTTGTGGTTATGTATTGGCAAGGTATTAATGCCAATATCATGTCACTTGGGGGAATTGCGATTGCGATTGGCGCGATGACGGATGGCGCGATTGTTATGATCGAAAACATGCACAAGCACATGGAAAAAACCCCACTTACTGACGAAAACCGTTGGCAAGTGGTGATGGACTCGGCTTCAGAAGTGGGCCCTGCATTATTCTTTAGTTTATTAATTATTACTGTCAGCTTTATGCCGGTGTTTATTCTTGAAGCACAAGAAGGGCGTATGTTCTCTCCGCTTGCTTACACCAAGACCTATGCCATGGCAGCCTCCGCTGGCTTAGCAATAACCTTAGTGCCGGTGTTAATGGGTTACTTTATTCGCGGAAAAGTTATTTCTGAGCAAAAGAACCCAGTCAACCGTTTACTTGTGGCAAGTTATAAGCCGTTATTAAATGCGGTTCTTAAAGCCCCAAAAACCACGCTAGTGATGGCTATCATTTTGGCTGTAGTCGGTTTTTATCCGGTTAATAAGATTGGCAGTGAGTTTATCCCTCCGCTTGATGAGGGGGATTTAATGTATATGCCCACAACCTATCCGGGTATTTCAATCGGTAAGGCCCGAGAACTCTTACAGCAGACCGATAAACTTATAGCCAGTGTGCCAGAAGTCGAGAGTGTCTTTGGTAAAGTAGGGCGGGCTGAAACAGCCACTGATCCCGCGCCACTCACCATGATTGAAACCTTTATTCAGCTTAAGCCTAAATCACAATGGCGTGAGGGAATGACAACCGAAAAGCTTAAAAAAGAGCTTGATAGCTTAGTGAAGTTCCCCGGCTTAACGAATGCGTGGGTTATGCCGATTAAAACGCGTATCGATATGCTTGCCACCGGTATTAAAACGCCAGTGGGTATTAAAGTAGCGGGCCCTAAGCTGAGTGAAATACAGAAAATTGGTGAGCAAATTGAAGTGATATTAAAAGACTTACCAGGTACTGCGTCTGTGTATTCAGAGCGAGTAGCGGGTGGGCGCTATATTAAAGTGGATATCAATCGCGACAAGGCTGCGCGTTATGGTCTTAACATTGCCGATGTACAACAGGTTGTGGCGACTGCAATTGGTGGTATGAATGTAACCGAAACGGTTGAAGGACAAGAGCGATACCCGGTTAATTTACGTTATCCACAAGATTACCGTGACTCGCCAGAAGAGCTCAAGCTGCTGCCTATTGTCACTGCAAGTGGGCAGCGAATTGCACTGGCTGATGTGGCTGATGTCTTTATCGAAGACGGTCCTCCGGGGATAAAGAGCGAAAATGCGCGAATCAATGGCTGGAGTTTAATTGATATTGAAGGCAGTGATATCGGCAGCTATGTTGAGCGTGCCCAAAAGGCACTGCATGAGCAGCTAGAGTTGCCTGCTGGCTACTCAATTACGTGGGCAGGTCAATACGAGTACATGGAGCGCGCTAAAGCTAAATTGAGTTATGTGCTACCGCTAACGCTCGCTATCATTGTGGTGCTGTTATACCTTAACTTTAGAAGCTTTATTGAAGTGGCGATGATTATGCTAACACTTCCTCTGGCGATGATTGGCGGTATTTGGCTGATGTATATTGAAGGTTTCAACTTCTCTGTTGCTGTCGGGGTTGGTTTTATTGCGCTTGCAGGGGTTGCCGTAGAAATAGGGGTGATCATGCTGGTGTATCTTAACCAAGCTTATCTCGAGGCTAAACAGCAAGCAGAGCACTTTGGTGTCGTTGAACTTCGCCAAGCAATCATCAATGGTGCAGGGTTAAGGGTTAGACCTGTGATGATGACCGTAGCCACTATTATAATTGGTTTGTTACCGGTGCTTTACGGTACTGGCACCGGCAGTGAGGTAATGAGCCGAATTGCTGCGCCTATGGTCGGTGGGATGTTCAGTGCCGTGGTACTGACTTTACTGGTGCTACCTGCTTTGTATTTTATCTGGCGTAAACGAGACCTATAAATTTTACAGCCAGTGTGTAACTTGTACGCTCTTTTTGCGTACAGGTTACACATACCACAGTTTATTTATTGATTTAAAAGAGTTTTTAATCTGGATTGATATATGCATTTATTTATTAAATTGACTTTAATAAGGAATGCACATGCAAGTTAAAACAATACAACAGGTTTATGATTGGACCGTTTTATTTCACACCCAAATGGCGGCCAACTTCCATAGTGTAAAAGACTTATTGGATGAACATAATCAAATGCTGGTGGAGTATTATCTCAACTATGAGAAAAAGCTCGCCGAAGATTTGGTTGGCTTTAAGGCCATTACCGAAATAAACACCCTTGATACTTACTGTTATGAATACTTTGCAGACAACCCTGAACTGATCACATTCAGTGACATCAGCACTGATCAGCAAATAGACGAAACAGCCATTCAAGTTTACCTATCAACTCAACATAAAAAGGTGATCGATTTATACGAGTACCTTGTTTCGCGAGCAGAAACCCAAGACACGATTGAAAAGCTTGAGCGCTTACTCGAACTTGAGCATCAAGGCTTAAAGCAAATGATGCAAAGTGCTAATCGTCATAGGGATATGTAACATCATTAATCCGCAATAATACTTAATCATTTTGGGTGATTAAACCAGTTGCTACCTGCGTTAAAAATGTCTGATTTACGACTGTATGGATGCAGAGCGATGCAATGCAGGAGCAATGGCCGAGAACAACTAAATAACGACATTTTAGCCTTGTTATCAACGCGGTTTTATTGCCTCAAAATAGACCACTAATTAAGCAGAGCGGTATCATTAATGAAAATCGAGCAAAAAGCCGACTTTTTTAAGGTATTTTTGTTCTTGCTGTAAATCGGCCAAAAGCAAAGTATGTTCCTTCAGCCACGTGTCGTTGAATTTTAAGAGCATGCTATTTTGCTTGGCCGTTACCGTTAACGACACGCTTTGATCTGGTGTGCGTTTTTGATTTAAAAGCACGGCAAGACGCAAAATCACGATCAGCTGTAAAATTTGATGGTGTTGCACTGTGTGTAAAGTGGGAAATTGGTCTAAACGAATCTTTTTACGGTAAAAGCGGATCATACAGCTGAGTAGCGTTTGCTGTTGCTGTGTAAAGCCCGGAAGCTGACTATTTGCCACAATATAAGCACTGTGTTTATGTAAACCAGATGAGTTTATGCCCAGCCCTATTTCATGTAACTGTGCCGCCCAATTAAGTAAATTTAAAAAATCGGGATGGCTGAGCTGCCAGGGTGTTTTAACGTGTTCAAATAACCATTCAGCGGTGCTAGATACGCGGTTTGCGTGTTCTTTGTCGATGGTATTGCGATCGCTTAAATTATGAATGGTATTGGTGCGAATATCTTTGTGTGCGAGTTTTTGCTGCATTTCATGCAAGAGCCCTTCACGCAGTGAAAAGTCACTGTATTGCATCGCATCGATGTCGAAAAGCGTAAAGAGTGCAATTAAAATCGCGAGCCCACCACAAATACTCTCTTGTCGCTCAGGTGTTAAACCTTCAATGTGTAAATTTTGAATCTGTTTAGCGGCAATAAATTGCGTTTTAAGCTCATGCAGTCTTTCAAGAGTAATCAGCTCTTGCTCTGCGTCATTTGCATTAATCATTGCCAAAACTGATTTTATTGTACCCGATGTCCCCACGACAGATTGCCAACCTGTGTTGATGTAGTTCGCAAAGATAACTTCAAGTTCTTGCTCTGCGCGTATTTGTGCTTTCGCGAAGCGTTTGGCATTAATTTGTCCATCAGCAAAAAACTGCTTTGTATAGCTGACACACCCCATGTTTCGGCTTGAAAGTAAGCGATGCTTAAAGTGTTTACCGATAATTAATTCGGTGCTTCCACCGCCGATATCAATGACTAAGCGATTATTATCATGATGAATGTAATGCGCGACGCCTTGGTATATCAAGCGCGCTTCTTCTTGTCCTGAAATGACCTCAATCGGGTATGGAAAAACGTCACTGGCTTGGGTTAAAAACGAGTGAATGTTTTTGGCACGTCTTAGTGTATACGTGGCGGCAACCTTCACGTTCTCAAGTGGAAAGTCCTGTAATGTGGCTGCAAACTGCTTAAGGATAGCTAAAGCGCGTTCGATTGCCGCTTGGCTCAAATGATTTTTATCATCTAAGCCATCCGCTAAATATACCCGCTGCTTTTCTTTATGGAGTATTTGCAAAGAGCCATCGACTTCTCTTGCGACCACTAAATGAAAACTGTTTGAGCCTAAATCTACTGCAGCAATTGAAGGATAATCATTCATTATTATAGTTACTTTCCCATTTCTTTAAGTGATCGTAGATGGCAATTTGCGAGCGAATTTTCTTGCGATTACCTCGGCGAACATAGTGATTTTTCTGCTCACTGTCGATCAAACGTGCTTTAGTTCGGTCTTTAAACTGTAGCTCAAGAATATCAATAATGAGTTGCTTAAGTTTTGCATCAAAAATAGGAACGGCCACTTCGACACGATGGTCTAAATTTCGGGTCATCCAATCGGCAGAGGAAATATAGACTTTTTCATCACCATTGTTATGGAACACCATCACTCTGGGATGTTCTAAAAATCGGTCAACAATGCTTATGATACGAATATTGTCATGCGCACTGGTGGTTGTAGGGACTAATGAGCACATACCGCGAACGATAATACGTATTTTAACACCGCGTCTTGCAGCAAAATAAAGGTGATCGACAAGCTGCTTATCAACTAAATTATTCACTTTTAAGGTAATACGGCCCTGTTTTCCACGCTCTACGAGGGCTATTTCATCATCAATGAGCGCCATAATCGTTTCGCGCGCATTGACAGGCGAAATCATTAAATGTTCAAAATGAAAAGGTCGGTAGCTACTTTCAATAAATTTGAACACGCTGTCACACTCTTCTGTGATCCCCTCGTGTTTGGTGAATAAGCTAAAGTCGGTATAAATTTTTGCGGTTTTTTCATGGAAATTACCCGTCCCAATGTGAGCATACTTCACGACGGTGTTTTTTTCTTTACGGTGAATAACGCACAATTTACTGTGCACTTTTAATGCGGGAATACCAAAAATAACTTTAACCCCAGCATTACTCAGCGTTTTCGCCCACTCAATATTATTTTGCTCGTCAAAGCGCGCCTTTAACTCAACCATAACTGTGACATGCTTGCCATTTTTTGCAGCATTAATCAGCGTTGACACTAAGCGCGATTGGCTCGCAACGCGATATATATTTACTTTAATTTGCGTAACATCAGGGTCAAACGCAGCTTGGCGAACAAACTCTAATAAATGATTAAAGGTATGATAGGGGTAGTAGAGTAAAATATCGTGTGCTGAAATCGCGTCAAACACACTTGAAAACTGATTAAATGCAGCACTTTTTAACGCCACTAATGGTTTATTTTCTAAGTATTGGCGACCCACATTCGGAAAGGCGATAAAGTCTCTAAAATTGCGATAGCGTCCTGCAGGAATAAGCGCATCATGCTGGCTTATATTGAGGCGTTTTTTCATGACACTGAGCATGTCATCGGGCATGCTTTCATCATAAACAAGGCGTACAGGCTCGGCATAAATCCGCTGTTTTAGCCCCTTCGACATTTTATCGAGCAACCCTTCTTCAAGTTCATCATCTAGATTGTACTCAGCATCACGGGTTAATTTAATTGCATAGCACTGAATATCATCAAAACTAAAAAAGCTGCTAAACACATCGCGAATAAAATAAGCGATGATGTCATCCAGCATCACAATGGTTTTATGGCGACGAGTTTTCTCTGGCGGCAAAATAATAAAACGCGGCACTCGGTCGGTAGGGACTTCAAGCATTGCGTAATGGCTTTTTTGCGTACTCATTTCGACAAAAAAGTAGGTCATTGTGTCGTTAATTTGATCGGAGTAGTCTTTTTTCTCAGTGATCAAAATAGGTAAAATATGTTGCAATACACTGTCGTGAAAGAATTTTTCTAGCCAGTTTAAATGGAATTCGCTTAACTTTTCGGGTAATTCAACATGAATATTGTGCTCATTTAAGTCGGCTAAAATATCCTTATGAATTTGATTAAATTTCTTACCTAGTTGCAGTACTTTTTTTTGTATTTGCTGTAACAGTATTTCGTCTTCTTCAAAATTCGCATCAGGCAGTTTGTTAAGAAGAATACGACGCTTAACATCGGCGACACGCACACGGAAAAATTCGTCCATGTTGTTTGAATAAATCCCTAAAAAGCGCATTCGTTCGATGATTGGATTCGACTTGTCTTTTGCTTCTTGCAGTACGCGCTCATTAAAAGACAGCCAACTAAGCTCTTTGGCAAAGTAAGTGACGGCGTGCGAAGAGGAGTGACTTGCGTTCATCTGTTTTTCCAACGTTTCTGGCTAGTTAGAATATAGAGGATGCAGATGACGGTTATGTGACATACGTGTCACTAATGTGACACGTCGTTAGGTATCAAGGGTTATTTGTGCCCTTATAGTCGTTGATTAAGCATCTTCTATATCAACAATAAGATCGGTGGTAATCGATTCAAGCGCACTGATAACTTCGTCTTTGTTCATCCCCACTGGTAGCGCAACGGTGGCCACCGCGCTAAAAATTGGCACTCCCCAATTTGGCGCACTCTGTTGTTTTGAATTGAGATGCGTAATGTTAGCGCCTTTGTGGCGAATGACACTGGCAAGCTCTTGCACGATGCCTGGTCTATCGTTACCGGTGATCACAAAATTAATTTCTTCAGAAGGCACGTCAGGTAAGGTATCAGTGCCGCGCTCAATTCTTACCTCTAAATGCGGTAAGCTGTGCAGCGCATCTTGCAATTCTTGCAAGTGTTCTTCAGGAACTGCGGCTTCAATAATGCCCGCAAAATGACCCGCTAAATGACTTAAGTTACTGGTTAACCAATTGCCATGATGGCTTAAAATCGTGGCTGAAATGTCTTCGACGAGGCCCGGTTTATCGGGACCTAAAATAGTAATTACTAACTGCTTCATATTTAATTCTCTATAAAAAGCCTCTGAAAAATGCAAAAAAGGAAGGAGGCGTTGGGTTAAGATGATTCTTATTATTGAAAAAAATAAGTCACATTGAGTATTAATGCTGATTTAACGTTTGTCCAATTTTTTCCATAGAGTAATAAAAAATTAGCGATAACAAATTGTTAGCTTAATTCCTTTGGCATTCTTAGAGTATTGTTTTTGGTAGTATTTTGGTCATGTTTTAGGGATAAACCCCGTATCTAAAATACCTGTTTTATTACACTGAAATATGACGTTTGTAACAATACTGTCATCTTGGTGAAATATAATGCGCCCAACGTTAAGATTTAAGGGTGTTTTGATGACTTCCAATCCGAATAAACCGACCTTTCATACGGATAGAAGCCGTCTATTTAAAGATCGGTTTGCCAAGTGGGGTATTTCCGCAGGTGGTGTAATGGTGCTTGTCGCGCTGTTACTAATTTTCTTTTACCTTCTTTATGTTGTTCAACCTATTTTTGAATCAGCAAAAGTAGAGACACGTAACAGTGTCAAACTACAAAATGCGTCAGAAATTGTTGGGCTCGGTATTGAAGAACAAACCGAAGTTGCCTTTTTACTAGGCGAAAAAGGCACGGTTGATTTTTACAATGTTGAAAAACAACACTTCGGTAAAAAAATCACCACTCTTAACACTGAACTCCCCAGTGATGTAAGCAGTTTTGCAAGCTCTGCTCCTTTTCAAGGGCAATACGCTTATGGCCTTGAAAACGGGTCTGTTATGGTTGTGGTGCCGAAGTTTTTGGTCACATTCCCTAACAATGAGCGTCAATTAACGCCTCGTTTAGATTACCCTCTGGGTAAAGTGGCGTTAGAAGTTGATGAGCAAGGCGCTGCCATTAAGAAGTTTGCATTTAGCCATTACGAAGATAAAACCGCGGTGGTTGCGTTAACTGCGGATAAACGTGTTTTATTTAGCAGCTTTTTAGCTGAAGAGAACATGTTCACTGGCGAAGTTGAATGGAGCGTTGAGCGCACAGAGCTTGATATTGATGGCCGTGTTGATGAGTTATTAATGTCGCCAGATACGACGCGCACCTTGATTCGCTCAGCTAACCAAATTTATGTTTACGATACGCGCTATCCGTCTGAGGTAGAGCTTATTCAAGTACTTGCTGCAAACGAAGAAAACGCAAACCTTGTTTCTACGCAATTACTTGCCGGTGCAAACTCATTGATGCTTGCCAATGATAATGGCGAAGTTTCGCAGTGGTTTGAGGTGAATACCGACGAAGGCCGTGAGTTTCAAAAAATTCGCGCGTTTGAAACCAGCAAACAATCAAAGTTAAGTATTTTCACTGAATTCTATCGCCGCACTTTCTTTACTGCGGGTGCCAATGGCGAACTAGGCATTTACTACACCACCAGTGAAGCAAAGCTGTGGCAAGGTAAAGTCAGTGACGGCCCAATTGATAATTTTGCAATTGCGCCGCGTTCAAATGCTGCACTTATTCTTGCTGATGATGCATTGAAAGTGATTGAAATCCATAATGAGCACCCAGAAGTAACGTGGTCTGCATTATGGCAAGAGGTTTGGTACGAAGGTTACCCTGAACCTGCATACATTTGGCAATCAACTTCAGCGAGTGATGATTTTGAGTCTAAATTCTCGTTAGTGCCAATTTCATTCGGTACCATTAAAGCCGCACTATACGCGATGTTATTTGCGGTACCAATTGCCTTATCTGCGGCTATCTACACCGCATACTTCATGTCGAGTGAGCTGCGTAAAGTCGTAAAGCCAACCGTTGAAATCATGGAAGCGTTACCGACCGTTATTTTGGGTTTCTTAGCTGGTCTTTGGTTAGCGCCGTTAATTGAAGAGCATTTACCAGCGATTGTGGGCTTACTGCTGTTACTACCGATTGGTATCTTACTGACTGCATTTGGTTGGAATAAGCTGCCAGCTTCTATTCGTCACCGTGTGCCTGAAGGTTCGCACTCAATCTTATTGATTCCGGTTGTGCTGTTTATTGGTTGGTTGTCATTTGCGATGAGTGGCACAATTGAATCATGGGTATTCGATGGTAATGTTCGTCAGTACCTCACCAATGAATTAGGCATGACATTCGACCAACGTAACTCGCTCGTTGTCGGTATTGCGATGGGCTTTGCGGTTATCCCCACTATTTTCTCGATTGCAGAAGATGCGGTGTTCAGTGTTCCTAAACATTTATCGAATGGTTCACTGGCACTCGGTGCAACACAATGGCAAACACTGGTACGTGTGGTTCTTCTTACTGCAAGCCCAGGTATTTTCTCAGCAGTGATGATGGGTCTTGGCCGTGCAGTGGGTGAAACAATGATTGTACTTATGGCAACAGGTAACACGCCTATTATGGACTGGAGTATTTTCCAAGGTATGCGAACACTTGCAGCGAATATCGCGGTTGAAATGCCAGAGTCAGAAGTAGGCAGCTCGCATTATCGCATTCTATTCTTAGCAGCGTTTGTACTATTCATATTCACATTTATTTTCAACACAGTGGCTGAGTTTGTTCGTCAGCAACTGCGTGATAAATACAGTTCAATGTAGGTGGAGAGACACGACATGGTAAAGCAGTGGTTTAAGTCTGGTTCTCCTTGGATTTGGATGACCGGTGGTGCGGTGAGCATCAGTTTAATCTCAGTTCTTGGTTTGTTAGCCATGATAGCTTGGAAAGGTTTAAGCTTTTTCTGGCCATCAGAAGTTATTCAACTTGAGTTACAAGGCTCAGTTGCAAAACAAACTGTGATTGGTGAAGTTTATGATCGTGAGCTCGTTGCAAAGTCACGTATTGAGGCAACAGGCGTTGATTTATCTCATTACGACAAAGAGCAGTTAGAACGTTTATTAATTAAAACCGGTAACCGTGAATACGTTGATTTAGATTTCCGTTGGGTATTAGAAACCGATATCAAATCACGCACAGCGCCGGCCGAACTTGCCGTATTTGAGCGCAGTAAAAATGGTAATTTTTACGGCTATGTTGACCAAGTTATTAAAGACGGCGAAGTTATCACAGAGAACAAAATAGACGTACTCTATGATCTTGTTGAGCGTGCTGTTGAGTTAAATGACCAAGCACTTGATCTGCAAAATGGCGACATTGGTCACATTAACTACGAACTTGAGCGCTTACGTTTAAAAGAAAAAGCGTATCAGCTTGATAATGAACTTACCGATGAACGTGTTGCAGAGCTGGCAGCTGCCCGTGCTGAGCTACGTGAAGAATACTCGGTACTTGAAAAACAACTTTTTGCGCTACGCAAAGAAGCAAAGCGTGACCAAGTAACCGTAAAAGATATGCGCGGTGAGGTTGTTACATTACCACTTTATCAAGTGCTTGATGTGTGGTTCCCAAATGACATGGGGTTCTTTGCTAAGTTAGGTCATTACTTTGTACAGTTAGGTAAGTTTGTGTCAGATGACCCGCGCGAAGCAAACACCGAAGGGGGTGTATTCCCTGCGATTTTCGGTACCGTGTTCATGGTATTACTGATGGCCGTTATTGTGACGCCATTTGGTGTGGTTGCGGCAATTTACTTGCACGAATATGCAGCCAAAAATGCTGTCACGAAGATGATTCGCATCGCCGTTATCAACCTTGCGGGTGTACCATCTATTGTTTACGGTGTATTTGGTCTGGGTTTCTTCGTTTACATGTTGGGTGGCAGTATTGACCAATTATTTTACCCTGAATCATCGCCAAGCCCCGTTTTTGGTACGCCAGGTGTGATATGGTCGGCATTGACCCTTGCGATTTTAACCTTACCTGTGGTTATCGTTTCAACAGAAGAAGGTTTATCACGTATTCCAAGTACTGTTCGCCACGGTTCATTAGCTCTGGGTGCGACAAAAGCTGAAACCTTATGGCGTATTATTATTCCAATGGCCAGCCCAGCGATTATGACTGGATTAATTTTAGCGGTTGCACGTGCCGCGGGCGAGGTTGCGCCACTTATGTTAGTGGGTGTGGTTAAAATGGCGCCTACATTGCCACTAGACGGCAACTTCCCATACGTACATTTAGATAGAAAATTTATGCACTTAGGTTTCCACATTTATGATGTTGGTTTCCAAAGCCCGAACGTAGAAGCGGCGCGTCCGCTTGTATATGCCACGGCATTCTTACTGGTTTCAGTAATTATCGCCCTGAATATCACCGCGATTGGTATTCGTAACCATTTACGCGAAAAGTTTAGAGCTCTAGAGCATTAATACAGAATTTTTATAGGTAGACAGAGATGATTACAGTTGCACCACACGTAAACCAAGCGAAAAGCGCGGCAAAACTAGACTTAGAGAATCTAACCGCAGAGCAAACTGCGTTAGAGATTAAAGATTTAGATCTATACTACGGTGATAAACAAGCGCTTAGCGGCGTAAATATGAAGATTCCCAAAGGTCAGGTAACAGCGTTTATCGGCCCATCAGGGTGTGGTAAATCGACGCTGCTTCGTTGTATTAACCGTATGAATGATTTAGTAGATAGCTGTCGTATCACCGGTGAAATTTTACTACATGGTCATAACATCTACGATAAAAGTGTCGATGTTGCCGCACTGCGTCGTAATGTTGGTATGGTATTCCAACGTCCGAATCCATTTCCAAAATCAATCTACGAAAATGTTGTTTATGGCCTACGCTTACAAGGAATTAAAGAAAAGCGTAAATTAGACGAAGTCGTTGAGCAATCTTTACGTGGTGCTGCATTGTGGGATGAAGTAAAAGATCGTCTTCACGATAGTGCATTTGGCCTATCAGGTGGTCAGCAGCAACGTCTTGTGATTGCGCGATCAATTGCGATTGAGCCAGAAGTGCTCTTGTTAGATGAGCCAACATCGGCACTCGATCCAATTTCTACATTAGTTATTGAAGAGCTCATTAACGACTTAAAGAATAAGTTTACCGTGGTTATTGTTACTCATAACATGCAACAAGCCGCGCGTGTATCAGACCAAACAGCGTTTATGTACATGGGCGAATTGATAGAGTATTCAGATACCAACACCTTATTTACGACACCAAGTAAAAAGAAAACAGAAGATTACATCACTGGCCGCTACGGCTAGTCGAATAAAACACTTGGTAACGTAAACGAATTTTATAGAGGTAGACAATGGAACATAATATTAATAAGCATATTTCAGGTCGCTTTAATGAAGAGCTTGAAAATGTTCGTAACCATGTACTTAGCATGGGTGGCTTAGTTGAGCAGCAGTTAAATAGTGCGCTTGATGCGGTCAGTAAAGGTGATGCAGAATTGGCGCAAAAAGTCCGTGAAAACGACTACAAAGTAAACGCCATGGAAGTCAATATTGACGAAGAATGCACACGCATTATTGCACGTCGTCAGCCTGCTGCCAGTGATTTACGTTTAGTTATTGCGATTGCGAAAACAATCGCCGACTTAGAGCGCATTGGTGACGAAGCAGAGCGCATTGCAAAAGTGGCACTTGATTCATTTACCAAAGACCAACAAGATCTTCTTGTTAATATTGAAAATATGGGTCGCCAAGTGTCGAAGATGCTTCATGATGTACTTGATGCATTTGCCCGTATGGATGTGCAATGTGCCTTCGAAGTTCACAAAGAAGATGCAAAAGTTGACCGTGAATATGAAGCAATTACGCGTCAAATTATGACATATATGATGGAAGATCCACGCTCAATCCCTAAAATTATGGATTTAGTGTGGTCAGTTCGTTCACTTGAGCGTATTGGCGACCGTTGTCAGAATATCGCAGAATACATTATCTATTTTGTGAACGGTAAAGATATTCGTCATACATCTCAAGCAGATATCGAAAAGTCGCTGTAAATTTTTAAGCACTTTTCATTTTTAAACCGAGCGGCTTTAGGCCGCTTTGTCTATTATTGGTGATGTCAGGCAGAAAAAGCGTTCAAAATCGTACACAATGCTGTAAAATTCGAACCTGCCAAAGCATACTAATTTATAAAGGGTCAGTTATGCCTACAAATGCATTTTTAGGGGTTTTTGCTAAATCTCCTATTAAGCCTATGGAAGATCACATTAAGAAAGTACATCAAGCAAGCAAAGCTTTGATCCCTTTCTTTAATCACGTTTTTAAAGAAGAATGGAAAGAAGCGGAGGAAATCCGTCTAAACATTCGTAATTTAGAACGTGAAGCGGATGACATGAAACGTAACATTCGCCTTCAACTACCGCGCGGCTTATTTATGCCAGTTGAGCGTACCGATTTGTTAGAGCTTGTTACCCAACAAGACAAAATTGCGAATAAAGCAAAAGACATTGCAGGTCGTGTAATTGGTCGAGAAATGACGATTCCGGTAGAAATTCAAGAAGATTTTCTTGCTTATGTAACACGTTGTGTTGATGCGACAAAACAAGCATCAAAAGCAATTAACGAGTTAGATGAGCTACTTGAAACGGGCTTCAAAGGTCGCGAAGTGACTTTAGTAGAAAAAATGCTCGTTGAATTGGATGCAATCGAACAAGACACGGATGACATGCAAATCAAAATACGCCGTCAATTGCGCGCCGTTGAAAATGAACTAAACCCAATTGATGTGATGTTCTTGTACAAGATCATTGAGTGGGTCGGCGATCTAGCTGATATTGCAGAGCGCGTAGGTTCTCGTCTTGAGCTGATGTTAGCTCGTTAATTTAAAATCAGTTCAAATACGAAAAATTAAAGGTTTCACACAATGGATATCATTGCAAATTACGGCACTTTTTTAGTTTTAATTGCCGCAGCAGTCGGTTTCTTCATGGCTTATGGTATTGGTGCAAATGACGTTGCCAATGCGATGGGTACATCAGTAGGTTCAAAAGCACTTACTATCAAACAAGCAATTATTATTGCGATGGTGTTTGAATTCGCAGGTGCTTACCTTGCCGGTGGTGAGGTTACATCAACTATTCGTAAAGGAATTATCGACGCCACGCCATTTATTGATATACCTGAGCTTATGATCTTAGGCATGATTGCCGCGTTATTTGCTGCAGGTAGCTGGCTATTAATCGCCTCTTTCCTTGGCTGGCCTGTATCGACTACTCACTCAATTATCGGTGCGATTATTGGTTTTGCTTTAGTGGCTGTTGGCAGCGAAGCAATCCAATGGAATAAAGTACTGGGCATTGTGGGGAGTTGGATTGTAACACCTGCAATTTCGGGCTTTATTGCTTACCTTATCTTTATGAGTGCACAAAAGCTTATTTTTGATACCGATGCTCCACTTAAAAACGCTAAGCGCTTTGTCCCTGTGTATATGGGTCTAGCGGGCTTCATTATGTCTTTAGTTACGATTAAGAAAGGCTTGAAGCACATTGGTATTAACCTAGGCGCTGTTGAGGGTTACGCACTTTCTATCGCGATCGCTGTCGTGGTTGGTATTATTGGTAAGTTTGCTATTTCACGCTTAAAAATTGATCCTAAAGCTGACAAGAAAATGCAATTTAATAACGTTGAAAAAGTGTTCGCGGTATTAATGGTATTAACAGCTTGTTGTATGGCATTCGCCCATGGTTCGAACGATGTTGCAAACGCGATTGGTCCACTAGCCGCTGTTGTAAACATTGTTGAGCACAACGGTGAAATTGCTAAGAAAGCCGCTATCGCATGGTGGATTCTACCACTGGGTGGTTTGGGTATTGTTGCTGGTCTTGCTATTTTAGGTAAGAAAGTAATCAAAACAATCGGTGAAGGTATTACTCACTTAACGCCTAGCCGTGGTTTCGCTGCTGAGCTAGCTGCTGCATCAACGGTTGTTATTGCATCAGGCACGGGTTTACCAATCTCTACAACACAAACGCTTGTAGGTGCTGTATTAGGTGTTGGTATGGCACGTGGTATCGCAGCGCTTAACATGGGTGTTGTAAGAAACATTGTAGTTTCTTGGGTAATTACATTGCCAGTTGGCGCAGCCCTTGCTATTGTTATTTTCTACGTACTGAGAACAGCCTTCGGCGTTTAAAAAGTACTAACAGACTTTTAGCTTGAAAAGATCTCAATGCCCTAGGTATTGGGGTCTTTTTATTTGCAGGTAGTAAAAAAGAGTATGAATAACTTACCCAGTATTAAACAACTACAATATTTACTCGCCGTTCATCAGCACCAACACTTTGGTCGTGCCGCAAGTGCCTGCTTTATTGGTCAGTCCACGTTAAGCAGTGCGATTCAAAACTTAGAAGAAACCTTAGGTTGTCAGCTTATCGAGCGTGAAAATCGCAGCTTAATGTTTACTGCCATTGGGGAAGAGGTCGTAGAGAAAGCACGTAAAATCATTGACGATACGCTAAGTTTGAAAGAACTCACCAAAAGCTTTTTAACCCCGTTAAGTGGTAAGTTAACCTTAGGCGTAATCCCTACCATCGCCAGCTTTATCGCGGCGCCGTTGTATCACTTTTGCAAGCAAACATTTACCGAGCTTGAGTTAGTACTTGTTGAAGATACCAGTGAAAAGTTACTGGATAAGCTTGAACACGGGCAAATTGATATCGCGTTGCTTGCGTTGCCGTTCGATACCGAAAAGTTTCACACCCAAGTGCTCGCTAAAGACCACTTTAGCTTAGTTCACCATAAAGATTATATGCCAGCGAAAGGTGTCGAAGACTTTAACTTGTTGCCCGATGCCAGTGTGTTTTTGCTAGAGCGAGAGCACTGTATGACAGGTCATGCCTTAAGTGCTTGTCATTTAAATCGCTCAAGTTGCATTAACCCGTTTGAAGCGGCCAGCTTACATACGTTACTGAGCATGGTTGAGCATCAACTGGGCGTTACTTTTTTACCGCAAATGGCGATTAACGCGGGCATTCTAGAGAAAAAAGACATGGTGGCAACACCATCACAAAGCGACGCATACCGAGATATTGGTATTGTGTGGCGTAAAACCACCGGGCGAATCCGCGATTTTAGGCTGTTTAGTCAACAGTTAGAGCTGTTTCTTGCCAAGCAATGCAGCTTACATACCCAATCAGCAGAATAAATTGCAGCCCCAAATAAAAGTTTGGGGTTTTTTATTATTAAAGCAAACTATTTTTTTCCTTCCCTCGACTAACTTTATACATTAACCCTTTTTACGATAGATAAATAACATGACGAGGCTACCGTGTTTTTTCAATCACTCGACACATTAATTGCCAAGGCGCAACAAGGCAATAAACGGGCATGGTTGAAATTAGTGAAGCAACATGAAACGCAGGTCTATAACTATTGTTTGCGAATGTTGAGTCACCCTGATGATGCAATGGACTTAATGCAAGAAGTGTTTATTTCTGTGTATAAGAGTTTGCCTAGCTTTCGGGGAGATTGCAGCTTTAATACTTGGCTTTACCAAATCGTGCATAGACGAAGTGTTGAGTATTATCGTCGCCGTAAGCACCACCAAAGCCTAGATGCTTTACCCGAAGAAGCCTGTGAGCGTAGTGAAATAGAAGCGAATCAACAGCAATCTCAACAGCATAATGAGCTTAAAAGTATGATGAACAATTTGCCGTGGGAGCAGCGTTTGGTTGTAGAGTTAAAGTTTTTTCAGCATTGCACATTTGAGGAAATTGCAGAGCAGTTAGGTATTTCAACTAATACCGCTAAATCAAGATTATACAGTGCGTTAGGTAAGTTAAAAGTGCATTTGGAGGCAGTAGATGGCTAATTTAGAGTCGTTATTTACAGCATGGCTAGAAGGTGAAAGCTTAACGGAAGAGCAAATTAGATTGCTCGAAAGTAATCCTGACTATGCCTTGATGATGGAAAATGCGACAAAGTGGCAGCAGCATAGTCTTAACTATCAACAATTACCAGTACCTGACTGGGATCGTGGTTCTTGTATGCCACAAGCGCACAAGCAGGCTGTGTATTTTGGTTCTGGTTTATGGGCGATGGCTGCGTCTATCGCATTGTGTGCCTGGTTATTAATAACCAGCCCAGAACAAACAGACTCACAGTTGCTTGAGCAAGTGGCTAAGCAAACTCGTTTATTAGAGTCACAACAAAAACAAATAGATCAATTGCAGAACATGCTAACAGCACAAAATGACATACAGCAACAGCATATGTATCAGCTAGCGAAAGAAGCGATTAAAACGGGTCGTGTAGAGCGACAAGAAGATATTGCCAGTGTGCTTGCTTATATCAAAACGCAGCGCGCCCAAGACCAAGCATACTTGCGTATGCAATTGAATGATTTAGCAGAGCAAGTGGATGGCCGACCCATGCCAACCGTTGCCAACAACGTGGAGTATTAAAATGCCAAAGAACATGATAGCCAGTGCGGTGTTATTGCTATGTGGTGTAGCAACAGTGAACCCTGTGTTTGCACAAAGTAGTGATGAGTTAGATAAAATTCAACGTGAAGTGGGAATTATGGAAAAAATTCTTACGGCTGCTTTAAAGCAAGATACGGATAACAAAGTGAGCAACGTGTCAGCAAGTTATTTACAGCACCAAGGTGTGGTGTTTAGTTTTGACGTGCGGGGGTCGCGATGGTCAACTATTTTTGCATCGGTGCCTGATGCTCCTTTGCCACCTATGCCAGATATTGATTTTGATGAAATAAGCGACATTGAGATTCTTGGTGACCATGTGCAGGTGATAAGCGACGCTGTGGTCGTTAAAACGCAAGAAGCGTATCAGCACGCGATGGAAATGATGCGTGAAAGTGCAGAGCAAGTCCGTGAAGTGGCTGAGCAAGAGCGTGATATTAGCCGTGAAATTCGTGATCTTGAACGCGAAAAACGTGATATTGAATTTGAGCGTCGTCATGATAAGGAAGCTGAAAATCAAGCACTTGAGCAACGTAAAAAAGAGTTACAAGCCTCTATTAAAGAGCTTGAAAAAGAGCAGCAAACGCTGTCATTGAAGCAGCAAAGGTTACGCAAACAACTTGCAGAGAAAAAGCAAGCGCGCGCAAAAGAGCAGCAGCAGCAAATGATGGCCCTAACAAACAGTGTAAATAACAGTATTGCATTATCGTTGTGTGATTATGGCAGTGGTTTACGAAGCTTACCCGACGATGAGCACGTCAGTGTTGTTATTCGCGGACTCGATCAGAGTAAAAAGGATCACATTAAAGTGTTTAAAAAAGCAGATATTAAACAGTGTGTAGTGGGGAATATTAAATCGTCGCAACTACTCGAACGTGCATCAAGCTATGTATTTTAATTAATTGATTTTCCAACCAAAAAAGCAGCCTATAAGGGCTGCTTTTCATCCATTGAAAAAGGCTTTAAGCTGGGTAAAAACAATAAGTAAACCCAAACAACCAGATTAAAATAAGGCACTAAGCCCAACCCTGTAAATACTTTTACCGGGTACCCTTTGAAGGTCGCATTACGGTAACATTGATATGCTATCCCTAGATTAACGATCAGTAACAATACGATTAGTTGTGTCATCACTTTTCTCCTAAATACCGCTAATACAAGAACTTATAGATGTTAAGTTATTTTCAGTATGTGTAATATAAAAGGTAATGTCATGTTTTTTTTAGATTATCACTATAAATACGCGACATTATCTCTTGGCGTGAATTAATTATAGATGAGTATTCTCAGGATGGTAGATAAAAAGTTAATAAAATTGTTTAAAAATGTATCAATATTCGGGGCGGATTAGCTAGTCAGTTGTTAGCTAAAAAGTTTATTGTTAGAGATTCTTTCAAGCTCACTGCTAATTTTTTCAACAGGCATCGGGCGTGCAATAAAGTAACCTTGCCCGTAATCGACGCCTATCTCTTTTAATGCTAAAAATATTTCTTTATTTTCAACGTATTCAGCAACAGAGCGCTTATCTAAAGAGCGGCTAATATCGTTTATCGCCTTCACGAGCGCAAGGTCGATAGGGTCGTTCAACATATCGCGAACAAACGAGCCATCAATTTTTACATGTTGTGCTGGCAGCTGTTTAAGGTAGTTAAATGTACTAAAGCCAGTGCCAAAGTCGTCAATCGAGAAATGGCAGCCTAAGCCATTGAGGCGCTCTATCATTGCGCGGGTCGCCACTAAATTATTGATACTGGCTGACTCGGTTATTTCAAAAATAATACGCGTGGGTTCAACGTTATACTCTTGTAGGCTCGATTCTATATGCGGTAATAATCGTTCATCTAAAAATGACTGTGCCGATAAATTAATAGCCACTTGGTTGAGCTCAGGAAAATCAGCAACACTTTTAATCGCATTACGAATAACACATTGGTCCATCAGGTATGTGTCGTTTAGTAACTCTAATGCGGGAATAAATTGATTCGGGTAAATAAGCTCATTATCAAGCTTTAAACGCAGTAAGGTTTCAAAGTAAGCCACATGACCACGTTTAAAGTCCCAAATTGGTTGGTAATGTAATTCAATTGCATCGTGTTGCAGTGCTTGGCGAATGCTGTGGCCCCACTCTAACCCTGCTTGTAGGCTATTGTGGTGAGTGTCTTCTTTTGAATAACAATGAACCAGATTACGGCCTAAGCTTTTTGCAACATACAGCGCAATATCAGCTTGCTTAAGGCATTCGTTGGGATCATTATTTTGTGCGGTAATTTGTGTTAGGCCAATTGAGCAGCTAATTGAATATTCTTGGCCTTCTGAATGAAATTGATGTTTTTCAATGGCCATACAAATACTTTCTGCTACTAAATGGGCATCAAGCAAATTGGTGTTTTTCAGAATAACCGCAAATTCATCACCGCCAATACGGCAAATTAAGTGCTCGTCGCTAATATTGGCAGTAAAGAGTTGAGCGACTTCTTTAAGCACAATATCACCTTGTTGATGACCTTTACTGTCATTGATGATTTTAAAATGATCTAAATCGATATAAATAAGCGCATGTTCTATATCGCCATTGGTGTATTTGGCTTGGCAAATACGTTGCAATTGTTGATCAAAATAATAGCGGTTATGTAATTCAGTTAGCGTGTCATGCAATGCTAAATGACGAAGCTGTAACTCAGCTTGCTTGCGTTCGTGAATGTTATCGATAGTGGCTGTAATCGTTGCAGAGTTACGGCTGTTTTTTATTAACTGCATTCGGCATTCAACCCAAATGGCATTGCCGTTTTTATGACTCAGTTGTATCTCAACTTGCTGTTGTAGCTCCCCCCCGTGCAAAATACTTTGAATCGTATCTTGTAACTTGGGCTGACACTCAGGCAAACAAAAATCAGTTAACGACTTAGATAAACTCGATTTAATGCCGTATCCCGTGAGGTTTTCCCATGCAGGGTTAATAAAGCGAATATTTCCTTGCTGATCAAACTCCAATACCACGGTGTTTAAATGCAATAAAATACGTTGGTGAGCCGAAAAAAGCTCTTTATAGCGGCTTTGGCTTTGGCTTAGTTGCTCAACTTTTTGTGCAAACTCTGCATAACTCACCATAAAATCTTCACGGCGTGCAGCATGGTCACATACTTTGCTCAGTAAAGACTGATCATAAGGGGCGCGTATAAAGTCGGTAACACCAGAGAGTAACAGTTGCTCGGCATAATCAGCATCGTTGTTATCAATGATGGTAACAATGGCTTGTTTAGGATTATGCTGCAATATTTCGCTAATCAGCGCGCCTGCGGGATCTGATTGCGATTGAGTTGCATCAATCAATACAATAGCAAACTTTTGTTGTAGGTACGTCGCCAGTGCAGCTTTTGTCGATGTCGTGTGTGTAACAGCAAAACTGAGTTTGAGTTGTTCGTTGATGTTATTTGCTTTGTTGTTATTCGTTTCAAGCAGGAGTAAATTAAGGCGGCTGCTTTTTTCTAGGTGTGTCGACAGGACATTAGCAAGGACTTGCGGCAGCATATCTTGGCGTTCAAAAGGCAATACTGCATCAATACCATAGCTGCGGGCTGTTGTTTCAGCGATACGCTCACAATATATAGGGGGAGTTAGCAGTATAGGCGTATTTTTTGGGGTTTTTAATAACCCCGAGCGAATCATGCGCGAGAAGCGCCAGCCGTCAATTTTGCCGACTTCAAGGCCCGTAATAATAATATCCACCGGCTGGCTTTTAAGTATTTTTAACGCCTCTTGCGAGTCGTTGGCTTCAATAAACGTAAAAACATTAAGTTTGTTGAGTGTTAACTTAATTGTTTCACGCTCAGCAACGCTAGCGTTTAAAATTAGCAGTTGCAACTGCTTTGCCATGGCGCTACTACCTCTTAACTGAACCCATGCTTAGTGAATGGGTTAGAATAATGACATTTCTATTATTCTACAAGCAAACTTTACCTAAAAACGGTTATTAGCCTGTACCAGCTTACACGGTTAGGTTGTTTGTTCTTGAACCGAGGTGCTTTGCTTGAGGTGGCAAGCGTATCAGAGTAAACTTGGCGCGTTTTTATTAATGAGAGATATGCTCTATGCGCGTGGCTGATTTTAGCTTTGACCTTCCTGATGAATTAATTGCTCGTTTTCCAAAAGCAGATCGAACAAGCAGTCGTTTATTAACGCTCGACGGCCCAACAGGGCAGGTTGAACACAAAGTGTTTAGTGATATTTTATCTCTGGTAAATGAAAATGACTTATTAGTGTTTAACAACACGAAAGTGATACCAGCACGCATGTTTGGCCAAAAAGAGTCTGGCGGTAAGCTTGAAGTACTCGTTGAGCGCGTATTGGACGAGCACCGTGTACTGGCTCACGTACGTGCGAGTAAATCACCAAAACCGGGCTCTAAAATTATCCTTGAAGGCAAAGCCGAAGCAACCATGGTAGCGCGTCACGGTGAGCTATTTGAACTTGAGTTTGCTAAAGACGAAAATGTATTAGATATCTTAAACGATATTGGCCACATGCCATTACCACCATACATAGACCGCCCAGATAATGAGGCTGATCGTGAGCGTTATCAAACGGTGTATGGTGAGAAACCCGGTGCTGTTGCAGCGCCAACAGCAGGGCTTCACTTTGACGATAAATTAATGGCGGCTTTAAAAGACAAAGGCATTAACATGGCGTTTGTTACTTTGCACGTGGGTGCGGGTACATTCCAACCTGTGCGTGTTGATTCAGTTGATGAACATGTTATGCACTCAGAATATATCGAAGTTCCCGATGAGGTTGTAAAAGCCGTAGCCGAAACCAAAGCAAAAGGCGGGCGTGTTGTTGCGGTGGGCACCACTTCAGTACGTTCTTTAGAGTCGGCTGCAAAAGTACATGGTGGCAAGCTTGATACTTACTTTGGTGATACTGACATCTTTATTTACCCGGGTTATCAGTTCAATGTGGTGGATGCCATGGTCACTAACTTCCACTTACCTGAATCAACGTTGATTATGTTGGTGAGCGCGTTTGCAGGCCAAGAAAACATTATGGGTGCTTATCACACAGCGATTGAGCAACAGTATCGCTTTTTCAGTTATGGTGATGCCATGTTCTTAACGCGTAAATAAGCGTTAGTCATCTTTTATATCACCTTGTAAAAAGCCCAGCATTTCACTGGGTTTTTTATTTTCAGCCATTCTTACTAAGCTATGCGTTGATATGAAGCCTCTGTGCAACGCTGAATTCTGCATGGTGGGGAGAGTTTAGCTAGCGGGCTTTTTATTTTTGAATTTAGCCCAATTAATAGTAATAAATGCGCAAACAGGTTAGAATCGAGCGGTTAAATTATAGCTTGTTGGACTGTTTTTCCGACACTAGAGGATAATATGAAATTTGAATTAGACCGCACTGACGGTAAAGCGCGCCGCGGCCGCTTGATTTTTGAGCGTGGTGTTGTAGAAACGCCTGCATTTATGCCAGTAGGTACTTACGGCACGGTAAAAGGGATGACTCCCGATGAAGTAAAAGACACGGGGGCACAAATCTGCCTTGGTAATACTTTTCACCTTATGCTGCGTCCTGGCACAGAAATCATTAAGCAACACGGTGATTTACACGACTTCATGAATTGGGATCGTCCTATCTTAACTGATTCAGGCGGTTTCCAAGTATTCAGCTTAGGTGCAATGCGTAAAATCACCGAAGAGGGCGTCATGTTTAGCTCGCCTGTGAATGGTGAAAAAATCATGCTTTCACCAGAAAAAGCCATGCAAGTTCAGCGCGACTTAGGCTCTGATATTGTGATGATTTTCGACGAATGTACGCCATATCCTGCTACTGAAAAAGAAGCCAAAGACTCAATGGAGCTCTCGCTGCGTTGGGCTAAACGTTCAAAAGAAGGGCATGGTGATAATCCAGCAGCACTGTTTGGTATTATCCAAGGGGGTATGTACCCTGAGCTTCGTGCACAATCGCAAAAAGGCCTAGAAGACATTGGTTTTGATGGTTATGCACTGGGCGGTTTATCAGTGGGTGAACCTAAAAACGAAATGATCAATATTCTTGATCATTGTGCGTATAAAATGCCAGCCGACAAACCACGTTACTTAATGGGCGTTGGTAAACCAGAAGACTTGGTTGAAGCGGTGCGTCGTGGTATCGATATGTTCGACTGTGTAATGCCAACCCGTAATGCACGTAATGGTCACTTATTCGTGACAGGTGGCATTGTTAAAATCCGTAACGCAGTACATAAAACAGACACCGGTCCACTTGATCCAGAGTGTGATTGCCATACATGTAAAAACTATTCACGTGCGTACTTGCATCATCTTGATAAATGTAATGAAATCTTAGGCGCACGTCTAAACACGATTCATAACTTACGTTATTATCAACGTGTAATGGAAGGCTTACGTAATGCCATTAGTCATGGCAAACTAGACGAATTTGTTGCAGATTTTTATGCACGCCGCGGCCAAGAAGTGCCAGAGCTTGCAGATACATCAGATTAAATTTTTAGAAAAATTAAAGAGGAAGTGTAATGAGTTTATTCATCTCAAACGCGCACGCAAGTGCGGCAGGTGCAGC
Organism: Pseudoalteromonas sp. MBR-15; assembly: GCF_053628915.1. NCBI lineage: Bacteria > Pseudomonadati > Pseudomonadota > Gammaproteobacteria > Alteromonadales > Pseudoalteromonadaceae > Pseudoalteromonas > Pseudoalteromonas sp. MBR-15. The sequence goes on from NZ_JBRJHH010000009.1 coordinate 161,848, forward strand.
ACCAGCAGGTGGTGGCATGGAAATGCTAATCATGTTGGGTATTTTTGGTCTGGTATTTTATTTCTTAATTTACCGTCCGCAAGCTAAGCGTGTAAAAGAGCATAAAGCCCTTATGAGCGCGATGGCAAAAGGTGACGAAGTGCTTACGCAAGGTGGTTTAGTTGGTAAAATTGCTAAAATCGCTGATGACAAAGACTTCATCGTTATCTCATTAAACGACCAAGCAGAAGTAACAGTACAAAAATCAGCTGTTTCTGCAGTATTGCCAAAAGGCACTATGAAGTCGCTATAACAATAAAAATAAGGACTCACACGTGTTAAACAAGTTTCCATTATGGAAGTATTTACTTGTTCTTGTTGTGTTAGTCGTTGGTATTTTATATGCCTCTCCTAACTTGTATGGTCGTGACCCGGCCATACAAGTATCGGGCACTAAAGGTACTGATGCTGACCTAAGCGTACTCGATAAAGTAAATGCGACCCTCAAAGAACATAACGTTACTGTTAAATCAAGCAAACTTGAAGACGGACAAATCCTTGTACGTTTTAAGAATGTTGAAGATCAACTTAAAGCGCAAGACCTACTGCGTGATTCCCTTAGTGAAGATTACATCTCTGCCATCAACATGGCTCCAGCACAACCAGAGTGGTTAAAAGCATTGGGTGGTAACCCGATGAAGCTGGGTCTGGATTTAAGTGGTGGTGTTCACTTTACTATGGAAATCGACATGGCGACGGCGGTTGATACACAGCTTGAGCAAATGGAACAAGATTTTAAAAGTGATTTACGTGAAGAAAAGCTGCGTTACCGCACGATTCGTCGTGTAGCTGGCAGCGAGCGTTTACGTGTTGAAATGCGTAACGAAGAAGATAAAGACGCAGCAGAGCGCTTTTTATCAACCCGTTACCCGCTCAATGTGTACATTGATGATAGCAGCAGTGATAACGCTTTTTACGCCAGTATGAGCGAACAAAAGCTTAAAGAAATTCGTGATTACGCTATCAAGCAAAACGAAACGATTATCCGTAACCGTATCAACCAAATCGGTGTTGCTGAGCCAAACGTTCAGCGTCAAGGTGCTGAGCGTATTATCGTACAGCTTCCTGGTGTACAAGACACAGCCCGTGCCAAAGAAATTTTAGGGGCTACGGCAACGCTTGAGTTCCGTGAAGTAGACGAAGATGCTGACCCAAGTGCAGCCTTACAAGGGCGTGTACCACCAGGCACTGAAGTGATCATGGCGCGTGACGGTTACCCTGTGGTACTAAAAAAACGCATTATTCTTGAAGGTAGCCACATCACTGGTGCGCAATCAGGAATGGATGAGTATCAACGTCCGCAAGTAAGCATTAGCCTTGATAGCAAAGGTGGCGCAAAAATGAATGCGTTCACTAAGCGCGCGATTGGTAAGCGCATGGCAACTGTATTCATTGAGTACAAGCCATCGGGTAAAACAGATGAAAACGGTAAAGCACTTCCTCCAATTAAGGTAGAAGAAGTGATTAACGTGGCGACAATTCAAGCACGTCTTGACCGTTCGTTCCGAATCACGGGTATTGATAACCCTGCTGAAGCCCATAATCTGAGCTTACTACTACGTGCAGGTGCACTTGTTGCTCCTATTCAAATTGTAGAAGAGCGCACGGTAGGCCCAAGCCTAGGTCAAGAAAACATCGAAGCAGGTATGACGGCAGTGGTACTAGGCTTTGCATTTGTGCTTGTATTTATGCTGGTGTATTACAAAGGGTTTGGCATGGTGGCAAATATTGCCCTTGGTGCGAACTTAGTATTAATCGTGGGTGTTATGTCATTAATTCCAGGTGCGGCATTAACCTTACCGGGTATTGCAGGTATCGTACTGACCGTGGGTATGGCCGTTGATGCAAACGTGCTTATATTTGAGCGTATCCGCGAAGAGCTTGCCGACGGCCGTAGTCCGCAACAAGCCGTTCATTTCGGTTACGACAGCGCATTTAGCACGATTTTCGATGCAAATATCACCACGTTAATCGCAGCAGTGATTCTGTTTGCAGTGGGCACGGGTCCAATTGCTGGTTTCGCCGTGACACTTGCGATTGGTATTATCACCTCTATGTTTACAGCCATTGTTGGTACCCGTGCGGTAATCAACTTGTTTATTGGCGGTAAGCGTATTGATAAGTTGTCGATTTAGGAGTCAGCATGCAAATCTTAAAACTCGGTGGTAAAACACTCCCGTTTATGAAGTTCCGCAAGTTTGCCATGACATTATCAACGTTGTTGATTTTGGCTTCTTTCGTATCGTTTTTTACAAAAGGCTTAAACTTCGGTTTAGACTTTACCGGTGGTACAGCGGTTGAAGTTGGCTTTGCACAACCTGCAGATCTGAAAAAAGTACGTGAAGCAATTACGGCAAGTGGCTTTGAAGATTTCTCTGTTCAGCTATTTGGCTCAAGTAAAGAAATTCTTGTGCGCCTTGCACCGCAAGGTGATGGCGTGAAAGCAGAAGTCATTGGTAACCAAATCATTGATGCCTTAAAACAAACTGATTCAAGTGTTGAAATGCGCCGTATTGAGTTTGTGGGCCCAAGTGTAGGTGAAGATTTAAAAGAGCAGGGTGGCTTGGCCATGTTAACTGCACTTATTTGTATCTTGATCTACGTGGCATTTCGCTTTGAATGGCGTTTTGCGGTTGGCGCGGTATCAGCACTATTACACGATGTTATTATCACATTAGGTTTATTCTCAATACTGGATCTTGAGTTTGACTTAACGATTTTAGCAGCGATTTTGGCGGTGATAGGTTACTCACTCAACGATACCATCGTTGTATCTGACCGTATTCGTGAAAACTTCCGTAAAGTGCGTATCGATGACACCATAGAAATCATTGATATTTCACTTACGCAAACATTGAATCGTACCCTTGTAACATCAATCACCACAATTTTAGTATTGATTGCGTTGTTTGTATGGGGTGGTCAAACTATTCACGGCTTTGCGACAGCATTACTATTTGGTGTGTTCATCGGTACTTACTCATCTGTGTATGTTGCATCAGCAGTGGCGATTGCAATGGGTGTAAGTAAAGAAGACTTAATTCCAGAAGTAATCGAAAAAGAAGGTGCGGATCTCGATCCTATGCCTTAATAAGCCATGCTTAAAAAAGAACCGCCCTGTTTGGGCGGTTTTTTTATGGAAGAAATTATGAAGTATCTAATAAGTAATGTATTTATTATTTTTTTACTGCTCGGTTGCAAAGAGCAACAGGTTGCCAAGCAAGCTGAGTCAGCACCAAAGCCACCCACAATAACGCCAGAACAACAATTAGGTGAGTACCAAAGTTTGGCGTGGCAGGTTGTGACAGCACTGCAAGGGCAGTCAGATACGCAGCAAGTTAAATCCATGCTGTTGTCGTTGGTTCATTCATCACAGGGATTATTTTTAGCGTTTAATCAGGTGTTTCCAGAGTGTAAGCAGACATTAGACGCTATTACTGAATATGTTGAAAGCACACCGCTTACAGCAATCTCTAGTGACAATGAGCCCCTTAATTTACAACCTGAGTTACCCGATTTTACAGGGCCTAACTGTTATCACATACAACAGCTGTTACTTAATCCGTTAGCCGTTTTGGCGATGACGACACAACAACAAATGAATCATGTTGATATTGAACAGGCTGAACTAAAAATGATCGATAGCTTAGCGCGCATTAAGCAATTGGAATTAGTGGGAATAAATGAACAAGAGGTGAATGAAGCGCAGCGCTTGCCATAAAATTGTCATACTAGATTGCTAATTTAGTCATCTATTTGTATGACAGAAACTAGGTGAAAGGTGAGTGCACAACTACAGCGAATATTAGAAAACAGTGACATTAAAACGCTGTTTCAGCCCATCTTTGATGTTTCTAATCAACATATTTTGGGTTACGAGGCTTTAAGTCGGGGGCCAAAAAGCTCTGAACTTGAGATGCCCAGCGCTTTATTTTCTGCTGCAATTGCCTGCAATAAAATTTCAGAACTTGAGCTTTTGTGTCGCAGTAAAGCCATTGAAAACTTTGTTAAGCTCAATCTGCAAGGTAAATTGTTCTTAAATGTCAGCCCTAAAACACTGCTCGACCCATGTCATCCTAAAGGCGAAACATTACACCTAGTTGAACATTTTGGGCTGGCGGCTAATCGCGTTGTCATTGAAGTAACTGAACAAGAAAAAGTAGACGACGGATGTTTACTGTTAAAGACCATCGCGCATTATCGTCAATTAGGCTTTTCAATTGCCATTGATGATTTAGGGGCAGGTTATTCGGGGTTAAAGCAGTGGTCTGAGTTATGCCCTGAGTTTGTAAAGATTGACCGCTACTTTATTGATCACTGTGACCAAAGTGTGGTGAAAAAAGAGTTTCTAAAATCAATCATTGTATTGGCTAAAGCCACGAATACCCAAGTGATTGCCGAAGGTATCGAGCGCGTAGAAGAGTTACGTTTACTCGAAAGTTTAGGAGTGCAGCATGCACAGGGCTTTTTATTAGAAAGACCGAGTTTACAGCCCAGCTACCAAATTAATCTGCATTGCTTAAAACACCTTGAATCATCAGACAACAGCAGCAGCTTTGAACAATCAATGGCTATCGGTTGGCTTGCTGTTGAGCATGCCAGTATTGAGGCGAATACTCGTTGTAAAGATGCGCACAGTATTTTTGAGCAAGATAAAACACTCACTAGTCTTGCTGTCCTTGAACAAAATAGTCCCGTAGGCTTATTACACAGAGATCAACTTACCGAGGTGTTTGCAGCTCCTTATGGTCACGCGCTTTATGATAAGCAGCCTGTTACCGCACTAATGGATAAGCAACCGCTAGTGGTCGATGAAAACGAATTGCTTGATACGGTTAGTCAACAAATCACCGAATTTGAATTCGATATTCGCCGCCATATCGTCATAACACGCAACGGCGACTACTTAGGATTGGCACCTTTACGTAATATTCTCAAACACATCACCGAAGAAAAAATACGCCACGCTCAACACGCAAATCCATTGACCATGCTACCCGGTAATGTGGCAATAAATGAAGCTATCGAATTAAGGCTGCGCAACAGTTATGCATTTTCGTTAGCGTATGTCGATTTAAATCACTTTAAGCAATTTAATGATTTGTATGGATACGCCAGTGGCGACAGTGTGATCAAATTATTAGCCGAAGTGATCGTTGATGTTTGTAGCAAAAGCAAAGGCTTTGTTGGTCACATTGGTGGCGATGATTTTATGGTGGTATTCGATAAAGACGATGCAGAGCATAGGTGCCATGCGATCATTTCAGAATTTGAAGAAAAATCACGCGCCTTTTTTACCCCTGAACACATCTCGCAAGGGGGGTATTGGGCGAGTAACCGCGAAGGTAAAAAACAGTTTGTACCTTTGCTAACGCTGTCGATTGGTCTCGTTAAACCTGACCTTGAGCAATGCATTAATAGCCACCAAGTTGCAGCACTCGCAACCGATGCGAAAAAAGAGGCCAAACGCTTCAAAACGAGTCACTTATTTGTTTGTAAGCGCCGTTGTCCGGCCCCGGCAGTGGTGAGGCTAAGTGTCGCCAGCGATGATACCCTGCAAATCGGGTTATGAAGAAAATTTGAGTTCGGCCAATTTCACTTGTGTCTCACTCTAAGCCAGTGTAGGTTAAAAAAAACACGTTAAGAATAATAATAATGAAGCGACTATGTAGTGCAATCCTTGTTGTGCTAAGCCTAGGATGCAGCCTGCCAATTGATGCCAAAAATGTGGTGAACTTAGCCATAGAGCAACGTCCCTTGTATCAGCGCGATCATTATTTACACGCGCTGTTAGCTGCAGCGTTTCGTGCCGCAAAGTATCCCACCGTTATAAACGAAGTACTGGTGCACCCTCATCAACAGCGCACATTACTCATGCTCGACGAAAACCAAGCCGATGTCTATTGGAGTATGACCAGCCCAGAGCGAGAGCATCTAGCGATTGCTGTTCCAGTCCCTTTATTTAAAGGGTTTATCGGTAAACGCGCACTGCTTACAAAACGTGAATTTTTACCGCGGTTTAAAGAGGTAAAAACTAAACAAGACTTAATGGCGTTTACCGCTATACAAGGTCATGACTGGCCTGATACAAAAATATTGGCGCAAAATGGCTTAGCGGTTCGGCCACTGGCGAATTATCAAGCAATGTTTAACTTAGTTATAAGTGGCCGGGTTGATTACTTCCCGCGTTCATTTATCGAGGTGACTTCAGAGCTTAAGCAAATAAATAGTGAGCAACTGGCGATTGTGCCCAATGTCTATATTAGCTACCCGAGCGCTTTTTATTTTTTTGTTAGCAATAACAAGCCAGAGCTAGCCGAGGTATTATTAACAGGCTTAAACGCGATGAAAAGCTCAGGTGAGTTTGATCAGCTGTTCAACAGTTACTTTGCTGAAGACTTAGCCGGTCTGCCGTTTACAGAAAAGAGTGCCATAGAAATAAAGTTGGAGAATGACTATTTTCAGCCACAAAAAAAGGAGCCGTAGCTCCTTTTTGTCATGCTAATCACGCGTTAGAACTAATGGGTCATTAGCGAAGTAGTGACTCAGTTAATACTGGACGAATTTCACGAATGATTGCTTGTGTTAATTTTGGCGCGCCACAGATAATGTTGCCGCTTTGGTTGTAGTTAATACCGCCTGCGAAATCAACAACCATACCGCCCGCTTCTTTAACTAAAAGCTCACCAGCGGCTGTATCCCAAGGTTTAAGGCCAATTTCGAAAAAGCCATCAACACGGCCAGCTGCAACATACGCCATATCAAGAGCAGCAGAACCTGCACGACGAATATCAGCCGTGTGAATAAATAAAGCTTTGAATGCCTCAGAGTATGCGTCTAAGTGATGCTTTTGTTTAAACGGGAAACCCGTAGCAAGAATAGAACCTGCTAACTCGTTAGTTTTTGATACACGTAAACGCTTGCTGTTAAGCTGTGCGCCTTGACCGCGAGACGCTGTGAATAATTCACCACGAATTGGATCATAGATAACAGCTTGGTCTAAACGACCTTTTACTTTAAGTGCGATTGATACTGCGTAATGAGGGATACCCTTGATGAAGTTTGTTGTGCCATCAAGTGGGTCAACAATCCATTGGTAATCTGCATCTTTGCCTTTGTGCTCACCTAGTTCTTCACCAACGATACAGTGATCAGGGTAAGATCTTAAAATAGTGTCACGGATTGCGGCTTCAGCTTCTTTATCGATGTTAGTCACTAAATCGTTAGTGCCTTTTTGTTGTACATCAACTTTTGATAAGTCTTCACTTGCGCGAAGTAAAATTTTGCCTGCGTTACGCGCAGCGCGAACCGCAATGTTTAACATTGGATGCATAGCATTACCTTTGGGTTGTAAAAGAACGAATATATTTAAGCCGGCGTATTCTAGCGGTTTTTACTGCAAAGTAAACAACAAAGCGGAAATACTTTTGGTTGTTTTTTGTACTGAACTGATTTTAAATTAAATTTCTATCTGACTATTTTTAAAAGCTAAAAATTATACGGGGCGTTTCATACATAAATCTGATACTAAAAATAAGGATGTACTAGTAAAAGAAAAACCCCTAGCACCGCCCATGATCTGTGATCAATACTGATTGATCGCGTGATCTGTATAGCCTCCAGAATAGCTTTCATGGTAGAATTCGCGCAATTTTTGACATTCAGTAAGTAACAACGCAATGACACTTGATGATATTCGTATCGTATTAGTTAACACATCTCATTCTGGTAATATTGGCTCAGCAGCACGTGCTATGAAAACGATGGGCTTATCAAACCTTTATCTTGTTGACCCTGCATGTGAAATTGATAGTCATGCCAGTGCGCTTGCTGCAGGTGCAACCGATGTTTTAGGCAAAGCCGTGGTTGTTGATACCCTTGCTGATGCGATTGCTGATTGTAGTTTAACGATTGGCACCAGTGCTCGTTCGCGCACCTTGTCTTGGCCGATGGTTGAGCCACGTGAATGTGGTGAAAAATTAGTGGCAGAAGCGGCGAATGGCCCGGTTGCACTCGTGTTTGGTCGTGAAAATAGCGGTTTAACCAATGAAGAGTTACAACAGTGTAACTATCATGTGTGCATTCCTGCGAACCCAGAATACAGCTCATTAAACCTTGCTATGGCAGTACAAACCCTGTGCTATGAAACACGTATGGCGTATTTAAACACCCAGCCAAAACAGCAAGAACAAGACGACGTTACTTACCCTAACGCAAAACAAACTGAGTTGTTCTATGAGCATTTAGAGCAAACATTAAACGACACCGGGTTTATCATCAAACAGCACCCAGGTATGGTGATGACTAAATTACGTCGTTTGTTTAATCGTGCGCGCCCAGAAGAAGCCGAAATGAATATCTTACGCGGCATTCTGACTTCAATTAATAAGTCTATAAAATAATCACAGGTTATAAGCATAATACTTGACTAAATTACTCAGGTAATTACAATAGACATAGTACTTGACCAATTTAGTCGGGTATTCGGTTTTATCAATGGCAAGTATCAATTTTTATCACGTGATAATACTTGACTATTTTGGTCTGGTAATTAAAATTTGCACACCTTAGCGTGCAGTAACATCGGGGGCTCCATGAAGTTAACATCAAAAGGCAGATACGCAGTAACCGCCATGTTGGATGTTGCACTCCATACAAATGTGGGTGCAGTGCCCCTTGCCGATATTTCTGAGCGACAAGAAATTTCGTTGTCTTACCTCGAACAATTATTCGCCCGTTTACGTAAAAATGGCCTTGTGACTTCTGTGCGTGGCCCAGGTGGTGGATATTTATTAGGACGTGGCGCGAATGAAATTTCTGTTGGCGATGTTATCAATGCCGTTGATGAGTCTGTTGATGCAACTCGCTGCCATGGTGCAACGGGTGGCTGCCAAAGTGGCATGCGCTGTTTGACTCATACATTGTGGTCAGATTTAAGCGCGCGTATCGAAGATTTTTTAAATAGTATTACCCTTGCTGAATTGGTAGAAAAATCAGATGTGAAAGAAGTCGCATCGCGCCAAGATAACAGCATCAACACTGCAATTAAGCAACTGGAAAACATTCAAGTAAGCTGTCAACTGTAGCTTGACGAAAGCGGAGAGAGAAATGAAGTTACCGATTTATTTAGATTACGCAGCAACCACGCCTGTTGATGAACGTGTGGCAAAAGAAATGATGCAATGCCTGACTATGGACGGTAATTTTGGTAATCCTGCATCACGCTCACACCGTTTTGGTTGGCAAGCAGAAGAAGCGGTTGATCAAGCGCGTACAGACATTGCTGATCTGATTAACGCTGATCCACGTGAAATTGTTTTCACTTCAGGTGCTACAGAATCAAATAACCTCGCCATTAAAGGTGCTGCACAGTTCTATAAAAAGAAAGGCAAGCACGTCATCACGGTTAAAACAGAGCACAAAGCAGTGCTTGATACATGTCGTGAATTAGAGCGTCAAGGTTTTGAAGTAACCTATATGGACGTTGAAGAAAACGGTTTACTTGACCTTAAAAAGCTTGAAGCCGCTATGCGTGACGACACGGTACTTGTTAGTGTCATGCACGTTAACAACGAGCTAGGTGTTATCCAAGATATCGCGACCATCGGCGAAATGTGCCGTGAGCGCAAAATTATGTTCCACGTTGATGCGGCACAAAGTGCAGGTAAAGTACTTATCGACGTGCAACAGTTAAAAGTTGATTTTATGTCGTTCTCTGGCCACAAAGTCTATGGCCCGAAAGGTGTTGGCGCATTGTATGTTCGTCGTAAGCCACGTGCTCGTTTAGAAGCACAAATGCACGGTGGTGGTCATGAGCGTGGTATGCGTTCAGGCACACTGGCTACTCACCAATTAGTGGGTATGGGTGCGGCATTTAGAATCGCAAAAGAAGATTTCGAAAAAGACCATGCACATATCAGCGCACTTCGTAAGCGTTTGGTTGATGGCATTATGGCTGATATGGACGAAGTTTACTTTAATGGTGAACCAAGTCAGTCAGTTCCGGGTATTGTAAACATCAGCTTCAACTTTGTTGAAGGTGAGTCGTTATTAATGGCTGTTAAAGACATTGCTGTTTCATCAGGTTCAGCCTGTACCTCAGCAAGCTTAGAGCCTTCTTATGTACTACGTGCGTTAGGCCGTAACGACGAATTAGCACACAGCTCAATTCGTTTCAGCATTGGCCGCTTTACGACTGAAGAAGAGATTGATTATACCGTCGAACTAATCAAAAACTCGATTGGCCGTTTACGTGAGATGTCTCCTTTATGGGAAATGCATCAAGAAGGTATTGATTTAGATTCAGTTGAGTGGGCGCATCACTAATCAGTGATCGCCGCCGCTAGCAGGTAGTGAGGATAGTATTATGGCTTATAGTGATAAAGTAATCGATCATGTTGAAAATCCACGTAACGTGGGTTCTTTAGACAAAAATGATCCATCTGTTGCAACAGGTATGGTGGGTGCACCTGCGTGTGGTGACGTAATGAAATTGCAAATTAAAGTATCACCAGAAGGTGTTATTGAAGATGCAAAATTTAAAACATATGGTTGTGGTAGCGCAATCGCCTCTTCTTCACTTGTAACAGAGTGGGTAAAAGGTAAAACATTAGACGAAGCTTCAACAATCAAAAACACTGATATCAGTGCAGAGCTTGAATTACCACCAGTGAAAATTCACTGTTCAATTTTAGCAGAAGACGCGATTCAAGCAGCGATTGCTGATTACAAAAGCAAACAAGCGAAGTAAGAGATAAATTCATGGCAGTGACATTGACAGATGCGGCAGCAAACCGCGTAGAATCATTTTTAGCAAATCGCGGTAAAGGCATTGGCCTTCGCGTAGGCATTAAAACGACGGGCTGTTCAGGTCTTGCTTATGTTCTTGAATTTGTTGATGAGTTAGCAGATGGCGACGAAGTTTTTGAATGTCGCGGTGTGAAAGTAATCGTTGATGCAAAAAGCTTAGTGTACATAGACGGCACTGAACTTGACTACACTAAAGAAGGTTTGAACGAAGGGTTTAAGTTTAATAACCCAAATCAGGCGGATGAGTGTGGTTGCGGCGAAAGCTTTACCGTTTAAGCTAGCACGTTTTCCTTGCTTGAAGCCCTACCTGTGTAGGGCTTTGTTCTTTTTCTGTTTACCGAGTTGGATTATGTAATGCGTTACTTTGAGTTATTTGCGATTCCAGTAGACTATAACATTGATTTAGCGACTATTAATAAACACTACCTCGAGCTGCAACGTGCAGTTCATCCAGATCGTCATGCCAGTGCTAGTAGCCGCGATAAACTACTTGCTGTGCAAAACGCGGCTGAAATCAATGATGCATTACAAACATTAAAACACCCGGTAAAGCGTGCTGAATACATGCTTAGTGAGTTGGGCGTTGATATTCGTGCTGAACAACAAACATTACAAGATCCGCTATTCTTAATGCAGCAAATGGAGCTTAGAGAAGAGCTCGAAGAGCTTGAAAATGCCGCAGATCCTGATGCAGCAATTGCCCAGTTTGAAACGCAAATTAAACAGTTAGACACGCAATACAGCAACGAACTGGCTGCTCAGCTAGCAAGCAATGATGAACAGCAATGGCAGGCAGCGGCGGATAATATTCGTAAGTTAAAGTTTGTTTATAAGCTACGCGAAGAACTTGAGCGAATTGAAGACAGTTTATTTGATGATTAATCGTTAGTTGTAACTTAACAGCTATTTAAGAGTTTAAAAGAGCATTATGGCATTATTGCAAATTGCTGAGCCGGGGCAAAGCGCGGCACCACATGAGCACAAATTGGCAGTGGGTATTGACCTAGGTACAACAAATTCACTTGTTGCGACTGTCCAAAGTGGCGAAGCTCGCACACTAACAGACCTTGCAGGTAATGCAATGCTGCCGTCGGTTGTTCAGTACCAAGCAGACAGCATATTAGTGGGTGAACAAGCGGCTGCAGCGGCTACACAAGACCCAGCAAATACACTCATTTCAGTGAAGCGCTTCTTAGGCAAAACACAAACCGAAATTGAGCAAAGTTACGGTCAATTACCGTATCAGTTTTGTGAACATAATGGCTCACTTGCCATTAGCACTGTTGCTGGCGCAATCAGCCCGGTGTCTGCTTCAAGTGAAATATTAAAAACCTTAAAACAACGTGCTGAAGAAAGCTTTGCCGGCCAAGATATTATGGGCGCCGTGATCACTGTGCCAGCGTACTTTGATGATGCACAGCGTCAAAGCACCAAAGACGCGGCTGAACTTGCGGGTATTAATGTTTTACGCTTACTCAACGAGCCAACAGCGGCGGCAGTTGCCTATGGCCTAGACTCAGGTCAAGAAGGCATTATTGCCGTTTATGACTTGGGCGGCGGTACTTTCGATATCTCTATTTTACGCCTGCATCAAGGGGTATTCGAAGTCATGGCGACAGGCGGTGATTCGAGCCTAGGCGGTGACGATTTCGACTCATTACTGGTTGACTACTTTAAGCAGCAAACGGGTGTTAACGAGTTATCGGCATCGGTTTTACGTTTATTCATCAATAAAGCAAAAGCCTGTAAAGAAGCATTAAGCCAATACCAAACAGTGAACGTTGGCTTAGAGTTTGATGGCCAAAGCTACACAGTTGAAGTAACGCGCGAAACCTTTGATGAATTGGCGCTAGGACTTGTAAAGAAAACGCTTCGCTCGTGCCGACGTGCGGTTAAAGATGCCGGTATCGAAAACCAAGAAGTACTGCAAGTTGTTATGGTGGGTGGATCTACCCGCATGCCGATTGTACGCTCTCAAGTTGCGGCATTTTTTGATAAAGAACCACTGACCTCAATTGACCCCGATCGTGTTGTGGCCCTTGGTGCTGCACTGCAAGCAGATGTGTTAGTGGGTAATAAGCCTGATTCAGACATGTTATTGCTCGATGTACTACCACTTTCGCTTGGTCTTGAAACCATGGGCGGTTTGGTCGAGAAAATCATTCCACGTAACACCACAATCCCGGTGGCACGTGCACAAGAGTTCACCACCTTTAAAGATGGTCAAACGGCGATGTCATTACACGTGCTGCAAGGCGAGCGTGAATTAGTAGATGATTGTCGATCGTTGGCTAAATTTAGCTTAAAGGGCATTCCGGCTATGGCGGCAGGTGCTGCGCATATTCGTGTTACTTTTAAAGTTGATGCCGATGGTCTATTGAGCGTATCAGCAATGGAAAAATCAACCGGTGTGCAAGCTGAAATACAGGTAAAACCTTCATTTGGCTTATCGGATGATCAAGTTGCTAATATGCTGAAAGAGTCGATGACAAATGCCAAAGACGACATGGAAGCGCGAATGCTCAAAGAGCAGCAAGTTGAAGCATTACGTGTTGTTGAAGCACTTGAAGCTTCACTCGCAACCGATAGCCAATTGCTTGATGAACAAGAATTAAGTGTGTTAAAAGCAGAAATTGCTAAACTTATTGCGGTACGCGAAAGTGCCACAACACCGGCAGAAATTAAAGCAGCGATTGAAGCTGTAGATAATGCAAGTAGCGAGTTTGCTGCGCGTAGAATGGACGCATCAATTAAAAAAGCGCTGCAAGGGCAGTCAGTAGACGAAGTTTAACGAGGTAAGGTATGCCACAAATTATTTTTCTTCCACACGAAGAGTTATGCCCAGAAGGCGCAGCAATTGAAGCACCTGCAGGCGAAACTGTATTAGATGTTGCGCTTAAAAATGGCATTAGCATCCCACATGCCTGTGAAAAATCATGCGCGTGTACGACATGTCATTTAATTATTCGCGAAGGGTTTGACTCTTTAGACGAAAGTGATGAGCTAGAAGACGACATGTTAGATAAAGCATGGGGACTTGAACCAGAGTCACGTCTTGGTTGCCAAGCAATCATTAAAGATGAAGATCTTGTGGTTGAAATTCCAAAGTATAATCTCAATATCGTTAATGAAGAGCATTAATTCTTAACGGCTTTGAATACCTAAAAACCGCTGTAGTTGCTTGGTCTCTACAGCGGTTTTTTGTTTTTTAGCTGTCAGATAGTAGATTTCAGATGATAGTCGTCAGATTTCTGATTTCTAGTGTCTTTAACTTGGAGGTTCTATGTCTGATTTGGTTTTTTCTGATTCATTTATCGACGGTGACTTTTATTCTACAAGCCAGCGTTTTAGTGTCGATAATCCCGCAACCGCAGAGGCTATTACCCATGTCTCTAATATTGATAAAGCCGGGGTTGAACTGGCTATAAAAAGTGCCGACGAAGCCTTTAGCAAACTAAAGCAAACAACGGCGACTGAGCGCAGTGAAACGTTGCGACGTTGGTACGACTTAGTCATTGAGCATAAACAACAACTTGCTGAGTTAATGACCAAAGAGCAAGGTAAACCTTTAAAAGAAGCATTGGGTGAAGTGGAGTACGGCGCCGGGTTTATTAAATGGTTTAGCGAAGAAGCCAAACGCAGTTACGGCGATAGTATTCCTGCGACGGATAGTCAGCATCGTTTATCAACAATAAAGCAGCCCGTGGGTGTGGTGGCAGGTATTACACCGTGGAATTTCCCGATTGCCATGATCACGCGTAAAGTTGCCCCCGCATATGCGGCAGGCTGTAGCTTTGTTATTAAACCTTCTGAGCATACGCCATTGTGTGCAATTGCACTTGCATATCTCGCTGATAAAGCCGGTTTCGTGAAAGGTGCCTTAAATGTGGTGGTATCTGAAAACGCAAAAATGGTCGGCGAAATCATGACAGAGTCTGAGCGCGTACGTAAATTTACTTTCACAGGTTCAACTGGTGTCGGTAAGCAATTACTCGCTCAGTGTGCTTCTACAATTAAGAACACATCGATGGAGCTCGGTGGTAATGCTCCCTTTATTATTTTTGAAAATGCCAATTTAGATGACGCCGTTACAGGGCTCATGGGCGCGAAGTTTAGAAACGCAGGGCAAACCTGTGTCGCCGCAAACCGTATTTTTGTAGAGCGCTCAGTGCTTGAAACCGTGCTTGAAAAACTCACTGACAAAGTAGCAGAGTTAAAAGTAGGCAATGGCCTTGATGAAGGGGTGGATATTGGCCCATTGATTTACCCAAAAGCAAAAGAGAAGGTACAAAGCTTAGTCGAAGATGCGGTGAACAAAGGGGCTTCTTTAATAGGCGATAATAAGGAGCTTGAGGGCAGTTTTCAAGCGCCACTCATTTTGACTGATGTCACCCCAGAGATGGATATTTACCATGATGAAGTGTTTGGTCCTGTAATCAGCATTATTGCCTTTGATAACGAGCAAGAAGTACTGAAACTTGCCAATGATGTGCCTTATGGCTTAGCTGCTTATTTTTACAGTGACAACATCAAGCAAATTTATCGCGTAAGTGAAGCACTTGAATACGGCATGATAGGCATCAACGAAGGGCTTATCTCAAACCCAGTTGCCCCATTTGGTGGTGTGAAACAGTCGGGCCTGGGACGTGAAGGTGGTCATCAAGGCTTAGATGAGTATCTAGAAGAGAAGTATCTTTGTATGAAGATTTAAAAGCCGCTTTAACCTCTGCGCGCGAAATAAATTTAACGCCTACAACAAACCGTAGGCGTTATGTTTGCATGACGTGTTTGCGCAGCAACATCTCTTTTAAAACATTCACGGCTAAAGCCCCTCCTACAAAAGATTCACACGACACACGTAGGAGGCGTTTTAACGCCGAAAAGCAAACCTATTAACTGGCATTAAACAGCCATCTCGATTTAGCTCGCACCTCGCAACTCGTTGCTTACAACCTCTTCGCGCGAAATAAATTTCACGCCTACAACAAACCGTAGGCGATATGCTTGCATGGCGCGTTTGCGCAGCAACATCTCTTTAATAAAGTTCGCGGCTAAAGCCACTCCTACAAAAGATGCACACGATACACGTGGGAGGCGTTTTAACGCCGAAAAGCAAACCTATTAACTGGCATTAAACAACCTTCTCAGTATAACTGTATTAGCTCGTATCTCGCTTTTCGATGCTCGTTGCTTATAACCCTTTCGCGGCTAAAGCCCCTCCTACAAAAGATGCACACGACAAACGTAGGAGGCGTTTTAACGCCGAAAAAGCAAACCTTTTCGGTGGCATTAAGCACCCCTCTCGGTTTAGCTCGCACCTCGCAACTCGCTTCTCGAAGCTTATTTATCTCGCATCTCGCAACTCGTTACTTATAACCTCTTCGCGCGAAATAAATTTCACGCCTACAACAAACCGTAGGCGTTATGCTTGCATGGCGCGTTTGCGCAGCAACATCTATTTAATAAAATTAGCGTTAAAACGCTTCCTACGATGAAGCTACCCGCTTATTTTTAATAAAATGATAGCGCTGTCATTTTAGTTTTTATATGATAGGTATGAATAATAAACAAAAATGACAAATATTACGGAATAAATACCGTAAACTCAGGGCTTAAACGAGGAGAAAGTAATGGATTTTAAGAGGTCAATACTCGCCGCGATACTGGTAGCATCACCTGTAGTCGCACATGCGACACTGACGCAATCACAGGTTAATCACTTTGCTAAAGACACTGAATTACTATTTTCGGTAGAAGATAATTTCCGTAATAAAGACGCGGGGTTCTTAGGTCAAATTACGCTTAATAATCGCTCTGACGTGGCTTTGCCTGCGGGTGAAAGTGATTGGCAGCTTTATATTCACTCTGTTCGTAAAATTTCGACCGAACATGTCGCAGGCTTAAATATTGAACATGTTAATGGTGACTTACACCGTATAGTACCAACGAGCAGCTTTAAAGGGTTAGCAGCGGGTGAAAGCCTAGAACTGCCTTTTGATGCACAAGTATGGGTTGTTGCTTACAGCGATTTTATGCCGCGTGCATTTTTTGTTTCAGGAAAAAATAAGCCAGCGGTATTTGCAAACACAGATACCGAAGACTTTAAACAATTTGTAATGCCGTTTACGCGCGATAACCAATTATACCGCTATAACGAGCCGAAAGATTTATCTGTGCTTGCAACGCCTAAAGTACGCTTTGAAAGAAACAATGCCGATAACGTTGCTGTAAGTAAAGAAGAAGCACTAAAACGCATTATTCCAAAACCACGCAAAGTTGACTTTAACCGGGGTACAACAACCATCAATAATGATTGGCAAATTAGTTATCAAGGTCAGCTCAAGCACGAAGTAATGGTGTTTATGCAAGACTTACAAGATGACTATGGTATTAGCCTTAAAGCGCAGCCTGACCATATTAACCTTGGTAAAGAGAAACTTATTCGTCTTAAAGTCGACCCTGCACTGAATGCCGGTAAAGCTGAAAGCTACACCCTCGAAATTGATGATGAAGTCATTAACATCGTCGGCAGTGATAATGCTGGTGTGTTTTATGCGATGCAAAGTGTGCTTAATTTGATGCCAGCAGCAACCCAAGGCTCAGCAAGCTTACCTCAGCTTGAATTAGAAGACTCACCTCGCTATGGCTGGCGTGGTATGCATTACGATAATGGCCGTAACTTTCACGGTAAAGAAGCCATGTTTAAGCTCGTTGAGCAAATGGCGCGCTATAAAATGAATAAGCTACATTGGCATTTTTCTGAAGATGAAGGCTGGCGACTCGAAATACCTGGCCTACCGGAGCTTACCGAGGTAGGTGGATACCGTTGTTTTGATTTAGAAGAGCGCACCTGTTTATTAACGCAGCTAGGTACGGGACCATTTAAAACAGGTTCGGGTAATGGTTACTTAAAACGCGAAGAATTTGTTGAACTGTTAAAATACGCAAAAGATCGCCATATTCAGATCATCCCTGAAGTAGAGGGACCCGGGCATGCGCGTGCATCAATAAAAGCGATGGAGGCACGTTATCATAATATGCTCGAACAAGCCGAAAAAGCAGCTAAAAACAATATAAAAACTGGCTCGGCCAAGCAAGAAATACAACAAGTGAATATGGGTCCTGCAACACAGTATCTACTGACCGATCCGAAAGACACCTCAGTGTATATGACGGTACAAAATTACAAAGATAATTCGATGAATGTCTGTATGGATTCAACCTATGCATTTTTAGATAAAGTAACGTATGAATTACAACAAATGTACCGCGAAGCAGGCGTACAGCTGAAAAACCTACACATTGGTGGTGATGAAGTGGGGGCGGGTTCATGGATTGGCTCACCTGTTTGTCAGGCGTTATTTGCCGAGCCGAGTAATGGCGTGTCGGGCCCCGCTGATCTTAAACCATATTTCACGCAACGCGTCGCGACACTATTAGAAAAGCGCGGTATTTCCCCAGGAATTTGGGAAGATGGCATCATGTATGACCGTGAGAATTCATTTAAACGTGATGAATTCCCAAATAAAACCTTTACGGTTAATACATGGGATAATATTTGGGAGTGGGGCGTTGCAGACAGAGCATATCGGTTAGCAAATGCGGGCTACCAAGTGGTGTTATCACATGGCACGCACTTATATTTCGATCATCCCTATGAAGCCAGCCCAGAAGAGCGTGGTTATTATTGGGCAACCCGTTACACCGATACTAAAAAAACCTTTAACTACATGCCAGACGATGTATACGCGAATGCAGACTATACCCGTACTCGCGAGCCAATTGTTAATTTAGAAGCCTTGGTTGGTCGCCCGTTACCTAAGCTTGAGAAACCTGAAAATATTCTGGGTATGCAAGGTCAGGTGTGGTCTGAAACTATCCGCACAGAAGATCAGGTGTTAGCAATGATTTTTCCGCGTATTTTGTCAGTTGCAGAACGTGCGTGGCACAAAGCAGAGTGGGAAGGCGAAAATATCGATACCAAAAAGCAAGCGAAAGACTGGGCTGAATTCTCAAGCGCTGTGGGTTTAAAAGAGCTCGAAAAGCTGGCGCAAGATGGTATCAATCTGCATTTACCTGTGCCGGGAGCTGTTATTGAAAATGGGACGTTAAAAGCCAACACAGCGTTTAACTATTTAAGCATTGAATACAGCCTAGATAATGGAAAAAATTGGCAGCTTTATGCTGATCCGATCAGTGTTGAAAATGATGCGAATGTAGCTTTGCGTAGCCGTTTAAATTCGCAGCAAACAAGCCGAATAACCTATGTAAATTAATAGATTACAAGCAAACTAAAAGGGCCTTTGGCCCTTTTTTATTATCTTGCTTTTAACTAAAGGCATCGTATTATGACTACAATTTGATGTCAGTTTAATGGCAGCGCTGTCATTTTTGTTGCGTTAGTGTTATAAATATTTCATCAAACGTATTTATAATCATCTTGAACAAATAGCGTTGATAAATTGAGTCAATGCTATGAATGGGAATTACCATGTCAGAAACGAATAAACAAAGCAGCCTAATACCTATGGCTATCGTTGCCACGCTGTTTTTTATCTTAGGCTTTGCTACTTGGTTAAATGGCTCTTTAATGCCTTTCCTGCAGCAAGTTTTGCAGCTTTCGCCGTTTCAGGCGTCGTTGATTATTTTCTCGTTTTATATCGCGGTAACATTCACTGCGATTCCATCAGCGATGATTATTCGTAAAGTGGGTTACAAAAATGGTATGGCCCTTGGCATGGCAACCATGATGGTTGCAGGATTGTTATTTATTCCTGCTGCAAAAACACAAGTGTTTGCACTGTTTTTATTTGCGCAACTCGTTATGGGCGCGGGTCAAACATTACTACAAACAGCGGTGAACCCGTATGTGGTAAGAATTGGCCCCGAGGAATCAGCCGCAGCCCGCGTAAGTGTTATGGGTATTTTAAATAAAGGTGCAGGGGTTGTAGCCCCGATTGTGTTTACCGCACTCATACTGAGTGATTTTAAAGGGTTTGTAGGTAAAGAGCTCAGCCAAGCTGACATCGATGCCATGGCCAATGGCTTAATATTACCGTATTTAGGGATGGCACTTTTTATTGGTATACTTGGCTTCGCAGTGACCAAAATGCCGTTACCTGAACTAATTGATGATGCTGATGAACAGCAGCCTGGGCAAGTTAAAAAAGCATTGGCGCATCCGAGCCTTGCGTTAGGGATTGTGGCGTTGTTTGTGTATGTGGCTGTCGAGGTAATTGCTGGTGACACCATTGGTAGCTTTGCTCTGTCATTGGGTGTTGAGCAATACAGTGTGATGACATCATACACCATGGGTTGTATGGTACTAGGTTACTTTTTAGGTATCTTGTTGATTCCACGTGTGTTGTCTCAACAGGCTGCACTGACTATTTCAGCGCTGTTAGGGTGTGTGTTAACGCTTGCGATAGTAACAGGCAGTAATGAGTCGGTCGTTATTTCTACATTGCTTGGCCTAAAATCGGTACTTCCTGATACCTTATTGCTGATTGCTGTGCTAGGCTTTGCCAATGCAATTGTTTGGCCAGCAGTTTGGCCGCTAGCGCTTTCGGGCTTAGGTAAGCTTACCAGTGTGGGGTCGGGCTTGCTTGTTATGGGTATTGCCGGCGGTGCATTTGGTCCGTTATTTTGGGGCCTTGCAAGTGGCGGCGTTAAAAGTGCCGAGGCGCAACAAATGGCTTATATTGTGATGTTGCCTTGTTATTTATTCATACTTTTCTATGCTGTAAAAGGGCATAAAATGAAAAGTTGGAAGTAATTAAAAAGCGTGAGGTATAGACGAGTAAATCGTCGGCCTTGCACTGATGTAAAGCATTTCTAGTAAATAGAAATAATCCCGTGTGTAATGCCACCGAAAGGTGGCATTTTTTTGTCTTATTTAAACCGTAGGCGTTATGCTTGCATCGCGCGTTTGCGCAGCAACTTACCTTTAAAAATTCACGGCTAAAGCCCTTCCTACAAAAGATGCACACGACACACGTAGGAGGCGTTTTAACGCCGAAAAGCAAACCTGTTCAGCAACATTAAACAACCACCTCGATTTAGCTCGCACCTCGCAACTCGTCGCTTATAACCTCTTCGCGCGAAATAAATTTCACGCCTACATTAAACCGTAGGCGTTATGCTTGCATGGCGCGTTTGCGCAGCAACCTGTCTTTTAAAATTCACGACTATAGCCCTTCCTACAAAAGATGCACACGACAAACGTAGGAGGCGTTTTAACGCCGAAAAAATAAACCTGTTCAGCGGCATTAAACACCCATCTCGGTTTCGCTCGCACTTAGCAACTCGTCGCTTATAACCTCTTCGCGCGAAATAAAATTCACGCCTACATTAAACCGTAGGCGTTATGCTTGCATGGCGCGTTTGCGCAGCAACTTTTTAAATAGCTTTGAGGTTAAAAAATAAGCAAGGTGAAATGTATAAGATGCGCTGAATAAAAACAGAGAGTTAAAAACAAAGGCTAAAAATTGAAATAAAATAATGCTAGGGTAACTAAGCTAAGAATAAATCTATAAAGGAACAACAAAAGAAATACAAAAGGGGGGGGGGAGTGGGGCGACTGATGGGGCTTGAACCCACGACAACCGGAATCACAATCCGGGGCTCTACCAACTGAGCTACAGCCGCCACTGAGATACACCATGTTTGGTGTGGCGCGCATATTACATAATTAACGTGGGCTTGTGAACCCCTAAATATAAAAAAAGATAAAAAAGTTGAAAGAGTAAGAAATTTCAGAAACTTAACACTGGTCAGCTGGCGTTCAGTTTCGGGGGCTAGACTCTCGCTTTTGCAATTAAGCAATCACTCATTGATTAATCTGCATGTTATTTAATGATTTTTTAACCAAAGATCATATATAATTTCAACAGCGTTACGCTAAAAATGAACTTCAGGAGAGAACATGGATACAATAATGAACTGGATCAATGAGAATTCAGATTTAATAATACATTACGCCGTTCAGGCTGTTCTGGCGCTAATTATCTTCTTTATTGGTAGCCGCATCGCCAAATTCTGCGAAGGGTTAACTGAAAAAGCATTTGATAAGAAAAAAGTAGATAAAGCGGTAGGTTCATTTGTAGCGAGCATTGTTTATGCAATCGTTTTTGCTGCAACAATCTTAATGGCTCTATCTCAACTAGGTATCGAGACAACATCATTCATTGCTATCTTAGGTGCTGCGGGCTTAGCTGTTGGTTTAGCACTTCAGGGTTCATTATCTAACTTTGCTTCTGGCGTATTAATTATTTTACTTCGTCCGTTCAAATCAGGTGACTATGTTGAAGCTGGCGGTAAAGCGGGTACGGTTAAGAAAATTGAAATTTTCTCTACAGAAATGCGCACACCAGACAACAAAGTAATTGTAATGCCTAACTCAAAAATCATGGGCGATGCAATTGTTAACTATTCACGTGAGTCTACACGTCGTATCGACTTAGTAATTGGTGTTGGTTACGACGCTGATCTTAAAGAAGCAAAAGCAGTGCTTAAGTCAGTACTAGACAAAGAAACGCGTTTATTAAAAGATCCTGCATACACAGTAGCTGTATCTGAACTTGCCGATTCAAGCGTAAACTTTGTGGTTCGTCCATGGGTTAACTCTGCTGACTATTGGCCAACATATTTCGACTTAATGGAAAACATTAAGATTGCACTTGATGATGCAAACATCACTATTCCATTCCCGCAAATGGACGTTCATTTGCACAAAGAAGACTAAATTGTCTAATTAAAAGTAGTAAAGGTTATTTTTTAATGAAATTAAAAGCTTTATCAATTCTAGTTGCAGCATCTGCTGCAACTAGCGCATTCGCAGCCGATGAAACGAAAACGTGGGACGTTACGAGTGAGTTAGGTGCCATCATAACCAGCGGTAATACAGAAACAACCACTCTAAAAGGTGGCATAAAGGTATTACATAACCTTGAGAGCTGGAATAACGAATATAAGCTTGATGGTCTTTATAAAGAAGACGAGATCGAAAATGATGCCGGTGTTAAAGAAACACAGCGTACTAACGAAAAGTACTCTTTTTCTGCACAGGGTAACTACAAGCTAAACGAAAAGCACTCACACTTATTCATTTACGGTTCGCACGTATCTGATTACTTTGGTGCTTACCGTAATGAGACCGTAGTTTCAGCGGGTTATGGTTTACGATTAATCGACCGTTCTGATATGTGGTTAAATGCAGAAGTGGGTCCAGGTTATAAATACTTCCAATACCCAGACACAAGCACAGAAGTTGACGAAAACGGTAACTCACTTGCGGGTGAACGCGAAGGTGAAGTAATTGCGTTAGGTAAACTTGACTACAATTGGCAAATTTCAGACAGTGCGCGTTTCACTCAGCTCGTTTCTGTGGAATACGGTGATACCAACACCAAAACACGTTCTGAATCAGCCATTCTTGCCAAAATTAATGGTTCACTGCAAATGAAAGTGGCGTACAACATTACCCACAACTCTGATGTAGCTGACGACAAAGAAAATACAGATACTGAAACGTCATTAACGTTGGTTTACAGTTTTTAACTAAATAAACCGGAATATTGATGTTTTTATGACAGAAAGGGACGAAAGTCCCTTTTTTATTTTTTGTCATTTCAGGTAGAATAGACAATCTTTTTGACTGTAGAACTATGGAAATCCCTACTTGTGATGTTATTTAAAAGACTCTTTATTACTTTTTTGCTATTAACTTCTGCATCAGTATTGGCATTTACCCCTACAGCAGCTCAAATTGAGCAATTTAAAAAGCTTCCTAAAGCTCAGCAAGAAGCGCTTGCTAAGCAATATGGTGTCGATTTATCCACCATAACAGGCAAAACCTCTAATAAAGAATCTGTTGAACAAGAGTCAACAATTCAACCTCGCTTTGAAAAAGAACAAGAAGAACTTACAGACGATGAACGTTTTGCGCCGAAAGTCGATGAAGTAAAACCTTTTGGTTATGACCTATTTGCTGGTGAGCCAACCACATTTATGCCCAGCGAAAATGCCGCAGTCCCAGATACTTATCTAATTGGCCGTGGTGATGAGCTTACTATTAACTTTTATGGTAAAGAAAGTGAAAGCTACGATGTGATGGTTGATCGTGAAGGCCGTATAAGTATCCCAAATCTTAGCCCAGTCCAAGTTGCAGGGCTTACATTTGCAGAAGTAAAAGAGCTCATTAAAGCCAAAGTTGAACAGGAAGTTATTGGCATTAAAGCGTTTGTATCGGTCGGTAAACTACGTAGTATTCGTATTTTAGTGTTAGGTGAAGCTTATAAACCGGGTAGTTACAGTGTGTCATCACTGACTACAGTATCGCATGCTTTGTTTGTGAGCGGCGGGGTGTCAGAAATAGCCTCATTACGAAACATACAAGTTAAACGTGCCGGTAAAGTTGTTGCGAATTTTGACTTGTACGATCTGCTTATTAAGGGTGATAGCAGTAACGATATTATATTAAAGCCAGGTGATGTTGTTTTTATCCCGCCTGTTGGTTCGCAAGTTGCTGTTGAGGGACTTGTAAAACGCCCAGCAATTTTTGAGTTAAAAAAAGGCGAAACGGCAGAGCAGCTTTTAAAAATGGCTGGCGGTTTAAAGCCACAAGCATATGCTAAAAAAGCTTTGGTTGAGCGCTTTAACAATCACAACATGAAAGAAGTATTATCTGTTGACTTTAGCTCAAATAAAATTAGCTATATTCCGCGTGATGGTGACCGTATTCGTTTTAACCCTATCAGTTTACAGTATCAAAATAGTGTTAGCTTAATTGGTGCTGTTGCGCGTCCTGGTCATTACCAATGGCATCAAGGTAAACGCATTTCAGATATTTTCACTTCAGTGCGTGGCGACTTACTGCCACAGGCCGATCTTGGTTATGGCTTACTGGTACGTGAAATAAACGTTGCCGGTGATATTGAGGTTTTCCAATTTGATATTGCCCAAGCTATCGTGAAAGCTCAAGGTCATGATTTAGAGTTAAAAGCAAACGATAAACTGTTTGTTTTTAGCCGTTATCAAGAAAGAGAAGCTGAAGAAATTGCACTTGCAAATATGGCGTTAAGCGAAGAGCAACAGCAACAGCAATTTAAAGTGAAGCAATGGCACGAATATCAAAATAAAGAGTTTGAACGCTATATTGGTGTTTTAAAAGAAGAAGACCCTTTCAAGCTTGAGGAAGAAAAAGTACTCACCATCGCAGAAATATCGAAGCGTAAAGCAAAAGAAGAAGAGCAGGAGTTAGAACCTGAAGATTACGCAGTCTTTAGTCGCTATAACTTATTAAAACCAATTATAGCAAAGCTTAAACAGCAAGCCTCTGTTACAACAGCAATGCAACTTGTTGAAATTAATGGTCATGTTACGTACCCAGGCGTTTACCCGTTAACGGTTGGCAGCGAAGTAAACGAACTTATTGCAGCAGCCGGTGGCTTACTTGAGTCAGCTTATACAGAACAAGCTGAAATCACTCGGATTGTTGCGGGTGATGCGTCAAAAGTTGAACACATCAAGTTTGACCTACATGCAGCTATGCTAGGTGAAAAAGCTGAAAATAAAATATTGCGTAGTAAAGATAGTATTAATATTTTCTCTATTCCTAATTGGCAAGAAAACGTAAAAGTTGAGCTAAAAGGTGAAGTGAAGTTTCCTGGTGTATACACCATTCGACGTGGAGAAACCCTTACTAACCTGCTTGAAAGAGCTGGGGGTTTTTCTGACTTTGCAGAACCCGATGCTGCTATCTTTACTCGTGAGTCAATCCGAAAACAAGAACAACAACAGTTAGCAAAACTATCAGAAGACTTACGTCGAGACATTGCCACAAAAAGCTTTGAAAAATCCGTAAGTAGTAACACTCTTTCTTATGAAGAAATGAACAAGTTACTTATTGACTTGGCAAATGTTGAAGCTGTAGGACGTTTAGTTATTGATTTACCTCTTATTGCTGATAACAAACAAAAACTTGTTTTACAAAATGGCGATACGCTTTATGTCCCAAGCAAACGTGACTCAATAAGCGTTATTGGAGAAGTAAACTACGCGACTTCTCACTTGTTTAAACCCGGTATTGACGTTGAAGATTACATCAGCCTCAGTGGTGGTTTAAAAGAGCGTGCCGCTGATGACCGAATCTATATCATTAAAGCAAATGGTTCAGTAAAAATTCCAAATAGCGGCAGCTGGTTTGCAGTTAATGATTCACAGCTCTTAGAAGCGGGCGACACTATTGTTGTACCAATGAATGCTGATTACATGGATAACCTAACCTTGTGGAGCACCGCAACGCAGATTGTTTATCAGCTTGGTGTAGCCGTAGCAGCGATTAGTAGTATTTAAATTAAGCTCTTGTGCAGTTTGATATTTCACTGAAAGAAAAACATTAGGTAGCAATAGTGTGACAGAAAAAAAATTGAGCCCACGAGATGATGAGTATCTCAATATTAGTGAGTTTGTACTTATTATTTGGCAAGGTCGGTTGAAAGTATTGATAATAACAATCTTGTTTGCATTATCAGGAGTGCTAATTTCACTCCTATTACCAAATGTATATAAGTCATATGCAGTTTTAGCTCCTGCAGCTGATAATGATACAGCAAGTGGGTTATCAGCTTTAACAGGCCAATTTAGTGGTCTCGCTAGTTTTGCAGGTATTAACCTTAATGCCAATAAAGGCGGCGATAAGGTACAATTAGCTATTGAGATTATTAAGTCGAGGCAGTTTGCTAGTGAGTTTATTAATTCACATGAGCTTTTAGCTGATTTAATGGCAGCAGAGTCTTGGGATAGTGCCAGCAATAAAGTTTTATACAATGAGGATCTATACGATAAAGATACTCAAAAGTGGGTTCGTAAGGTTGAGTGGCCATTAAAAGCAAAACCATCAATGCAAGAAGCTTACAAAGAGTATACAAAAATTGTGTCTATAAATGTGTCAGAAGAAACAGGAATGATCACTCTTTCTGTAGAGCATTACTCCCCATATGTTGCTGAAAAGTGGGTTAGATGGCTAGTGCAAGATATCAATAAAAAAATGAAACAACGAGATCTTAGTAGCTCTGTTAAAAATATTGAATACCTTAAGCAACAGATCGAGCAAACGAATGTAGCTGACATGCGGGCGATCCTTTATAAACTCATTGAAGAGCAGAGTAAGACTATAATGTTTTCTGAAGTTAGAGATGAATATGTATTCAGGACTATTGATCCCGCTGTAATACCAGAAGAAAAGTTTAAGCCAAAAAGAGCATTGATCTGTATTTTTATGACTTTAATTGGCGGTGTAGTGGGAGTCGCACTCGTTTTCTTGAACTACATTCTTAGAAGAGGTAACTCAGTTTCCCCTAGACACTTTGAGGTTAAGTAATGTTATTTAACTATCCATACTTAACCAAATCACTTTAGAGAGAACAAAATGTTAAATAACAAAACAGTATTAATCACGGGTGGCACGGGTTCATTCGGTAAGAAATTTATAGAGACAATTTTAGCGCGTTACCCTGACGTGAAAAAGATTATTGTTTTTTCTCGTGACGAATTGAAGCAATCAGAGCTTCGTATGAGCTACCCGCCACAACAGTTTCCCCAGTTACGCTTTTTTATTGGTGATGTACGTGATAAAGAGCGTGTAAAGCAAGCGTGTGAAGGTGTTGACGTGATTATTCATGCTGCTGCAATTAAGCAAGTAGATACAGCAGAATATAACCCAACAGAATGTATTCGTACTAATGTAGATGGCGCAGAGAATGTGATTCATGCGGCACTAGAATGCGGCGTTAAAGACGTTGTTGCATTGTCAACAGACAAAGCATGTGCCCCAATTAACTTATACGGAGCAACAAAACTTGCATCAGATAAGTTATTTGCAGCGGCGAACAATATTAAAGGCTCAAAAGACATTAAATTTAGCGTTGTTCGTTATGGTAATGTTATGGGTTCACGTGGCTCGGTTATTCCATTTTTCTTGAATAAGCGTCAAGACGGTATTCTACCTATTACGCACGAAGAAATGACACGTTTTAATATTTCCCTTCAAGATGGCGTAGATTTGGTTATGTTTGCGATTGGCCATCATTTAGGTGGTGAAATCTTTATTCCTAAAATTCCTTCATACAAAATTTTAGATGTTGCTACAGCCGTGGCTCCAGAGTGTAAGACTGAAGTTGTTGGTATTCGCCCTGGTGAAAAGTTACATGAAGAAATGCTCACTGAAACCGACTCAATTAATACCATTGATTTAGGTGACAAGTACGCGATTCTACCGTCAGTTTCTTACATGTACACTGAAGCGCAATTTCTTGAGCACCATAAAGCGAAGAAAGTTCCTTTTGGTTTCAAATACAACTCAGGTACAAACACCGAGTGGGAAACCGTTGAAAGTTTACGCCACTTAGTCAAAGAGCACGTTGATCCTACGTTTGAAGTATAAGAGAACGCATAAATGATACCGTACGGAAAGCAATCTATCACAGCAGAAGATATCAACGCTGTTGTTGAGGTATTGAAGTCAGACTTTTTAACTCAAGGGCCACAAGTGCCTGCATTTGAAAAGTCGTTAATGGATGCCACTGGTGCACATTACGCATTAGCAGTTAATAGTGCCACCTCAGCATTGCATATTGCCTGTTTAGCCTTGGAGCTAGGGCAGGGTGATGTTCTTTGGACAACACCCGTCACATTTGTTGCATCAGCTAATTGTGGCCTTTATTGTGGTGCGACGGTTGATTTTGTCGATATTGATCCACAAACGTACAACCTATGTCCTACTGCATTAGAGGCGAAGTTACAACGCGCTAAAGTTTCGGGAACGTTACCAAAGGTGTTAGTGGCTGTTCACCTGTGCGGTCAACCTTGTGATATGAAAGCTATCCATGCGCTATCACGCGAGTATGGTTTTAAAGTAATAGAAGATGCGTCGCATGCGATTGGTGGTCGTTACCAGTCACAACCGATTGGTGCGTGTGAATACAGTGATATAACCGTCTTTAGTTTTCACCCTGTTAAAATTGTCACGACGGCAGAAGGGGGCGCAGCACTCACAAATGATAAAGCGCTGGCCGATAAAATGGCACTGTATAGAAGTCATGGTATCACTCGAGATGAAGCCTTGATGGAAAATCCATCACACGGTGGCTGGTACTATGAGCAAGTTGACCTAGGTTTTAACTACCGTATGACAGAGTTACAGGCGGCACTAGGAGTGTCGCAAATGTTACGCTTAGAGTCGTTTGTCGCTGCTCGCCATCAGTTAGCTAATCGTTACAATGAAAAGCTTGCACATTTACCGATTACTTTGCCGTATCAGTTGCCAGAGACGTATTCTGGCTTGCATTTATATGTAATTCGTTTGAATTTAAGCGCCATCACCAAATCGCACAAACAAGTATTTGATGAGCTAAGAGCAGCGGGTATCGGAGTGAATTTGCACTATATTCCGGTGCACTTGCAGCCGTATTATCAGCGAATGGGTTTTAACGTAGGTGACTACCCAGAAGCTGAGCGTTATTACGCAGAAGCGATTTCTATCCCGATGTTTCACGGGATGACCCATGAACAGCAAGATGACGTTGTGAAGCAATTAACAGCTGTTTTGAGTGAATAGTCGTGAATATAGCAATCATTCCAGCTAGGGGTGGCAGTAAGCGCATTCCGCGAAAAAACATCAAACTGTTTCATGGTAAGCCAATGATAGCCTATTCGATAGAAGCGGCTATCAAAAGCGGGTGTTTTGACAAGGTGATAGTGTCAACAGATGATGCTGAAATTGCCGATGTTGCACAGCGGTTTGGCGCACAGGTGCCGTTTATGCGACCAGCAGATATTGCGGATGATTACGCAACGACTTTGGATGTTATGAAACATGCGCTTGAATGGCTTGAGGCACAGGGTGATGCTGTTGATAATGTCTGTTGTCTTTATGCAACTGCGCCGTTTGTTTTGCCAAGTAACCTAAAACAAGGGTATGAAGCATTGCAATCGGGTGAGTTGGATTATGCATTTAGTGCAACGAGTTATGCATTTCCTATTCAGCGAGCACTAAAACTGAATGCCGAAGGCACGGTTGAAATGTTTCAACCGGAGCACTTTAATACCCGTTCGCAAGATTTAATTGAAGCATACCATGATGCGGGCCAATTTTATTGGGGCACAGCGGACGCATTTAAAGCTAAACGGCCTATATTTGGGGTTAAGTCAAAAGCTATACTTTTGCCACGAAAGCAAGTGCAAGATATTGATACGCCAGAGGATTGGGATTTAGCTGAAGCGTTATTTCAGGTTATCAAATGCTAAAAATTGCTTTTCGGGTTGACGCATCCATTCACATTGGTAGTGGTCATGTTATGCGCTGTTTGGTTTTGGCGGATGCGCTGTCAATCAATGGCCACCAGGTTGTTTTTTTGACTCGTCCACAAGCCGGTGACTTAATATCATTTATTAAGCAGCGCGGTCACAATGTTTGCCCACTTTCAGCGCTAGCGTGCCCAGTTGAACCTGTTAGTACAGATGACTATCAAGGCTGGCTTCAAGTCCCAGAGCTTGATGATGCAGCAGAGTGTGCTGATTTAATTAAATCGACGGACTTAGTCATTGTTGACCATTATGGTATTGGTGCTTTATGGCACAAGCGAGTAAAAGAAACGCATGATTGTAAAGTGGTTGTAATTGATGACTTAGTGAGAGCGCATGACGCTGAATTAATTATCGATCAAACATTACAACGACACGCAGCGGAGTATAACCGAAAAAATGCCAATGCATTGGTACTTGCAGGAACGCAATACGCACTAATTGCGCCTGTTTTTGCGACATATCACCAACAGTTCCAAGTAGAAAAACAGCCGCCTTTGCGACAGCCGCCTCGCATCCTTCTTTCGATGG
The DNA here is from genome assembly GCF_053628915.1 of Pseudoalteromonas sp. MBR-15. Classification (NCBI taxonomy): domain Bacteria; kingdom Pseudomonadati; phylum Pseudomonadota; class Gammaproteobacteria; order Alteromonadales; family Pseudoalteromonadaceae; genus Pseudoalteromonas; species Pseudoalteromonas sp. MBR-15. Next base: position 192,589 of record NZ_JBRJHH010000009.1, read on the forward strand.
GAGGCATTGATGCACCAAACGCGACACTTCGAGCTTTGAAGGCTTTACAGCAGCTTGACACAAAGCCACTTGTCACAGTTTTATTAAGCCCCCGTGCGCCAAATTATGAAAGTGTAAAGGCATTTTCGTTACAACACCCACATTGGGTAACGCATATTGACTTTGTAAGTGATATGGCAGCATTAATGGCCGAGCATTCACTTGCAATAGGCGCACCGGGAAGTACCTCGTGGGAGCGAGCATGTGTTGGGCTACCAAGCATTATTATTGCCCTGGCTGAAAATCAGCAAACAATTAGCCGTAATTTGGCATTGGTAGGTGCTGCAAAACAAGTAGACCTATCTCGAATACAGACAGATTTAGTGCCAACGTATCATGAATTACTCAGTCAGTATGAAGAGATACGGAGTATTAATTTACAGCTATGTGATGGGCAGGGAGTACAGCGAGTGGTGAAAGCCATTAACCGACTGAGTGAGTTTAGGTTAAAGTTACGGCCCGCTATCACCTCAGATATTGAACAAGTTTACGAGTGGCAGTGTAAGCCAGAAACACGAAAATATGCATTAAATAAAGCGGTGCCGAGTTTTTCAGAGCATCAAGCATGGATGACAAAGAAGCTCGCAGCAAACAACGACTATTTTTATATTATTGAACTTGTTTACGAAAATAACAAAGAAACGGCACCTGTGGGTGTGGTTCGCCTTGATAATAGCGCGCAAGGTCAATACACGATTTCAATTTTTATTGACGCTGATTATTTTGGCAAGGGCATAGGAAAATATGCCTTACAGCAAATAGATAACTTACACCCTGATGTGATAATAAATGCCACGGTATTAAAAGAAAACGCGGCATCACAAGCGCTTTTTAGTAGCGCAGGGTATCAGAGAGTCAATTCAGAGCAATTTACTCGACCAGTTGTGGAGTGAGGAATAATGACAAAATTTATTACGATAGATAACAGAAAGATAGGCCCAGATTACGCACCATATATTATTGCGGAAATGTCAGCAAACCATAATGGCAACATAGAAAACGCTTATAAAATAATGGAAATGGCAAAAGAATGTGGCGCAGATGCAATTAAGCTGCAAACTTACCGTCCCGATACAATCACGATGAAAAGTGATAACCCTGAGTTTTTAATTAAAGGCGGGTTATGGGATGGCAAAATGCTTTATGACCTATATGAAGAGGCGCACATGCCATGGGAGTGGCATAAACCTTTATTTGAGAAAGCGAAAGAGCTTGGCATTACAATTTTTAGTTCGCCATTTGATTTTACGGCAGTGGATATGTTGGAAGAGCTTGGTGCGCCAGCTTATAAGATAGCCTCGTTCGAAGCCATTGATTTACCCTTAATCGAGTATGTAGCGAAAACGGGTAAGCCGATGATAATTTCGACGGGTATGGCAAACGAAGAAGAAATACGCGAAGCAGTAGAAACAGCGAGAAACGCAGGGTGTAAAGAGTTGGTTGTTTTACACTGTGTGAGCGGTTACCCAGCGCCAGCAGAAGACTATAACTTGGCAACGGTTGCAGATATGGCAACGCGTTTTGATGTGCTAACGGGGCTATCTGACCACACAATAGATAATACAACAGCTATTACGTCGGTCGCGTTGGGGGCATGTTTAATCGAAAAGCACGTTACGCTAGACAGAAATGGTGGCGGACCGGATGATAGTTTTTCGTTAGAGAAGCCAGAGTTAGAGCAGCTATGCAGAGATAGTAAAATAGCATGGCAGGCGCTAGGAAAAGTAAATTATGAGCGAAAAGAGAGCGAGAAAGGGAATGCAATCTTTAGGCGTTCATTGTATGTAGTAAAGGATGTTGCAGAAGGTGACGTGTTTACACATGAGAATGTAAAGAGTATTAGGCCAGGCTATGGCTTAGCACCAAAGTATTTACATGATGTAATAGGTAAGCGCGCTAACACTTTTATTAAGTCTGGTACAGCTCTTACAAATAGACTGGTTGATCTTTAAATTTGAAAGCTTTGAACCAATTTATAAAATTAATTAGCAATAAAGAGGTAGTGATAAATATAGCATTACGCTTGAGTGTGCTTGTAAGTAAGTTTTTCTTTATTTTTCTTGCTGCGAAATACCTATCCCTATCAGATATGGGGGAGTATGGTATTTTTATTGCTTCTGTAACTTATTCAATATATTTGATCGGTTTTGACTTTTATACTTTTTCGAATCGAGCTTTTATACAAAGTGAAAGTGAGCAAGCTTTAATCGCGTCTAAGCAGTTAAGTTTTAATTTATTATCATTATCACTTGTAACAATTCCTTTTTTACTGCTTTTCTTTTTAGATGTGTTCTCAGTAGATATTTTGCTTATATTTTGCATGGTTGTAATTAGCGAATATCTGGGGCAGGAAATAGGTAGATTACTTATTGCATCAGGAAGAGTCATTGCAGCAAGTTGGACGTTGTTTATTCGAAGTGCTCTTTGGTCATATATTGTTGTGTTCTTAATGGTATTTAACCCAGATTATATTTCTCTAAAAGTCATTCTAGGCTTTTGGCTGCTCTCTAGTTGGTTAGCACTTTTTATAGGTGTATATTATTTAAGAGATATATTTTCCCTTGCACCATTTAAGTTCAATATCGATTCAAAGTGGATTATTCGAGGGATAAATATATCTATAATTCTATTTTTTGGCACTTTGCTAGCTAGAGCTGTCTTTACTGGTGATAGACTGATATTGGAGCTTTTAGGGCATAAAGAGTTAGTTGGAATATATGCGGTGTATGTTGGGTTATGCAATGTTTTTATGACATTTGCTGATTCTGCTGTATTTCAATTTAGTTACCCAAAGCAAATAAAGAATTTTAAAAATAAAAATATGCACGCAATCTTAAATCAAATGAAGAAAGATGCAGTTGCAATAGTGTTTGTTTATATATTGATCATCTCCGGTTACTATGTTTTGTTAGAGTTTTTGTTTAGCTATATAGGTAAGCAAGAGTACCTGAATTACATAAACTACTTTTGGGGATTGCTTATTGCGTATTTTTTCATTGTTATTTCATATATACCCCATTATGTAATTTATGCTGCAAATGAAGACAGAAAGATACTAAAAACCCATTTTTTTCAATTTTTAGTTTTTTTCGTTAGTGTTTTTGGGCTTTACGTAGCAACAGATATTAATGTGTTCATGAATATTGTATTGGCTATGCTTTTATCATCAGTGATTACATTCCTGAGTAAAGCTTTCTATTGTTACCAAGTGTTGAAATAAAGAGTTGGTTTTGAAAAGTATTTTAATATTAATTAATACAGCAGCATTTTCTAAGTACTATCTAAAGTTGGCAATTGAGCTTAAACAGCGAGGCAACAATGTTGTCATAGCAACAGACTCTAAGTTTACTCAAGAATTATTTCAACTAGATAAAAGTGGTATCCCTGTTGAGGTGTTCGAAAATGATCTATCAATAGACAGTGATCTGGTAAGTAATTTAGATACTTGGTGTTTGCATCCAGATTTTGACCGAGGCAACTATTATGGTTTTTCTGGCGAGTTTTCAGGACATAAATCAAGTCAAGTCGTCGAAAGTTTATATTGCTTTTTTAAAAGAGTCATTCTTGAGCATAATATATCAACATGTTTTTATGAAAACGTGTCTAATGGGTTTGCTTATATTGCTTGGAAAGCTATCGAATCTGAAAATGGTAAATATTTAGGCCTAACGTCTTCAAGATTACCATCTATGTGCTGCTTTTCGTCTGATGATAATGAATTAGCAGATAAGATTGAGCAGGCTTTATTATCAAATACTTTTAGAGCAGATGATTTAGATTTTGCTAAAAATTATTTATCTCAGATTAACGAAGTTGAGCCAGATTACATGAAGAATAATGGGTTAAGCAAAGTAAGTGCTTTACCTGCATTAAAAAAAGTGGGTATACACAGTCTTAAAACTCATATCAAATATTCATTGGGGTCTAATAGTGCAGGGTTTCAGTTAGGTAAGCCTATTGTATCTTCAATCCGATATAGATTACGAAATGTTTATAGAAAGCTTAACTCATATAGAATAAAAAAATATTTTACTAAATTTGAGCCATTAGATACCCAAACTTACTTTTTATATCCTCTACATTATCATCCCGAGTCGTCAACCTCTTTGTTAGGACGATTTTATGATGAGCTAAATATCATTAAAAATATTGCTTTTAGCTTAAAAAAAGGGGAGTTACTAATAGTAAAAGATCATAAAAGTGCTCATGCGTTTGAGGATAAGCAGTTTTATAAAAAGCTCTCTAATTTACCAAATGTTCTTTTGGTTCGTCCTGAACTGAATGCAAAAAAGATTATTGATGAATGTTCTGGGATCTTCACTTTAACTAGTACGGTAGGCTATGAGGCGGTTCTTAAAAATAAACCAGTTTCGATGTTTGGGGATGCATTTTATAAGAAGCATTTCTTAGCAAGAAAACTGAATGGGTTCGGTGAGATTAGAGATGCAATAGAGTGGATGAAAAGCCGACCCCAAAATAGCTTGCCGGCAGATTATAATATTAATTTTGTCGCTAGCTATCATAAAGTTTGCTTCGAATTTAAGCTTAATTTAGCGGATAAAGAAACAGCTGAAGGAATCGAAGAGTTAGCAACATTAGTAGAAGAAAATATATGAAAATTATGTTCGTTAATCATGCCATGCATTGCGGTGGTACTGATAATGTAGTTAATAAGCTTATAAATATTTTTTTAAACGATAAAAATATTCAGTGTGAGCTAGTTACATTTAGAAGTCCAGATGAAGATTTCTTTAAAATTCCAAGCGAAGTAAAGAGGTATTCATTAGGTTTTGATAGTGATGATAGTGAAAATTCAGGTTTAAGCTATTTCTCTTCATCAAATGCTAAGATGTTATTTTCATTAAGAAAAATAATTAAAGACTCAAACCCAGACTTCATTGTTACTAATTGGACATCTACAAATTGTTTCACATTACTTGCGTCCTTATTTCTAGCAAAAAAAGTAATATGTTACGAACATATTCACTTTGACTCGCCGAGTATCGTGTGGCGCGTGTTAAGAAGACTGTTATATCCATATGCTCACAAAGTGCTATGTTTAACAGAGTCTGATCAAAAGAAATATCAAAAGTTTTGTACATCGATAAAGACAATAAACCCAATCACTCTTGTTAAGCCGAAAAATATTCCTGCTTATGAGGATAGGCAGAAGCAATTCTTGGCTGTCGGTAGATTAGACCCACAAAAAGGTTTCGATAATTTATTAAAAGCATACTCTTTGATACATCACAAATGCCCAGAGTGGAAGCTTAAAATTATTGGTGAAGGTAAGGAAAGAGCGAGTCTCGAAGCTCAAATTTCTGAACTTAATTTATCTAGTCAAGTCGAGTTACTTGGTGCTCAAAATGATGTATCTAAATATTACTTACAGAGCAAAGCATTTATTCTTTCTTCAAGATATGAAGGGTTTGGACTAGTGATTTTAGAGGCTCAAGTTTGCGGTGCTGCAGTTATTTCGTTTGACTGTAAAACAGGCCCGTCAGATATTATTACAAATAATTATGATGGTATCCTAGTTCAAGATCAAAGCATTGAAGAGCTAGCTAGGGCAATGCTTGATATAGCTGAAAATGATAAACTGGCAAAAGAACTCATAGGTAATGGTTTAGAGACATCAAAAAGCTATGATGATTTACACATTCTTGAACTATGGCAAAGCAAAATAATCAATGAATAAATACTATGAAAGCATGTTGCTATATTTTATTTTCATTTTCATGTACGTCAGTAACTTTTTTAGTTACATGCTTTTATTTCAAGATAGCAAAAACCTTCTTATAGCAATTCGGTTTATCTGCTTTGCTTTATCTTTCCTTATTTTATTGAAGTCAAATGTATTGATAAAGAAAAAGTTTATATCAAAAATTTTACTTTTTTTATTTATTTGTCTCTTATATTTACTAATAACAAAAAATTTATTTTATTTTGACGTTATGAGTGTCGTTATATTTGCTTTATTTTTAAGCTTTTTCGACTGGAAGTCTAAGAAACTGAATCTGTTTTTGCTTTCATGCATACTATTAACTTTGTTTGTATTAGTTTCATTACTTGCACTAAATGGGTTAATTGAATCTAAAAGTTTCATGATGGCTAGTAGTTATGGTTTTTCGATAAAACACTCACTTGGTTTCTTAAATCCTAATATTATATCAATGCTCATACTTTCAATTACCGTTTTAATCTATGTGTATGATCAAAAAGCATTATTTTTTATTTCAACTTTAATTTTCTTAGCGTTTTCAGTTTGGTTAGGTTCAAGAACATATATGCTTGCCTCTGTTCTTTCTATAGTTTTGATTCCCTTTGTCGGTATGCTGCACCGATTTAAATTTTTAATTTTCTTGTATCTTCTCATACCTTTAATTCTATATGGTTTGCTTTACTCTCAATCATTTAAGTTAGTTACAGATCTTTTAAATTATGCTTTAAGTGGTAGGCTGACTCTGATAACAGAGTACATTAATGCAACAAGTTTCATAGGCTTACTTTTTGGAGGAGTCACTTTTGAGAAGGTCGATATGGCGTTTTTTAATCTCATTTTCTCATTTGGAATTTTAGGGTATATGCTTTTTGTGATTCTGGTATTAAATACATTTAAAAAAGCTACAGAAAAAGAATTGTACATGTTATTTGTAATTTTATTTGTAATGATGTTTGAAAATGTAATTAGTTTTAACTGTATATTAATGGCTGTGTTTTTATCTGAGATTTTCAATAAATATGGTGTTAGGGTAAGTAAAAGTAATGTATAAAGCATAAAAGTATTGCTTGTTGTGCAATGTTGTTACGAGTCAGTATTGCCCTCAATATAGGTTCTAAGTATAATATCATCCTTTTCGTCCCTCTAATTCAGAGGGTTGTAATCAGAGTTAAGCTAAAAGATTGTAACGTGTATAAACTATTATCAAATTCATTTGTATGTCACACACTGGGATTGTTGTTTACGGCATGCTTGGTGTTAGCTTTTTCTGCATTCCCTTACTCTACGGAATCTGTAAAAAACTCTTTAATGCTTGTTGAGGGAAGTTACCTAGCGACAGCCTTCACTTTGCCTTTAGTGGCGAAGTATCTTTTAGTTGATCGAAAATACTACATAATCCCGTTAATTTTTTCAGTGTTTAGCATAGCACTTTCGTTAGTATTGATTTTGCGTTTTGATTACTCTTTATTTCTAATTTTTGTCGGTGCTGCATCAAGCTTTGTTTGGTTATTTACAACAACGATTTTAAGAACAAATCATAAAAAGTTAATGTTGCATGTGATTGATAATTTTGATTATTCTGACTTGGAATCTCATAGTAACATTGAAACGATCTTATTATCTGAGCCTTATGATCAAACTGCGATTAAGCACGGTTTAGTTGTTGATTTACACCAGAACTTAACGCCTTATCAAGAAAAGTTTATTGCAGATTGTAGCTTGAACGAAATCTCAGTTTTTCATGCCGAAAGTATAAAAGAAATGATCAAGGGTAAAGTACAAGTTCATCATCTTTCTGAAAACTCAATAGGAACTCTGCAACCAAACCCTATTTATCAGCTTTTTAAGCGTGTATGGGAATCAGCTATTATTATTCTAACGTTGCCTTTTTCACTTTTTGTAATGATAGTAACAGCGATATTGATCAGGTTAGAAAGTCCCGGCCCAATTATATTTACACAAGAACGAGTTGGCCAAGCTGGTCGAGTTTTTAAAATTTATAAGTTCCGAAGCATGACCGTTGAAAAGTTGTGTGATAAAGATAAATTTGCAACGGATGAGCAAGCTCGAATTACTAAAGTTGGAAAATTTATTCGAAAAGTTCGAATTGACGAGTTACCTCAGTTTTTTAATGTACTAAAGGGAGATATGGCGCTTATTGGTCCAAGACCCGAGCAAGAGTCTTTCGTGAGGTTATTTGAGCAAGATATCCCATTTTATGGTTATCGTCATATGGTTAAACCAGGCATTACTGGGTGGGCACAAACAGTCCATGGTTATGCAGATGATACTGACTCTACAAAAGAAAAACTTGCTTACGATCTTTATTATATTAAACATTTGTCTTTTTGGCTTGACGTAAATATTGTGTTCAAGACTTTAAAAACTATGCTGACAGGCTTCGGGGCAAAATAATAATGTCGTTGGTTTCCATTATTATGCCTGCGTTTAATGCTGAAAAAACGATAGAAAACAGCATTCGCTCAATCCAAAACCAATCCTATACAAATTGGGAGTTGCTTGTTACAGATGATAGCTCAACAGACTCAACTGCTAAAATTGTACAAGAGCTTGCCTCCAATGATAAACGTATAAAGTATACCTTGAATAAGGGTGCATCAGGGGCTTGGTCAGCTAGAAATAACAGTATAAAAGTGGCTCAAGGTGAATACATTGCTTTTTTAGATAGTGATGACACATGGTTACCTAATAAGTTAAAAGCTCAAATTGAAGCGATGAACATACATAATGTAAACGCTTCACACAGTGCATACTATCGCGTAAACGAGTCTGGCGATGTTCTTAATATAAAAAAAATAAAGTCACGTGTAACTCTTAAGGATATGCTAAAACAAAACTGTATAGGTAACTTAACAGGCATATACAACGCTAAATTGCTTGGTAAATTTTACCAACAGCACATAGGGCATGAAGACTATGCTATGTGGTTAAATATAATAGAAAAAACAGACTCTATAGGTATTGAGGAGCCCGTTGCAAATTACTTAGTTGCTACGAATAGCTTATCAAGTAACAAGTTTAAGGCCGCAATGTGGCACTTTAAGATACTTAAGAGTAGTAATAAGGTTGGCCCTTTGAGTGTTTGGTATTATTTCCTATGTTATGTTGTGAACGCAGTTAAGTCTCGCGTGTAAAATACATTCTTCTTAATCCGCAATGTTTAATCTACCTTCTTTCTTTTTACCTTTTCTAAACTGGTTTCATTCAGCAATTTCAAGATCATAGACTTACCGATTAAAATTAATAACGTTTACTGGTTGTTTTAAAAAAGTAGCTTGATAATTAAATCGTCACAAAAATAAATTAGCGTAGTAAGTAAATACAGCAGGACGTTGTTTTTTACTTACGAGCAATTATGAACATAACAATTGTGGGTACTGGTTACGTTGGTTTGTCTAATGCTATGTTGTTGGCTCAGCACAATAATGTAGTGGCTTTGGATATTGTTGAAGAAAAAGTGGCATTACTGAATGCGAGTAAATCACCCATATCAGACACCGAAATAGAAAATTTCCTTGCGAATAAAAAATTAAACTTTACGGCAACAACAGATAAGTTTTTGGCTTACGAAGCCGCTGATTTTGTAGTGATAGCAACACCGACAGATTACGACCCCGATACTAATTATTTTAATACAAAGTCAGTTGAAGCAGTTATAGCAGATGTACAAGCTATAAAACCACATGCTGTTATCGTGATAAAGTCGACAGTACCAGTTGGCTATACCGAAAATATAAAGCATAAGTTTAAAACAGATAACATTATTTTTTCGCCAGAGTTTTTACGTGAAGGCAAAGCCCTTTACGATAACTTGCACCCATCGCGTATTATTGTTGGTGGGCACTCAGAGCGGGCTAAAGTGTTTGCTAATTTATTGGCACAAGGGGCCATTAAAGAAAATATTGATATTTTGTTTACTGACTCAACCGAAGCCGAAGCGATTAAGTTATTTTCGAACACCTACCTTGCTATGCGCATAGCATACTTTAATGAACTTGATAGTTATGCTGAAAGTCATGGATTAAATTCCAAACAAATAATTGAAGGTGTGTGTTTAGATTCACGCATTGGTAGTCATTATAACAACCCCTCTTTTGGCTATGGTGGCTATTGTTTACCTAAAGACACCAAACAATTATTAGCTAATTACCAAAACGTACCTAATAACATGATTCGTGCGATTGTTGATGCAAACTCAACACGTAAAGACTTCATAGCAGAGTCAATTCTTGCTAAAAACCCTAAAGTTGTGGGTATTTATCGTCTTATTATGAAAACCGGTTCAGACAACTTCAGGGCATCTGCTATCCAGGGAGTAATGAAGCGTATTAAGGCTAAAGGGATTCAAGTCATTGTATTTGAGCCTGAGCTACAAGAAAGTACTTTTTTTAACTCTAAAGTGACACAAGATCTCAATGAACTAAAAATAAGTGCAGATGTAATTATTGCAAATCGTATGGTTAAAGAGTTGCAAGATGTTGCAGAAAAAATATATACACGAGATCTGTTCGGAAACGATTAGATTAATGACAGAAAAAGCATGAAATTTTATAATAGACATGCCATAACTCTATGCGTATAATCGCCGACTCATAAAAAGCAATCCTTTTGGATTGGATTTAAGGAAAATGAGCATTTTAGGTGTGACTATGGAAAGTTGGTACTTACTTTTTTGCAAAGCAAAACAAGAGCTAAGAGCTCAAACAAACCTACAAAACCAAGGTTTTGAGGTATTCTTTCCCGAACATAAAATAGAGCGAATTATAAAGGGACGCCGTTCTATTAAAACATCTCCTCTTTTTCCGAACTATTTATTTATTAAGTTAAACACACGAAATTGTAATTTTTCTGCTGTAAAAAATACACGGGGTGTGAGTGGTTTTGTAGCTTATGGCAGCAAGTTTCAAATTGTTCCTGAACAGCTAATTTTTCAACTCCGTTCTTTTGAAACAGCGTGCGAAGTAAAATCAGACTTACCTAAAACGGGTGATGTGGTTTATTTAAATACCGAGTCGTTTAAAAATGTTAAAGCCATATACCAAGAACCCGATGGCGACATGCGCAGTATTTTGTTAGTTAATTTATTGAACAAACAAGTCACCGTAAGTGTAGATAACAAAGATATTAGTTTATAAGTTCTACGAGTAATCTTGTAGGAACGGCCGCAGGTATGATGCTTGCGTGGCGTGGAAAAATTTATAAGTCGTGATTCAACACGACATTAACGTAGGAACGGCTTTTGCCGTGAATAAGGTAAAAATGTTCGGCGTTAAAACGCCTCCTACGGTGTAGGCATATACTTCAACGCGTAAAAAACAAAAATTAGCAATAAAATCAGTACGTAGGAACTGCAACCTAGGGGCGGAAGCGTGTCCGAAGGACTAGACAAGCAAAAAGTTTTGCTTTCAAGCGTGAGCGAGAGGAGCTCTGCGACGAACTGGAACGGAAGCGTGTCCGAAGGACTTATAGAGCTCCGAGCCATGAAGTAAGAGATGCGAGCTTGTTTATGTAGGCGTGAAATTTATTTCGCGCGAAAACGCCAAATGTGGTTCGGCGTTAAAACGCCCCTACGGTGTTTGAATATCGCATGTAGGAACTGCTTTAGCTGTGAAGGGATTATAAGTAACGAGTTACGAGTTACGAGTTACGAGAAGCGAGATACGAGCTAAATTGAGCTGGTTGTTTAATGTCGCTGAAAAGGTTTGCTCTTTCGGTGTTAAAACACCTCCCACGTGTATGGTGCGTGTCTTTTGTAGGCGTGAAATTTATTTCGCGCGAGAACACCAAACATAAAGAAAAAGCAATCGGTACTAAAGAACCTCGATGCATTCATTAACTATTTTGCAAAAAACTGTCACAAGTGAGCGTTTACTAAACACTCAGTCTTGCGAACCAATGGTTGCCATGCTTTAATTAGGCAGCAAAAAAATAAACAGTTGTGGGTTTATTTAAACTGGACGTTTTAAAAAAATTATTTGGGAAATAACAATGGCGCTTAGCTGTAAAACAATTGTGACGTCATTTGCGTTACTAGCAATGACTGGCTGTACAATCATCCCCGGTAGCCATTTTGAAGGAATCGAATCGGGTGAAAAAGTAGATAACCTTGAGAAGGAGCTCGATAAAGTAAATATTCAAATCATTGACTCTTCTTTAATTAATCAGCAAAAACAATCTCAAGTTACACACACTAAACCAACAAGCTTAGACGGTGTTGATACCTCTGACTATCAATACAGATTAGGCGTCGGTGATGTACTAACTATTGGTGTGTGGGATCACCCTGAGCTTACAATACCAGCGGCTGTTCAGCGTACTGCCGAATTTGATGGCTTTCGTGTTCAAGCCGATGGCACAATTACGTATGCATATGCACCAAATATACAAGCGGCTGGCAGAACAGTACAAGAAGTACACGCAGAACTTGTTAAGCGCTTAAGCCGCGTTATCGAAGACCCACAGGTCGATATTAAAATAGTTGGTTTTAGAAGCCAAAAAGCCTATGTCACGGGCGAAGTAAATAAACCAGGCGTACTACCAGTAACCGAAATTCCACTTACATTAATTGATGCATTAAACCAAGCTGGTGGTTTAACTGAATCTGCCGATTGGCGAACAGTGACTTTTACACGCGGTGATAAAACCGAAGTTATTAAATTAGATGACTTTTACGCTAAAGGTGATATTTCACAAAATCGTTTGTTAAAACATGGCGATATTGTCCACGTAAACCGTAACGATATGCAAAAAGTGTTTGTATTAGGCGATGTTAAGCGCGCTGGTACAGTGGGTGTTAATCGTTATGGTTTAAATTTAGCGCAAGCATTAAGTGATGCGGGTGGTTTAAACGAAAACACGGCAGATGCTAACGGTGTCTTTGTACTACGTAAACGCAATTTAGAAACCGACGGTGTAATTGCCGATGTATATCAGCTACATGCTAAAAATGTGGCGGCTTTAGTATTGGCCGAGCAGTTTAAGTTACAACCTCACGACATAGTATATGTAACAAGTGCACCGCTTGCCCGTTGGAACCGAGTAATAAGCTTACTACTGCCTTCTGTTAGTACAGTAGATGCAGTAAACGACGTAGCAAACACAAACTAAGGGTTAAATAGTATGTTTGATTCTGTATTAGTTGTGTGTGCCGGCAATATATGCCGCAGCCCAACCGCCGAATATGTTTTAAAAAGCAAACTGCAAGGCAAAAATGTAACTGTATCGTCGGCGGGATTAACTGCCCTTGAAGGAAAACCAGCTGATGCCCAAGCTCAGTTAATTGCAAACGAGCATAATATTGATATGAGCGCGCATCAAGGTAGGCAGATTACCTCAAATCTTGTTGCAAATAATAGCGTAATACTCGTGATGGAGCAGCGCCACATAAATGACTTATGCGCGCGTTACCCGCAGGCACGCGGTAAAACATTTTTGCTTGGTAAATGGGTAGGCGATAAAGAAATACCCGATCCTTACCGTCAAAGCCAAGAGGCTTTTAAGCATGTTTACGAATTAATCGATAGCGCGTGTAGCGCTTGGCAAAAGTATTTATAAGGAAAGGCTAGTACATGAATGCTCAGCCCACTGCATTAGCAGCAAATAAACAAAATAGAACCCAACAAGAACAAGCAAGCCAAGAAATCGATTTAATGGCATTATTAGGCGCATTAATTGACCGCAAATACTTTATAGCGGCAATTACGGCAGCGTTTATGGCTGTAGGTGTGTTTTACGCGGTTTTTTCTACTCCGGTTTACCAAGCAACAGCCATGATACAAGTTGAAGATGGTGGCGCATCGGTACCAGGTTTTGATGACATGGCCGGTATGTTCGAAAGTACCTCGGCTGCGGTAACCGAAATCGAGCTACTAAAATCGCGCTCTGTCATTGGCGAAGCCGTCGATACGTTAAAACTCGATATTATTGCTGAACCAAAGCTGTTTCCTGTAATTGGTAACAGAGCGTTCCGTAAGTTTACTCCTGTAGAAAATGGTGACCTTGCAGAGCCTAGTTTTGGGGCAAACAGCTATGCCTGGGGTGGCGAGAGCATAAACGTATTTAGGTTTGACGTACCGCGCTCAGCTATTGGTACTGGTTTTACCTTAGTTGCTGGTGAAGGCACTGGCAATAATAAACAATTTACACTTTTAAATGGTGACGACGACGTTATTTTAAAAGGTAAAGTGGGCGAAGAGCTAACAAATGGCAAATTTAACGTAACAATTCGCAGTTTAATTGCCCGCTCTGGCACCGAGTTTACGCTTTTACGTCAAGATCGCTTAAATACTATTTTAGATTTACAAGCTGCAATTGGTGCAAGCGAAAAAGGTAAAGACTCGGGTATTATTAATTTAAGCTTACAAAGCGAAAATGCGGGCTACGCCGAAAAAGTGCTCGATAAAGTGGCCGCTATTTATGTACGCCGTAATGTAGAGCGTAATAGCGCCGAGGCACAAAAATCACTCGAGTTTTTAGAGGTACAGTTACCCGAGGTCAAAAAGCAGCTGGAATACGCCGAGCAGCGCTTTAACGACTACCAAATTCAGCGTCAATCAATCAACATTACTTTAGAGACGCAAGGCGTGCTAGAGCAAGTAGTAGAGCTTGAAACTAAATTACAAGAGCTCGAGCTAAAGCGCTTAGAGCTAAGCCGAAAATTTAAAGACAGCCACCCAACGTACCAAGGGGTGCTTGAACAAATTGAAGCGGTCGAAAAACAAAAGCAAAACCTAGTGGGCGAGGTAGGCAACCTACCCGAAACTCAGCAAGAGTTATTACGCTTAAAACGCGATGTAGAAGTAAGCAACCAAATTTACACATTGCTGTTAAGTAAAACGCAAGAGCTTGATATTGTGCGTGCAGGCACCGTAGGCAATGTACGTGTAATTGACCATGCCGAGGTAAACACCTCAAAACCGGTTAAACCTAAAAAAGCACTCATTGTTGTTATGGCAACTATGCTGGGCGGTATGCTAAGTGTAGCGATTGTATTAATACAAAAAGCGATACATAAAGGGGTCGAAGACCCTAACGAAATTGAGGCACTAGGCTTACCTGTATACGCAAGCGTACCGTACTCAGACTACCAAGATAAACTAACTGGTTTTAGCAAAGCTAAAAAAGGCCGTAACAAACCTAAAACTATACTGGCGGTTGATAACCCTGCTGACTTATCAATAGAGGCGTTGCGTAGCCTTCGCACCAGCTTGCACTTTGCGATGATGGAATCTAAAAATAATCTTATTGCTATTTCGGGTCCAAGCCCAGGTGTCGGTAAGTCGTTTATATCGGTTAACCTTGCTACTGTGCTGGCACAAAGTGGTAAAAAGGTACTGATTATCGATGCCGATATGCGTAAAGGGCATTTGCAAACCCAGTTTGGTATGCAATGGGACGATGGCTTAAGTGATTACCTATCGGGTCGCTTAAATCTAGAGCAAGTAACAAAGCACTCGCAAGTGCAAGACCTCGACGTAATTACAAGGGGCCAAATACCGCCAAACCCCTCTGAGTTACTAATGCACAGTAACTTTAGTAAGCTAGTCGAAGAAATAAAAAGCAAATACGACATTGTGATAATAGATACCCCCCCAATTTTAGCGGTAACAGACCCAGCTATAGTCAGTGCTCATACGGGTACAACATTGCTAGTAACACGCTTTGGTCAAAATCATGCGCGTGAAATAGAGCTTACCCGTAACCGCTTTGAGCAAAATGGCATTGATGTAAAAGGCGTGGTATTTAATGGTGTATTACGTAAAGCAAGCAATGCATATGGTTACTACGGGTACTACAATTACGAATATAAATCGGGTAGTAACTAAGTAATTGTCTCACAGTATTGTTTTTGAATAGGGCTTGTTAATTACTCTATTTTAATAATGAGTAATTACAAGTTTTAGCTGGACGTAGAGTATTTTTTAAATTTAAGAGAGTATTAAAATGCGCGATTCATTAACGGATCTAAAGATTGGCATAATAGGCTTAGGTTACGTAGGTCTCCCTTTGGCGGTCGAATTTGGTAAGAAATACCAAACATTAGGATTTGATATTAATCAAAACCGAGTCTCACAATTGATAGCAGGGCATGATGCAACACTTGAAGTAAGTGATGCAGAATTAAAAGAGTCTACGAATTTAAATTATTCACATAACGTAGCCGATTTAGAATCGTGTAATGTTTATATTGTTACAGTACCGACACCGATTGATGAACATAAACAACCTGATTTAACACCGCTTGTTAAAGCGAGTGAAATGTTAGGTAAAGTGGTTAAAAAAGGCGACATTATAATTTATGAGTCTACGGTTTACCCAGGTGCAACAGAAGAAGCCTGTTTACCAGTAGTTGAACAAGTATCTGGCTTAACTTTTAATCAAGACTTTTTTGCAGGTTATTCACCAGAGCGAATAAACCCGGGTGATAAAGAGCACCGTGTTACAAATATTTTAAAGGTTACAAGTGGCTCAACCCCAGAAATTGCAGAGTTAGTTGACCAGCTTTATAAATCAATAATTACAGCGGGTACGCATAAAGCTAGTTCAATTAAAGTGGCTGAAGCGGCTAAAGTGATTGAAAATACGCAGCGCGATGTAAACATTGCTTTAATTAATGAGTTATCAATTATTTTTAATAAGCTTGGCATTGATACACTTGAAGTATTAGAAGCTGCAGGTACTAAATGGAACTTTTTACCTTTCCGCCCTGGTTTAGTGGGCGGGCACTGCATAGGGGTAGACCCATACTACTTAACCCATAAAGCGCAAAGTGTAGGTTATCACCCAGAAATGATTTTAGCAGGTCGTCGTTTAAATGATGGCATGGGCAAACATGTGGTATCTGAACTTGTTAAAAAAATGCTTAAAAAGCGCATACAGGTTGAAGGCGCTAATGTGCTTGTAATGGGCTTAACATTTAAAGAAAACTGCCCAGACCTTCGTAACACAAAAGTGGTTGATATTGTTACTGAGCTAAAAGAATATAATATTAATGTAGATATAGTCGACCCTTGGTGTTCTAACGAAGAAGCTGAGCACGAATATAGCTTATCGCTTACCGCTGAGCATAAGCAAAATTATTATGATGCAATATTGCTGGCAGTAGGGCATAACGAATTTAAAGAGATGGGCGCAGAGCAAATTAGAGCGTTAGGTAAAGAGCAACACGTACTTTACGACTTAAAATATGTACTACCAAAAGAAAGTGTAGATATGCGTTTATAGAATTATCTAATTTATAATCTAATATTTGGGGCGTTAGCCCCAGTTGCTCTGAATTTAAATGCTAGTTTCAAAGGACTCTCATGACACGCTACGAACAAATTAAAATAGAATTACAAGCATCTCCAAAAACATGGCTAATAACTGGTGTTGCAGGTTTTATTGGTTCAAATTTATTAGAGCATTTACTAAAACTAAACCAAACCGTAATAGGACTAGATAATTTTGCTACGGGTCATCAGCATAATTTGGATGAAGTACAAGGTTTAGTTTCAGCTAAGCAATGGGTAAATTTCAGATTTATTGAGGGGGATATTCGTAACTATCAAGACTGCGAAAAAGCCTTAGCTCATAATGTTGACTATGTGTTGCATCAAGCTGCATTAGGCTCCGTACCTCGCTCGATTGCAGACCCAATTACAACCAATGCGGCAAATATCACAGGCTTTTTAAATATGCTACAAGCAGCAAAAGAAGCAAATGTAAAAAGCTTTACTTATGCAGCAAGTAGCTCAACTTATGGTGACCACCCTGCATTACCAAAGGTTGAAGAAAACATTGGCAACCCGCTTTCTCCTTACGCAGTAACTAAATATGTAAATGAGCTTTACGCAGGTGTGTATGCACGCACTTATGGTTTTAAAACAATAGGTTTACGTTACTTTAATGTGTTTGGTCAGCGACAGGACCCGAATGGTGCTTATGCTGCGGTAATACCTAAATGGACTGCAGCGATGATTAAAGGCGATGATGTCTATATTAATGGTGATGGTGAAACAAGCCGCGATTTTTGCTTTATCGAAAATACAGTGCAAATGAATATTCTTGCAGCAACGGCATCAGATGAAGCGAAAGATCAAGTTTATAATGTGGCTGTGGGTGACCGAACCACGCTTAATGATTTATACAAAGCGATTAAATCAAATTTAAATGAGTGTGGTGTTAGCACTATAAAAGAACCTGTTTTTAGAGATTTTAGAGCTGGTGATGTAAGGCATTCACAGGCTGAAATACGTAAGTCTGTAAATATGCTAGGATACTATCCTGAGTTTACAATTAATAAAGGAATAGCAAAAGCAATGAAGTGGTATTTGGCTTCTTTGAATAAAGCGAAATAGTTCTTTATGAGTAGAGGTCTTCAACATAGCTTAATACTTAATAGTATTTGGTCTTTTGTAGGAAGGTTTGGTTACTTAATTGTAGGCTTAATTACAAATATTATTCTTGTACGTTACCTCAGTCCTGAAGATTTTGGTCTGGTCGGTATAGTTATGTTTTTTATTGTTTTATCTTCTATATTAATGGAATCAGGCTTATCAGGTGCACTTGTTAGAAAGCAAAATGCAACTGAAATTGATTATTCGACGGTTTTAATATTTAGTCTGGTAGTATCAATATTTCTCATTTTGATTATATGTCTATCTGCAAGTTATATATCTAATTATTATTTAAAACCTGAGCTACAGTCGTTATTAATTGTCTCATCATTTGTGTTATTAATAAATTCTTTAAGAATTCCACAAACTGTAAAATTAATGAAAAACATGCAATTTAAGAAAAAAGCATTGTATGAATTTATTTCGATATCAGCTGCATCTGTTTTGGCAGTGATTATGGCTTCTTATGGTGCTGGGGTTTGGTCTCTAGTGGTTTTGCAAGTAGCAATGTCATTGATTTTAACCGTTTTATTGTGGGTTGTAGAGTCACCTTTAAAGCAGTTCAGATTTAGTATGAGGTCATTTAGAGAGTTTTATAAATTTGGTGTTAATACAACTTTAGCAACAATCCTAAATACGGCATTTGATAATGTATATCAGTTAATTATTGGTAAGTATTTCTCAGTAGAGCATGCTGGTTATTTTTATCAGGCTAAAAAATTACAAGAAATGCCAACAGGTTTGCTACAAAATGCTGCTTTGGGAGTTGTTTATTCTGCCTTATCAAAGCTACAGGGGAGTTATGAAGAGTTTAACTCGTTATATGGTAAAGTTGTAAGAGTCTTTACTATACTTCTTTCATTGTTATGTTTGAATATTTATTTCTATTCAGAACTTATTGTTACAGTTATTTATGGAGATGAATGGTATGAATCTATATTTTATTTGAAAATGCTGATTCTTGTTGCATTCTTTTTTCTACAAGAGATTTATAATCGTATTATTTTTAAAGTTTTTAATAGAACTGAAATAATTTTGAAATTAGAAGTATTTAAAAAAGTATTGCAGTCTATAGGTATTTTCTATGGTGTTTACACTTTGAGTATTGATAATCTTTTATACGCCTTTTTGTTTACAAGTGTTATAAGCTTTTTTATAAATTACTACTTTGCACGGAAAGTACAGATGTACTTTTCATTTTCGGAATTTTTATTCATAATTAAAATTGTAATTCTCTCAATGATAGTTTATGTGGCAACTTATTATCTAAGTGATTTCTTTTTTCTGGAAGGTGTTAAATTATTGCTTTTGTTTCCAGTTATTATTTTTTTATACCTCATTGGTTATTTTTTAATGGGATGTGGAAATTTAGTCAACGAAGTGGGTGCATTTTTAAAGTCAATTAAGAAGGGGGAAGTGTGAAATACTTAAAAAAATTTTTTAGCATATATAAAAGGGTTTTTTGGACTAGAGAGAAGTTAGCAAGGAGTTTAGGGGTAACTATAGGTGAAGGATGTGACATTCAAAACGTGTTTTTTGGTTCAGAACCGTATTTAATTAAAATTGGTAATCATGTACAAATTACTGATGGAGTAAAAATTTTTACTCATGGAGCCGGATGGGTTTTGCGTGATAAATATCCTGATTTAGATTTTTTTGGCAAGGTTGAAATACAAGATAATGTATATATAGGTTCGAATTCGCTATTAATGCCAGGTATCACAATAGGCTCTAATGTAGTTATTGCTGCGGGTAGTGTAGTTACAAAATCTATACCTAATAATTCTGTTGTTGGAGGTAATCCAGCAAGAGTTATTAGTAGTTTAGAATCTTTTGAATATAAGGCCCTTAAGTTTAACGTTGGTACCAAAGGCTATAGTATTCGAAAGAAGAAGATGTACTTGATGTCACTAAGTGACACTGAATTCGTAAAGAAGTAGCTTTAATTACTTCTGTAAATTTAAAAAAGAGTCATTGCAGTGAAAAATTTGCATTTATTAGTTTTTTTGTTTTTTTGCTTTATATTCCAGTTGGCTCGATTTTTTCTTGTTGAACCTACAACGAGCTATTATGAATTGCTAACAACTCTTTTAGTAGTTTTTCTAAGCTTTATTTTATTTCTTAGTTACACTGAATATTATAATGAAGGAAAAGGTCAGGCATTCAAGATAAGCTACCTATTCTTATTAGGATTTGTTATTGTTCACTTTCAGATGTACTTTGACTATATTTTAGGTAATTATAGTGACTTTAGAAATGATTACTTTTTAGGTGGTAAGTACACAGTTAAAGCCTCAATAGTTTCATCGCTGGGATTAATTTCTTTTTTCATAGGTTATATATCATCTATAAATTATATTGGGATTAAGCATAATCAAACTAAGTTGAATCCAGATGCATCAGCTTACATGAAGTTTTTTTCATATTTTTGTTTTTCTTTATTTATAGTAAATGCTAACTCAGATTATTTTAACAGTGGCTATGGTAATGTCGAATTATCACCTTTAGCTGTTTATGCTCAAACATTCTTGTTTTATTTTATTTTAGGTGTGATCGCACTTAAGTCCTACGGTCTAAAAGTTAAGCCAATGAGGGTAGGTATTTTTTTCTACCTAAGAAGTATTGGATTTTCTTTTAATCTTTTTGTCGTTTTATATTTGTTTTTGGTTTTACTTTCTGGGGATCGAGGTCCGATTATTCAGGTAGTCTTAATTTACTTTGCCGGTTATATTTTTTCTCAGCACATAAAAGTTAAATTAGTCCAATTGTTGTTTCTTATTTTTTCAGCTTCACTTTTTATAACATTTTTAGGTGAGTTCAGATCGCTTGCATCTGAGACTTCTTATTCAGAGCGGGTGAAGAATTTAAGAGATAGTACAAGATACAGTGAAAGAAACAGTTCTTTCTCCCCTAATACGCATGAACTAGCAATTTCAGTTAGGACTGTACATGCTGCTATGGAATATACTGAAGAAGAAGGATATAGCTACGGCATGGTACAACTGAATCAGTTAATTGCAATATTCCCTGGAGCAGGAAGAGTTATTAGAACCTTATTTGAATTAGATGGGAAAGAACTTATTTCTGCAGATATTATAACTGAACATTTAAATGCAGGGCATGGTATGGGAACTTCAACTGTAACAGATCTTTACATAGACCTTTCCATTATAGGGGTTATTATTGGATTATATACATTTGGGGTGGTAGTCAGGAAAGCTGATGTAGTTTGTTTTTCACCAATAATATCGAGCTTTTTTCTATGGGTTGTTATTTTAGTTTTAATATCTAAGTCAATTTATATTGGACGGTCAAGTATAATGATACTTTTGCGAGAGATTATAACCGTTTATGTTTTAATATTAGTATGTGGGGGCAGAAGGATTTCTCGATGAATAAGGTATGTATATTTTGTGGCTTCTACCCTTTAATAAAAGGAGGGGCTGAATATCAAGCTAAAATCATTTCCGAACAAATATTATTGATGGAAGGTAAAGAAGTTTTTTATATTTCATTTGGCCATGATTGCGAGGAAGTTATAAATGTTGGCGGGGTTAAAGTTTATTGCTTTAAGAACCCCACGATGTTTGACTCATTTACACTATATAAAAGGGTCGGCTTAAAGATAAAAAAAATTATAAAAAATGAAAACCCAGACATTATTTATCAAAGAATTTTAAATTCGTATAGTCCGCATTTAGTAGCTGTAGCAAATATACTTAGGATTAAGGTTTTAATTCATGTTGCTGATAATTATTCACTTTCATTCAGCTATAATCTAAGAAGTTTTATTCGTAGATTGTTTTTTAATCGAATACGTAATTTTTTTAATAAAGGAACATCAGTTGGTTTTATAGCCCAAACTAAATATCAAGAAGCACGTTTAAAGCATTTAGGTATTCCTGCTCTTGCACAAATCTATAATATGCACCCATTACCTACTAAAAATGAAGCTTCAGATTTTCTTTTAAATGGCCTTGAGTTTTTGGTTAACGGTAATCTTAATGTTTTTTGGATAGCTAATGAAAGGCCAGTAAAAAGACTTGATCTAGCTCTTAAGTTAGCTGCTGAATTGTCACAATGTAGGGTAAACTTTATTTTTATAGGTAAGACAAATAATCAATTCTTGATTGAAACTGAAAGAGATAGAACCAATGGGAATATCTTTTACCTCGGACAAAAAGATAATGATTTTATAAATCCAATTTTAAATTATGCACATTTTTTATTGAATACAAGTGATTCAGAAGGTTTTTCAAATACTTTTATTCAAGCATGGCTTCGAGGTGTGCCTGTATTATCTTTAAATAGCGATCCTGATGATTTAATAAAAAACTATAATCTTGGGCTTTGTAGTGGTGGTGAGTTAAGTGATTTAGCCGCTATTATTGATAGCTCTTCTCGCAATATTGAAGGCTATATGGATTCATTTCCTGGTATTGATATTATTTGCCGGGAACTTTTTGGTTTAGAACGTAACTTTTCTCTACTTTTAGAGACTATTGGAAAACTAAAATGACTTTAGATGTTTTAATTTCATGCATGAATCAAAATGATACATCCATTTTGAAAAGAACCAATGTTCAATCAGGCGCTATAGTGATCAATCAATGTGATAAAAATGACTCATTATTTATTACTTACAAAGATGTTAAAGGTCAGAGTCATAAGATCAAATTTTTTTCAACAGTCCAACGAGGTTTATCTAAAAGTAGAAATGAAGCCATTAAGCAATCGCAAAGTGACCTTTGCTTAATTTGTGATGATGATGAAATACTTGTCGATGAATATGAAAAGTTAATAGTAGATGCCTTCAGTAATAATCCTGATATTGATGTAATAGCATTTAAGCTTAAGTATCATAAAAAAATTTATCCTAAAAGTTCAAAAAAAATAAATAGATTTTCTTTATTGAAAATTAATAGCCCTCAGATTGCTTTTAGGAGAGATAAAGTTTTAAAAAACAATATCTTTTTTGATGAGTTTATGGGGTCAGGTACCGGGAATGGTGGAGGAGAAGAAAATAAGTTTTTAATGGATTGTTACAGGTCAAATTTAAAAATTATTTATTTACCTATATTAATTGCTGAAATTGAAGAGTCGAGCGAAAGTAATTGGAATTCTACATTTGATAAGCAATATTTCATGAATAGAGGTTGGACTACAAATAGGATATTAGGAACCTTTCAGGCTTTGGTATATGCTTTTTTTTTCAGTTTAACAAAGTACAAAATTTACGGTTCCAAAATGGGCTTTTTCGCCTCAATTAAATATCAACTTTATGGAATTTTTGAAAGTAGAAGTTGATCTTCATTTTAATTTTTGGCTAGTTTTATGGAAATTATTTATTTACATCAGTATTTTAGAAAACCATCAATGAATGGTGGTATACGCTCTTATGAGTTTGCAAAACGCCTTGCTCAATCAGGGCACGATGTTGTGATGGTAACCTCTGACAATCATAGTAAATTTAAAGGTTGGAAAATTGAAAAGTTAGATGGTTTTGAAGTACATTGGGTTTCAGTTCAGTATGACAATAGTTTTGGCTTTTTCAGACGCTTATGGGCTTTCTTTAAATTTTTAGTGCTTGCTAGTATTCATATATGTAGTTTGAAAAGTGATAAATTATTTGTGACAAGTACACCTTTAACTGTTGCTATTCCAGCTCTAATTTACAAATTCGTGAAGAGGAAGCCATATATTTTCGAGGTTAGAGATGTATGGCCAGAGGTGCCGGTAGCTTTAGGTGTAATTAAAAATACTCTATTAATAAAATTGGCTATTTTATTAGAGAGAATAGCTTATAAAAATGCTTCTCATATTATAGCTCTTTCTCCTGATATGAAAAAAAGTGTCTTAAAGCGTTCTGGTGACACACCTGTTACTGTAATTACTAATGCGGCAGATTGTCATCTATTTAATCAGTTACTTCCGGTGGATGATAAATTCATTTCAGTTCTCAATGAATTGAAGAAAAGACACAAAAAGGTGGTATTTTATACGGGGGCTTTTGGATTAGTTAACAATCTTCGTAGTTTTATTAAACTATCTTCATTTTCAGACGCTGAAATTGGCTTTGTAATAATAGGTGAAGGTAGAGAGGAAGATGAGTTAAAGAGTTATGCAAAAGAGTTGTCAGTGTTGAATAAAAGTCTCCACTTTTTACCTAGTGTGAATAAAAATCAGTTGTCATTCGTTCACAGTACTTTTGATATGGCAACATCAACAGTATTACCTATTGAAGCTTTATATGCTAACTCGGCTAATAAAGTTTTTGATGCATTTGCTGCAGGTACCCCTCTTTTAATTAACCATGGGGGGTGGATAAAAACTTTAATAGAGGAGACAAAATGCGGACTTGTTATAAATAATGATCCTAGCATTGATGATTATAATGCTCTTGAAGACTTTTTATTCTCAACCGAAGTTTATGATATAGCTTGTAATGCTGCAAGTGAGCTAGGTAGAAATGAATTCAGTCGAGAGTATTTATTTAAAAAGCTTCTTCCAGTAATCGAGGGTGATTTATAATGAAGCGAGTTTTTGACTTTATAGTAGCTCTTTGTGCTTTGTTAACTTTATTACCTGTTATTATTATTGTTGCTTTATTGATCCGTTCTAAATTAGGCTCGCCTATCTTGTTTACACAAGACCGCCCAGGTCTAAATGGCACTGTATTTAAAATGATGAAGTTTAGAACCATGCTTGATGGTAAAGACAAGCATGGTAATTTATTACCTGACAATGAGCGAATGACCAAATTTGGCGCTTTTTTACGCTCCACTAGCCTCGACGAGTTACCTGGGCTATTTAATGTACTCAAGGGCGATATGAGCTTGGTGGGACCAAGGCCATTATTAGTGCAATATCTACCACTTTATAGCACCGAGCAAGCTCGCCGCCATAATGTGCGCCCAGGTATAACAGGGTGGGCACAAGTAAATGGGCGTAATGCCATTAGCTGGGAAGATAAAT
Source organism: Pseudoalteromonas sp. MBR-15 (assembly GCF_053628915.1). Taxonomy (NCBI): domain Bacteria; kingdom Pseudomonadati; phylum Pseudomonadota; class Gammaproteobacteria; order Alteromonadales; family Pseudoalteromonadaceae; genus Pseudoalteromonas; species Pseudoalteromonas sp. MBR-15. The sequence goes on from NZ_JBRJHH010000009.1 coordinate 217,723, forward strand.
TTAAGCTTGATGTATGGTATGTTGATAATCAAAGTTTTTGGCTCGATATAAAAATACTGTTTTTAACGGTTAAAAAAGTATTTGTTCGAGAAGGTATCAGTGCAGACGGTCATGTAACTATAGAGCCTTTTAAAGGCAGTAAAAATGACTAATACAAAGCCAATTATTGCTATTTTAGGAGCAAGTGGGCACGGTAAAGTGGTTGCCGATTTAGCTGAGCAGCTTGGTTACGCAGTTAGCTTTTATGATGACTCATTTCCAGAAAAAACAGTGCTTGAGCATTGGAATATTGTTGGTACTTTCTCAGATTTATTATTATGTGACTCATCACATTTTGAGGTGCTCATCGCTATTGGTAATAACGAAGTTCGCAAACAAAAATGTGATGAGTTAATACAGCGGGGCTTTTCTTTGGCCACATTAGTACACCCTACTGCAACAGTAAGCCAATACGCTAAAATAGCTGCGGGTACTGTTGTATTGGCTAGCGCAGCCATTAATGCCTTTGCTGAAATTGGCAGTGGTTGCATAATAAATACATCAGCAGTTATTGAGCACGATACTAAAATAGGCGAGTATTCGCATATTTGTCCAAATACAGCGCTAGCTGGAGCAGTTAAAATTGGTAAATGCTGTTGGATTGGTATTGGTAGCCAGATCATTCAATTAATATCAGTAGGTGATTACACCTTTGTGGGTGCAGGTAGTGTAGTTGTTAAAAGCTTACCTGCAAATGTAACTGCTTTTGGTTCGCCAGCAGTCGTAGTTAAAAGCGATAAAAAGAGTTAATAATCGCTCTTAGATGGATTTAATTTAAAATGTTAAACACCCCTTTTTCTCCTTGGCCTAGTTTTACACAAGAAGAGGCCGATGCGGTCAGCCGCGTTATTTTATCGAATAAAGTTAATTATTGGACCGGCAGTGAGTGTCGTGAGTTTGAAAAAGAATTTGCTACATGGGCCAATAGTGAATACGCAATCGCTTTGGGTAATGGTACATTAGCGCTTGATCTTGCTTTAAAAGCATTAGGTGTAGGCCAAGGCGACGAGGTAATTACCACTCCGCGTACATTTTTAGCTTCGGCTAGTAGCATTGTAACTGCGGGGGCAGCTCCTGTATTTGCCGACGTTGACTTAAATAGCCAAGCTATTACTGCCCAAAGCATAAAGGCGGTATTAACGCCAAAAACGAAAGCGGTTATTGTTGTTCACTTAGCGGGTATGCCAGCAGAAATGGATGAAATAATGGCATTAAGCGCTGAGCATGGTTTTTATGTAATAGAAGATTGCGCGCAAGCGCACGGTGCTAAATACAAAGGTAAATCGGTTGGTAGTATTGGCCATGTAGGTGCGTGGAGTTTTTGCCAAGATAAAATTATGACCACGGGTGGCGAAGGTGGCATGGTTACCACAAACTCTAAAGAGTTATGGAGTAAAATGTGGAGCTATAAAGATCATGGTAAAAGCTTTGATGCAATTTATAACCGAGAGCACCCACCAGGTTTTAGGTGGCTGCACGAAAGCTTTGGCACTAACTGGCGAATGACCGAAATGCAAGCTGTTCTTGGTCGTATTCAGTTAACACGCATGAGCGATTGGACCGCCAAACGCCAAGCTTATGGCGCTGAGTTAGACAACGCAGCAGCTAACTTTAACTGTATTCGCTTAGTCGATGTACCAGAGTATTGTGAGCATGCAGAGTACAAGCATTATATGTTTGTTAAACTTGAACAGTTGGCCGAAGGTTGGGATCGTGACCGTATAGTGAGCGAAATAGTCGCGCGTGGTGTACCTTGTTTTCAAGGCAGTTGCTCAGAGGTATACCTTGAGAAAGCCTTTGATAACACACCATGGCGGCCTGAAAAGCGTTTACCAAACGCTGTAGAACTAGGCGAAACTTCAATTATGTTTTTAGTACACCCCACACTGACCACTGATGAAATTGCAAAGTCAGTGCAAGTTCTAAAAGAAGTCTTTGAGCTAGCGAGTAAGTAATTTTACTTTAGTTGTTTTTGTGTTGTCATTGGGGGCTGGGCGTTTTGATGTATTACCGAGCCTCCGGTGTTTAAATAAATTGAGAATATAAAACTAATAATTGCTTGCAGCACTGTTCCTTAAAGAAAAACTTTAGCATTAAGTGGCACAAGTTAAGTAATTTTATTTTATAAAAATCAAAGACTAATGATATTGTATTAGTTTGGTGGCTAGATTCATTTGGTTCAGCTATAATTCATGAAAATTTAACAACTGTTAAGCAGCCAGTCAGCTTAGGTTGGTATGTTAATCGGCAAAAACAAGACAGGGAACTTGTTGTGGATAATATTATTCGCTCTATTTTAAACTCTTCGCGTGCAACTAAGCGCATTATTACTCTTTTTATCGATTCGTTATTTATAATATCAGCGTTTTGGCTTGCGTTAATAGTTAGGCTCGATAGCATCGCACCGCTTAGTAAAGCAGACAACTGGATGTTACTTTTACTACTTGTGCCAACAGCACTGTTTATTTTTATTAATTTAGGTTTGTACCGTGCAGTGCTGCGTTATATGAACTCGCAAGCTTTATGGGCAATTGTTATTGGCACCCTTATTAGCACAATTGCTTTGGTACTTTTTGCTTTTTTTATTGGTGTAGAAATCCCCCGTACTATGCCGTTTATTTTTGCTTGGCTCTGTTTACTTACAGTGGGCGGAGCACGTATTGTTGTACGAGCCATGATTGGTAAACTAACAACAGCAAATAAAGAGTCGGTTATTATTTACGGTGCGGGTTCGTCGGGTCGCCAATTAGCCACAGCGTTAGGCGCTGGGCCAGAGTATTTTGTTCGCGCTTTTATAGACGACGACGAAACAAAGCAGGGCTCTATTATTCAAGGTATTCCTGTTATTGCCTTTAAAGATATTTACGACCTAATTAACAGAGGTAAAGTAAGTAAGGTTTTACTGGCAATGCCAAGTGAGAGCCGAGCGCGTCGTAAACAAATTTTAGCGCAACTTGAGCCGCTTTCTATTAAGGTGCTTTCTATTCCTGGTATGGCCGATGTAATAGAGGGTAAAGCTAAGCTTTCTGAGTTTAGAGATGTTGAAATAGAAGATCTTTTAGGTCGCGATTGTGTGGCACCTAAGGCACATTTATTGGCCGCTAATATTAAAAATAAAGTGGTTATGGTGACCGGTGCCGGTGGCTCAATAGGGTCTGAGTTATGCCGCCAAATAGTAAAGCAAAAACCAACTAAGCTTGTATTGTTTGAGTTAAGTGAGTTTGGTTTATATTCAATAGAAAAAGAATTAGCAGAGTATATCGCTAATAACCAACTTAATGTTGAGCTAATCCCAATTATGGGCTCTGTACAGCGCATTAACCGAATTGAAACAGTAATGATAGCGTTTGGTGTACAAACGGTATATCACGCTGCAGCCTACAAGCATGTACCTTTAGTTGAACACAATGTTGTTGAAGGTGTACGCAATAATGTTTTTGGTACTTATTACACGGCTAAAGCCGCTGTAAATGCCAAAGTTGAAACCTTTGTACTTATATCGACCGACAAAGCAGTGCGCCCTACTAATGTTATGGGGGCTACAAAGCGTATGGCAGAACTATGTTTGCAAGGCTTGGCCCAAAATAAAGGTAAAAGCCATAACACGCGGTTTTGTATGGTAAGGTTTGGTAATGTTTTAGGCTCAAGTGGTTCTGTAGTGCCATTATTCCGCAGGCAAATACGTGAAGGCGGCCCAATAACGTTAACTCATCAAGATATTACCCGCTTTTTTATGACCATCCCTGAGGCCGCACAGCTCGTTATTCAGGCTGGTGCTATGGGCAAAGGGGGCGATGTATTTGTACTTGATATGGGCGAGTCGGTAAAAATAATCGATTTAGCCACAAAAATGATTCGTTTATCTGGCTTTGAAGTAAAAGATAAAAACAACCCGCATGGTGATATAGAAATAGTGTGTACAGGCCTTCGCCCAGGTGAAAAGCTGTTCGAAGAGCTATTAATTGGTGACAATGTAGGCGAAACCTCGCATGAGCGCATTATGACTGCAAATGAAGTTATGTTGCCTCTAGCAGAGTTAAATGTATTTTTAGAGGCGCTTGATATCGCTTGTCATAACTTTGATCACGAAACCATAAGACAATTATTGTTGGACGCACCAACTGGCTTTAACCCGACCGATGGCATTTGTGACCTGGTTTGGAATGCTAAACAAACATCAAGCCATAATATCAATGACTTTGCAGAGCAAGGCAAGGTAGTTAATTTAAAAAATTAACAAAGTATATTTGATAATTTTTTAAAATAAAGGTTGCTACGCAAACGCGCCATGCAAGCATAACGCCAACGGTTTAATGTAGGCGTGAAATTTATTTCGCGCGAAAGGGTTATAAGCAACTAGTTACGAGAAGCGAGATTCGAGCTTGTGTAGAGAAGGTTGTTAATGCCGATGAAAAGGTTTGTTTTTTCGGCGTTAAAACGCCTCCCACGTGTGTGATGTGTATCACTTGTAGGCAACGATTTACGAGAGGCGAGCTAGTACAACTAAGTAGATAAGGTTGTTTTATGCCGCTGTAAAGGTTTGCTTTTTCGGCGTTAAAACGCCTCCTACAATGTGTGATGAGTATCACTTGTAGGAGGGGCTTTAGCCGCGAATTTTAAAAAATAACTTCCGATGAAACGCGCCATGCAAGCATAACGCCTACGGTTTTGTCGCTTTTTATTTGAATTTTAATATTCCAGAATAATATTGCTCGCATCTCGCATCTCGCATCTCGCATCTCGCATCTCGCATCTCGCATCTCGCATCTCGCATCTCGCATCTCGCATTCAAACAACCATTCACTTTCTATCAAGCTTTAAGTTGTTAACGTTGACTTAAACGAACGACAAATAAAGGATTTGATATGAAGGCTGTTATTCCTGTTGCAGGGCTGGGCACTCGCATGCTGCCAATGACTAAGGCTATTCCAAAGGAAATGCTGCCATTAGTAGATAAACCACTTATTCAATATATAGTAAGTGAGTGCGTCGCTGCAGGCATTAAAGATATTGTACTCGTAACACATAGTTCTAAAAACGCCATTGAAAACCATTTTGATACGAGCTTTGAGCTTGAAGCAACACTCGAAAAACGTGTAAAGCGCACTCTATTAGACGAAGTGCGTTCTATTTGCCCAGCAGATGTAACCATTATGCATATACGTCAAGGCGAAGCAAAAGGTTTAGGTCATGCGGTCATGTGTGCAAAACCAATTGTTGGCGATGACGATTTTGTGGTTGTATTGCCCGATGTTATTTTAGATGCGTATACGGCAGATCAAAAAACCGAGAATATTGCTGCGATGATCAAGCGTTTTAAAGCGGTTAAAGCAAGCCAAATTATGCTTGAACCTGTCGCCTTTGATGATGTGAGCAAATACGGTATTGCCGACATAAATGGTGTAAAAATTAAAGCGGGCGAAAGCGCACCTATTAAAACCATGGTTGAAAAGCCAAAAGCTGAAGATGCGCCTTCTAACTTAGCCGTTGTTGGTCGTTATGTATTGTCGAAAGCTATTTGGCCACTACTTGCTAAAACACCAGCTGGTGCTGGCGATGAAGTTCAATTAACCGATGCAATCGATGAACTAATGAAGCATGAAATAGTTGAAGCTTTTCATATGAGCGGCCGTGCACACGACTGTGGAGATAAACTGGGCTACTTAAAAGCCATTGTTGAATACAGCATGCGCGATGAAAAACTAGGCGCTGAATTCACTGATTTTGTCACGCAAATGGTTAATCCTACAGAAATACACCTTAAAGCGGTTTAACAAAAAGATTTCAAATATAAGAAGTTAGATATTAGATTTCACAAGTCAGATCACACATACATTTAGTGGTTAGAAGTTAGTTAATAGCTTTTAACCACTTGTTTTATCCTCCCCCCAAACAAAATCTTGTTCAACTCGCAACTCGCAACTCGCAACTCGCAACTCGCAACTCGCAACTCGCAACTCGCAACTCGCAACTCGCAACTCGCAACTCGCAACTCGTCACTATTTAATTCGTACTATCTTCTTGTTTTTTGATTCTAATGTTATATTTACTTTAATTAAGGATTTTATAATTTTAACTCGGACTCACCTATGCCTAAATTTAATACCTTGTTTTTAAGCTGTGCTGCTGCATTAAGCTTGCCGGCTACTGCAGACGACATTAAAGCGTATCAATCATTCTCTGGTTACACAGGTTTAATAAATACTCCTAATGCAGAGGTGCAATTAAAAGGTACTGCCGATATTGGTTACAATAACCAATTAGATTTTCGTGGAGTTGAATATGTAGATGGCCATAACTTTATATTTTCAGCTGGGCTATTTGATGGCCTAGAAGTCAGTGGTCAAATAGCATCAAGTACAATGCACGATAATACCTATTCAATCGAAGGGCGTGGGCAAATTCGTGATTTATCATTTAATGCAAAGTATCAATTACCTTATATTCCAAAAAACTGGTTTAGCCTTGCAATTGGTGCAAAAGATTTAGGTGGTGCAGCCAACAATTACGAAACCTATTATGTAGTGGCATCAAAAGAGTTATGGGACTTTAGGTTTAGTGCCGGTATTGGTACTAACGAAAAGCGTACAGGTAAAATGGACGGTGCGTTTGCGGGTGTTGAGTGGCAACCACTCGAGTGGTTTAGTGTATTAACCGAGTACGATGCCGAATCAGTAAATGCAGCTGCACGTATTACAGTACCTAAAAAGTGGCTTTACGATATTGGTGAGCTTACTTTAACCAGCCGCTTTTACAGCAGTACCGATTTTTCAGAAGAAAAAGACACCTATTGGAGTGTTAACTTTAGCCTACCATTGTCTGATGAAGCTAAAAGTAATTACAAACCTGTTGAACCAGCGCCATATGTTGCACCGGTTAGCACTAAGCCAATGGCTAAAGTGAATGACCATGGTGTAGGGTTTATTCATACTGCCATGGCTCCAAAACTTTCAGAGCAACCTACGGCATTAACGCTTGCTAATATTAATAAAGCACCTAAAGAGCTGTCTAATGCAAATTTAGGTGACCAAGTTCAGCAATTAAAAGATGCTTTATTAAATGACGGGTTTGAAAATGTGGTAGTTGGTTTTAACACCAGTACAATTTTTATTAATTTTGAGAACTCGGTATTTAACCGCAACAACGTAGACGCGATAGGTGTTGTACTTGGTCGCATTACAGAAAATGTTAGCATTGAAAACAAGCACTTTAGTGTTCAATTATCTAAGTCGGATTTACCACTAATCGCCATTCAGGGAAATATTGATAACTACCGTGCCTTTATAGAGCGTGGTATAAGCCCTGACTTAAATATTCAACATGGTCGAGCGAGTATCCCTGAAGGTGTTGTGTGGGCAGGTAAAGCACAAGCAAGCCCATACTTTAAGCCTCGTTTAACAGTAAGCCCAGTGCTTTCATCAACATACGCTACTGAGTTTGGTGTTTTTGATTACTCGGTAGGTGCACGTGCAACACTTGATATACCGCTTTGGAAAGGAGCGGGTATTAATGTGGCTGCGCAAACTATCATTGAAGAAAGCGACGACTTTGAAGATCGTAAAGTATTTGATAATTACAGCCTTGACGAAGGCATTGTAAATGCAAGTTTGTATCAAACCTTTGCGTTACCGTTTGGTTTTTATAACCAAACGCAAATAGGTTTTTATAAAGATTTTTTTGATTACAAAGCGATTATTAACGAAACAGCATGGCTCAGCCCTGAAGGTCGCCATAAAGTAAGTGCAAAATTAGGCTATTTTGATTTTGCTGATTACAGAGCGACTCGCGAGTATCAAACGCTTTCTTATCAATACAACTGGGTAGAACACGATATTACCTTACACGCCAGCGGCGGTAATTATTTTTACGAAGACAGTGGCTATAAGCTAGAAAGCCGTTTTTGGTTTGGTGACAGCTACGTAGGAGTATATTATCAAGATACTGAATCGCAAAAAGTAGGAGTTGCAATTAGCATTCCGCTTACTCCACGTAAAGACATGAATGTTACGCGTTATGGTCAGTTAAAAGGCCAAGCTGCATGGCGTACTTCTGTTGGCACACGTATCGGTAATGATGTAAATACCCTGGTATTTAATGAAGCTTATGCGCCTACATCATCAATCACACTCGATAATACGGTGTTTAATAAAGGCCGCTTAAATGCAAGCTACATTTACAACAACCTAGCGCGCATGAAAGAAGCGTATGAGAGTTATAAATAACGACCTTTAGAAGCTAGATATTAGAAGTTAGTGGTTAGAGCCACTAGCTTCTAGTCTATTATCAAAGCGTTGCTTTAGGCCCGTTAGCATTGCACCTAATTCTTTTGTTTCTTTGATCCAAAGTTGTGCTTTATCTCGGTTTATATAGCCTATTTCTATACCAATATAAATTTGTGTTCTTGCTTCAGCAAGAGAAGCTCTCGCAATATCGATAAATCGACTTTTTTCTTTAAAACTTTCGCGACTAACCCCCTCTGCAATATTGCTAGGTACAGACAAACCTGAACGCGTTAACTGGTCTCGAAAGCCAAAATCTTTAATCTTAGTTGTTGATTTATAAATATCTGCACTTAACCGTGCCGAACGTTTCCATACATCTAAGTTTTCAAAATTCATAACAAATTCCTTGTGCTATTTTAATCTAGTTTCTAACCTCTAACCTCTAACCTCTAACCTCTAACCTCTAACCTCTAACCTCTAACCTCTAACCTCTAACCTCTAACCTCTAACCTCTAACCTCTA
>NZ_JBRJHH010000010.1:0-162366 GCF_053628915.1 Pseudoalteromonas sp. MBR-15
GCCAAAAGTTGTTCAGATATATTTGGGTTCAATGTTATTAACCGGTGATTTTATATAGCCTATATTAGATCAGATATTTAAGCGGAATGGTATTAGTGCCGAAAGTGTCTGATATGCCCTTCATACATAACCCCTGACATTCACAGCGCTGTCTCTGGCGAATTACTTGATATATCACACTGTTCTATTTCTTTTACATCTGCGCGGCCATCGCTTAGGTAGCATTGTTCTAGTAAAGAGCAATAGCAGATCTCGGTTTTGATGCTATTACGTTGCTTGTTTACTTTGTCCCATTGAGTTTCATTAAATCCCGTTCGCTTGAAACCAAAAAGTTTAAGTTTGCTGCCAGATGCCAGCAACCGGTTATCACTGGCACTCGTCATAATCCAGCCAAATGCTTCGAAAATATTTATGTCGGGAGAATCATCTTGCAGAGTTTGTAGCTGTGTTTCATATGCTTGTGTATCAAAACAGCATGCAGAAATTACTTTATAGATATCTAAATATGATTGGTCGTTATAGTGATACTTCACATACTTTACTATCGCAGGTCCTGATCCTGAATTAGTGAGTGCAAAGGTGATTTTAGGTAGATTTTTTTCTTCATCAAAATTCCCCGTCATAACTTCAAGCCAAGGCCATGTGGCGGCTTTTACTTGTCGTTCTGCGGCATTTGCTTGCAGGTATGTGGCATAAAAAGACGCTGCTGAAATAATAATGGCACACAGTGCGAGAAAGAGGTTTAGGCGCTCATTGGTAAACCAGGCTTTAGGCTGTTTAGAGTCGTCGGGTTTAGTACTTACCGTGGTTGATTTTGGTTGGTGTTCATCGCTTGCCTCTTGCTGATGTGTCTCAAGAGTTGATTCGGTGACGTCCTTTTGTTGATTATCCATGACTTTGTCATTGTTATTTTTATAGACTACTAAAGATACAACTTTAATTGGATATATAAAAGAGACAGGGAGTAAAACTCCCTGATTTGGTATTAACTATTTGAGATAAATACGGTGAGCTTTTCGCCTACTCTTAGACTATCCCTAGAAAGGTTATTCCATTGCTTTAGTTTTGTTATGCTGACTTTGTATTGCTTTGCTATTTTCCATAAGCTGTCGCCAGATCTTACTTTGTACTCAATTTGTTGATCAGCTAATTGCGGTAATATGAGTTTTTGACCTACGCGAATAGTGTTCGTTTTTAAGCTATTAAAGGTTTTAAGCTGGCTGACAGTCACTTTATAACGTTTTGCTATTACGCTTAAGCTATCGCCGCGTTTTACGGTGTAATGTTGCCACTGGCTGTAATCATTACTTTTCTGATTTGCTAACAGTGTTTTAAAAGTCGACTGTTGATCTTTTGGTACCACAATATGTGGCGCATCTATTACTGCAGGGTAGCGAATTACGCCATGGTTTAACTCTTCGAGTTCTTGCCATTTTGCTTTGTCAGCTAAGATCACAGCCCCTGACACAGGCAAGATGCTAATTGCTTCTTCATTTTTAATCGACGGAAAGACCATTTTTTGATGTTTAAGCAACTGTGCCGCAGCGAGCAACTTGGGCACATATTGACGAGTTTGTGATGGCAGTTTTAAGCTGAAAAAATCGGTTGGTTTCCCTTGCTTCTGATTACGAGCAATGGCTTGTAACACTCGCCCCTCACCGATATTGTAGGCAGCAATAGCATGATACCAATCGCCATCAAAGCGTTTATAAAGATACTCCATAAAATCGAGAGCTGCACGTGTGCTGTCAATCACATCTTGGCGACCATCATACCAAGGGGTAATTTTTACTTTAAAGTATTTGGCGATTGAAGGAGTAAGTTGCCATAAACCCGATGCATGCTTGTGCGAATAGGCACTGGCATCAAAATCGCTCTCTATAAGCGGCATTAGGGCAAGTTCTATGGGTAATTCACGGTTTTCTACTTCTGTGACGATATGATACAAATACGGCGCTGCACGGCGGCTTATTTCTTCCATATAATTCGGATGAGTAAGGTACCAAGCAATGCGCTTTTGTACATCAGGATGACTTGAATCGCTAAACTGCAGTTGAACGCGAATACGCTGCCACACATCTTCAAGTTCACTTGGTTTTAGCGGTGGCACCGCATCTACTTGTTCTGTTTTAGATTCTGTAACCACAGTATCTGGATTTGCCTTAATTATGGGCTTCTTTTCAGTAAGAGACTCAGGGGCAGTCTGACAGCCTGTTACAATAAGACAAACAACAAGGCCTAAAAATCGATTTAAAAACACGTATTAAAATACTCCGTTAACTTAGGTGCGGGTAAACTAAAGCGCCTAAGCTTAACATAGGGTGAGCTAAAAATGACCATTAGATTAACAACGTGCTAACTCACTCACCCAATTGAAATTAAAACGAAATACTAACTTGTAACCCAGCATAACCATGGTTTTGTGCCTCCCAATAGCGGCTGTCTATTTCTCGGGCTCTGGCATAGATCTCTATTCTGAATGGCTTAGAGTCCACGCCTATACCAACACCCACATAGCCATCGATACTATTGTTATCGTCATCGAAGCGGTCGTTATAGTCATGGTCTTTTCGGTCGTCGTAGAAAGCAAGCTCAATTAAATCTAAGCCCACTTCGCCATAGACAAAAAAGTCACTGAAATAGCCAAATTTTATGCCAGTGTCGAGGGTTAAAAATGTCTCCCGATCACCTTTTTTAGTAAACACTTCAGCTGACCCAAGCGCTGTTGTCAATGCTGCGCCAAAATTGCTGTTGTTATTTTTAGCCATAAATTCGACACCTGCCGAGGTGATTGAATCAGTGCTATTACGTTCTGACTTCACAAACAGGTTTATATTAGGGTTGTCATAAACCCCTGCAAAGCTTGTAGAAGGAATTAAGGCAAGTGGTGCAAAAAGTGCTAAGCCGAGATATTTCATATTGAATTTAATCCATTAACTGTAATGGGTACAATAATATCAATCTTGGTGAGTTCTAATTGTAAGAAAATGTTCTAAATTGGCAGGTTAGCCGACAATGTGTGCTCAATTTAATATCGCTATATTGTAATTTTTAAAGGTCTTTAATCTTCACTGCGGGGTTACCTGCTACTAGGGTATTTGCCGCGACATCTTTAGTTACTATTGCCCCTGCGCCAACTACGGCATTATCAGCAACTTTAATACCTGCAAGTATAATCGCGCCAGCACCAATCCATACATTGTTGCCAATGCAAATCGGGGCTGCAAAATTAGCTTTAGCTAAACGCTCAGTAGGGGTTACTGCATGCGATACTGCAAGAATTTGCACATTAGGGCCAATTAAGCAGTCATTGCCTATGGTAATTTGCGCATCAGATAGCGGCGCATCAAGTATTGTACAGTTAATATTTATGAAGGTTCGATCTCCTATTTTAATACCACTGCCATAATCACAATGAAAACCCGCTTCAATAACGACCTGTTCACCACACTGAGCAAACATGCCTTTTAGTCGTTTTAAATTGCCTTTACTGGGACTTTTGGCAAATAAACGGCAAATCTCATGTGCGTTTTTACGCTGTTCAATCAGGGGGTTATCTAGGCTATTAAACTCTTTCATGGTGATCAGTCTTAGTAAATTCTAAAGATAGCTTATCGCGTAAAAGTCAGAGATCAAAATAAACTTAGTGGGGTTATAAAACATTCACTTGCCATTTATATTGTTTCGTTTAAAATCCCGTAACTTTCGAAACGAAACTTATGTGATCAGGTTAATGACAAAACGAAACACTCAACAACGTCGTCATACAATATTAAGTCAGGTTAATGAACTTGGCGAAGTAGCCGTTGAAGCGCTGGCTGAGCAGTTTCAAACCTCCGAAGTGACCATTCGTAAAGATTTAACAGCGCTTGAGAAAAGTGGCTTATTACTGCGCCGCTATGGTGGGGCTATTGCATTACCGCAAGAGATTGTGAGTGATGAAGTAGACTCAGTACGTAAAATAGCAATCGCTAAAGCGGCTGCGGGCCTTATTAAAGATCATAACAGAGTGATCATAGACAGTGGTCGCACAACGGCTGCCATGATCCCTGAGCTTGCAAGTAAACGTGGCCTAGTAGTAATGACAAACGCCATTAAAGTCGCTAACCGTTTATTAGCGCTGGAAAACGAACCGACATTATTGATGACCGGCGGCACTTGGGATCCACATTCAGAATCGTTTCAAGGCCAAGTTGCAGAGAACGTTTTGCGCTCTTATGACTTTGACCAACTGTTTATTGGTGCCGATGGCATTGATGTAGATAGAGGCACAACGACCTTTAATGAATTAGTGGGCCTTAGCCAGGTAATGGCTGAATCGGCTCGTGAAGTCGTTGTTCTTGTTGAGTCAGATAAAATAGGCCGAAAAATACCGAATTTAGAACTGCCTTGGCAGCAAATTACCACACTTATCACAGACAACAACCTTAGCGAAGAGAAACGCGAGGCGATAAGAAAATGTGGTGTACAGCTGATTTGTGCAGACATTGAATAACCCGTAATAAGACCGACAACACCTTATTACATAAATTTTATGACAACACATACTGCCCAAAGTGAGACACTTTGGCATGTGCAAAAGGAGAGATTATGTGTGGAATCGTTGGGGCTGTTGCAGAACGCCCAGTAAATAAAATTCTTGTTGAAGGCTTAAAGCGCCTTGAATACCGTGGCTATGACTCAGCAGGTGTGGCTTTACTTAAAGGTAATGAACTAAACACAGTTAAAGCAGTGGGTAAGGTTGCAAACTTAGAAGCTGCACTTAATGATGCCGCTGTTAATGGCACTACCGGTATTGCACATACGCGTTGGGCAACGCATGGTGGTGTAACAGAGGCCAATGCGCACCCGCATATTTCAAAAAGCGAAATTGCCCTTGTTCATAATGGTATTATTGAAAACCATGCCAGCCTGCGTGAAGCGTTAAAAGGCGATGGGTATGAGTTTTTATCAGAAACTGATACCGAAGTAATGGTGCACCTTATTCACCAGTTACGTCAGCAACATGACACGCTATTAGCAGCAGTACAAGCTGCAGTTAAGCAGTTTGAAGGTGCATTTGGTACTGTTGTTTTCGATAAAGCGAACGACAACGAAATCATCGTAGCGCGCTCAGGTAGCCCACTGGTGATTGGTTTAGGTCTTGGTGAGAACTTTATTGCATCTGACCAACTTGCCTTACTACCTGTTACACGCAGCTTTATTTACCTTGAAGAAGGTGATGTAGCGCGTATTACCCGTGATAGCGTGGAAATTTTTGATGCGAATGGCGAAGCTGTAGAGCGTGAAGTGATTGAATCAAACATCACCCAAGATGCATCAGGTAAAGGCGAATATCGCCATTACATGCTGAAAGAAATTTACGAACAGCCACTTGCGGTTCGTAATACACTTGAAGGCCGCCTTGTTAATGACACTGTAGCGATTGATGCCTTTGGCGACAGTGCCCAGCAAATCTTTAAAGATGTAAAACACGTGCAAATTATTGCCTGTGGTACGTCTTATCACTCAGGAATGGTGGCTCGTTACTGGCTTGAACAGTTTGCGGGTGTGAGTTGTAACGTTGAGATTGCATCTGAGTTCCGTTACCGCGAATCATTTGTGCATGAAAATAGCTTATTAGTCACAATTTCTCAGTCAGGTGAAACAGCTGATACCCTAGCTGCATTGCGATTAGCTAAACAGCAAGGTTACATGGCATCGATGACCATCTGTAACGTACCAGGTTCATCTTTAGTACGTGAATCTGATTTAGCCTTTATGACGAAAGCGGGTGCCGAAATTGGCGTTGCATCAACGAAAGCCTTCACAACACAACTTGTTGGCTTACTAATGCTAACAGCGTCTATTGCGCAAGAAAAAGGCCTTGACCAACGTGCGATTGTCAATGCAATTAAAACACTCCCTAACAAGCTTGAAGAAGCATTGTTATTAGCGGATGGCATTGAAGAGTTAGCAGAAGAATTTGCCGACAAGCATCACTCACTATTCTTAGGTCGTGGCTCACAATACCCAATCGCGATGGAAGGTGCGCTTAAGCTGAAAGAAATTTCATACATTCACGCGGAAGCATACGCAGCAGGTGAGCTTAAACATGGCCCGCTAGCTTTAATTGATGCCGACATGCCAATTATTGTTGTAGCACCCAACAACGAGCTACTTGAAAAGCTTAAATCAAACGTAGAAGAAGTACGTGCTCGTGGCGGTATTATTTATGTATTCGCAGATAAAGATTCACACTTCGAATCTGACGAAACAATGCGTGTGATCAACGTAAACCATGTTGATGACGTGATTGCGCCAGTTGTATATACAATTCCATTGCAGTTACTTTCATACTACGTAGCGGTGATTAAAGGCACCGACGTAGACCAACCACGCAACCTAGCGAAATCGGTGACAGTTGAGTAAAATCAATTAGTTGAATTTTAAAAATGTGGGTGAACAATAAAGTTTCACCCCATACAATAAAGTTTCATACTAAATAAAATCTAGCAATTGATCATTCTTTATGGCACAAAAGAAGTCGTTTATTAATTAAGCCGTGAAATAAGAAACATGGAAGTGTAGATATAGAGATGGTCTTTGAAGAGTTTATAAAAAAAGCTAGGAAAAATAATAGTATATCTGATGACTTAATCAACAGAGTGTTGTTTTTTTCCAATATATGGACAACTTTCTTTGCTCCTGCTCTTATAGGTATAGGTATTTCTTATTTATACACACTGGATAAAGATGAAAACATTTCTTGGGTATTTTGGATTTTACTTATTATGTTTGCGACAGTTCACTTTGCAGTCGCATTCTTGCAGCATTTGAATAGCCGTAAATACTCATTAGTGTCTGAGGTACTGGGGTTAGAGAATGAAGTTCAGAAGACGCGAGATAATCTAGCAAAGCACCTGCATGCCTTGAAAGATGTATCAAACTTACATGCAAATCAAACAACTACAATATTTTGTCTAGCTAACATTGTAGACACAGCAGTTGGTGAATTACACGAAATGGAGTTGAGTAAAACGCGTTGTAGTGTCGATAAATTCGATGACATAATAAAATCACGGTATGAGCAGATGATTCGTCTATTGTCTTTGGAGCGTGAAGCTCTATTCGGGTATACATCTGAAAGCCTTTACAATATAGCGTTGTATCACTACGATAAGAGTGATGAAAAGTTAAAAGTTTTAGTGCGAGATTGTGATAATAGGCTTCAGAAAAGGAATCGAGAATGGGGTCCTGGACATGGTCATGTTGGTTTAGCATTCTTGCACAAACGAATTAAAATCTGTCCAGATATAACAAAAAGCAACGAACTGATGAATTACTCTGATGCGTCTGGTGGTGAGACAAAATATAAAAGTTTTTTCTCTATTCCAATATTACGCTGTAAAGACAATGGCGATGTTGGTAATGGTGAACTTCCATTTGGTGTATTGGTCTTAACTAGTGCGACTAGTGAGCAATTTGAGGACATTAGAGATCTACAATTTTTGAATATCGTTGTAAAATTTTTTGCAATATACCTTGCGGCAGTTGAAGCGTTTCGAGCTCATAATGGTAATCTAATAGAAGGTGATGATGATGTCTGATAAGAAAGTTGAAACACCAACTCTTAAAGTTAGTGATATTCCAGTAAAATCATTGAGTGCTTCAGAGGGCTATAAAGTTGTGCAGGCAATTACCACTGAGTCTTACGACCCTCAGTCAATAGGAGAGCTATTTCAAGAGCAAAGAAAGAAATCATTTGCTTATGCTAAGTTACTGGTTTCTGGTTAAAATCAATATTTATCTAATCACCTTGAACACATTCTTCATATAGAGACTGAGTTGAACTATTGACATATCTTACGCTATGCTGAAATTTCAATCAGTTATAGCGGTATATTATGTCTAGGAAGATTGGCCATACTGAGGCGCAATATCGTAAGTGGATTAAAGAGGGGCGCGGTACTGGCGAGTATCTGAGTTACAAGCCTTGGTTAACGGTTTATGATGCGCCATCCGATGGCCGTGTACATCGAGTTTTTGGTTATAAGTCCAAACGAACACACCATTTATTATCCGATCTTGAACTATCCATGTTCTACTTGCTAGAGTGGCGACAAGATGTGCTACAAGTCAAAGAGCAGTTTCCGCAGGTATCAAACACCCAAACGTTCGAGGTGTAAACCATTACCTATCAAGCGACTTTCTTGTTGAAACAACCTCGCGAGATCTCCCCTATTTTGCGCTATAAGCCAATTATGACAGCACTTTTGAAGAGCAGCGAAAAATAGAGATACTCGAACTCGAGAAACGTTTTTGGCACGAAAAACAGATCCCCTGGTAGATAGTTTCAGAGCGAGAGATCCCAAAAGTCGTTAAAGCGAATGTTGAATGGATTTACCCTTTGCAAGATGAACACAAGGTGCTGTCTTTCTCATAAAGTAACAGTGAAGTTCTTAACTTTTGTTTTTATACACTGCCTTTTTCATTTTTATCTGATATTGCTGATTGATTATACGGTAAGTCTTTCGCTATGCTCGAATTTTAACCTTTTATAGCGGTATATTATATCTAGGAAAGTTACTAATATTAAGACTGAAAATAGTATTTATATTTAAGTAATATGTACTGCCTGTGACTTTTTAATAATTTACTAGGAGTTATCAGATAGTTGTGTATTTGATCGTAAATTAAAAAGATAAAATAGCAGATCACCAATTTTAATGTGGCTATTGTATTAAGTAAATGATCGAGAAAAAATTGAACTTATACTCTTGAAAATATAGGTAGTAAAAAGAAACAATAAAGCTAAAAATGAAATTTGGAAAGGGAGTTTTTCTGATGGTTGTGGGAGATTAAATTAATGTCAGCAACATATTATGTATTAATGAATGATTATGCGAGCCCGTATCAATCGACTTGCCCTTTTGGTATTTTAGCGCTGGAGCCGGATACTAAGCTTCCTGTTAGACCCGGTCGGTTTAGTTTTCCTTATGATGTTAAAGAGATAAGTCAAAGTGAAAT
Source organism: Pseudoalteromonas sp. MBR-15 (assembly GCF_053628915.1). Classification (NCBI taxonomy): domain Bacteria; kingdom Pseudomonadati; phylum Pseudomonadota; class Gammaproteobacteria; order Alteromonadales; family Pseudoalteromonadaceae; genus Pseudoalteromonas; species Pseudoalteromonas sp. MBR-15. The sequence goes on from NZ_JBRJHH010000010.1 coordinate 9,010, forward strand.
ATTTTGGAACTTCGATAAAGTAGAACCGTTATTATTTGATTATCACGAGTACAAAGGGCATATACTTTCTTCTAAAATAGCGGCATTACTTGACGGGTTAAAACTGGCACCCCATTACAAGATGCGTTTGAACGTGTATATGGAAGGAAAACCAACATCGCGTGACTACTTTTATCTGGCGTTTGACCGAGGCCAGTGGGTAAAAGGGGTTCAGCAAGACCCCAACCACATTTTTTACGATGTCGATCGTTCAACACACCAACTTGACAGGGATGGTGTGAAACTGCCAACGGGGTTTATTGCCCTTACCTCCCTTGCCAGCCAGTACGATGTATTTCAAATAATAAATGTATCCTATTTATCGGCATATATGGTGTTTTCGGCGAAGGCGAAGGCGCAGTTAGAGAAACATGGGATAAAAGGGGGCAAGTTTGTTCCTTTGCAAGAGGCATTCGATGCCGCCTTAAAAGAATGTAACCAAAAACTGAGTGATTTATTGCCTAAAGTGAAAAAGCCAATAAAGCCTTGGTTTGCTGATATCAGTAAAAAATAAAGTCAGAACAAAACACTTCGGTGGTATGAGTGATGAAGCAACTACTTTTGTTAATATTACTAGGTTTCTGTGTTTATAAGGGCTGGCAAGATTTCGGCCCAAAGCCTATCTTGCCCCTTTGTATAATAAGCCCTATGTAGCCGAGACACATGTGGTTATACTCAAAAACTACTACAAGGCTTGAAAAAGCAAGGCATTGAACCGCATTATTTTAATGTTGAAAACGAGAATGTAGCCGCTAGCTTACACACTCGAATGGAAAGCCAAAATATGTCAACCCTGCGCTACGATTTGCCTGTGGTGGATGTAAACGCAACATTAGCCATACGACCCACATTGGCCAGTGTACAAGATAAATTAAATCGTTAACTTGTATAAATAAACACTACGACACGGTACATAAGCAGTTTAAAAATGAAAAGAGCTGATGTCGTAACTAACAAACACAAAAAGCTTTCATATGAAATTGCGGTCACCTCTACTTAACAGCTGATAAATACGTTAAAATTGCAGGCTATTTTAGTAATGAGCCCGCACCTTTATGACCTCGACCTCAAACCCTAGTAATTTCAATGCACTTGGCCTTATTCCAGAGCTAGTTGCTCGATTGTCTGATCTTGAATATACCCAGCCTACACCTATTCAGGCAAAAGCAATTCCAAGTATCTTGGCGGGACATGACTTAATTGCAGGAGCGAATACGGGCTCAGGTAAAACAGCGGCGTTTGCACTACCTATATTGCAAAAAATATCACAGGGTGCATTAAAGCGAGATGCTAAAGGTAACTATGTATCGGCGCTTATTTTGGTGCCTACGCGTGAGCTTGCAACGCAAGTGGCTGATAATGTTAAATCGTATTCTGCTTATTTTAATGGCGCGATTAAAACGATGGCTGTATTTGGTGGGGTGTCGGTTAATACACAAATGCAGGCACTACGCGGCGGTGCCGATATTATTGTGGCAACCCCTGGGCGTTTGCTCGACTTAATTTCAAGCAATGCCATTAAGCTAGATAAAGTAAACACCTTAGTGCTAGATGAAGCTGACCGACTATTGAGCCTTGGTTTTACAGAAGAGCTTGCTGAGTTGTTGGCGTTAATGCCTGCTAAAAAGCAAACGATGTTGTTTTCAGCTACGTTCCCTGAGCAAGTAATGCTATTAACGCAAGAGCTGTTAAAAAATCCGCTAGAGATTCAGTTACAAAACAAAGATGAAAGCACCTTGGTGCAGCGTGTATTCACGGTAAATAAAGGCGAGAAAACCACCGTTTTAGCGCATTTAATTAAACAGCAGCAATGGCGCCAAGCACTTATTTTTGTGAACGCCAAAAAAGACTGTGAGCACTTAGCCAATAAACTAGAAAAACGCGGTATTAGCGCACAAGTATTCCATGGCGATAAAGGCCAAAGCGAGCGTACACGCGTAATCGAGAAATTCAAAGCGGGTGAAATTGACGTACTAATTGCCACTGATATTGCTGCCCGTGGTTTAGATATTGAAAAACTGCCAGTGGTGATTAACTTTAATTTACCGCGCAGCCCCGCTGATTACATGCATCGCATTGGTCGAAGTGGCCGTGCTGGTGAAGTGGGTTTAGCGTTATCACTGATTGATTATGAAGACTTTCATCACTTTAGAATCATCGAAAAGAAAAATAAGTTACGCTTGGAGCGAGAGCAAGTGGGAGGTTTTGAAGTGAATAAAGCAAACCTTGATGCTGCACAGGCGCTTAAAAACGATAAGCCCGTAGCGAAACCTGCGGGAACAGGTAAGAAAAAGAAGAAAAATAAAACTAACCAACAAGACGATGTCTGGAGTGGCTGGAAGAAACCTTAATAGCCTTAAAAGAAACCCCGCATTGCTGCGGGGTTTTTTGTTTTTAACAACCAGTTAAGTATTAAAAGTCAGTCGGTGCTGGTGGCACGTTGAGTGGCTTTTTAGGGTTGTCTTTTAGCTCTTTTAAAAGCTCTTCTACGGCACTTTCTATCGATGGATCTTTACCTTGATAGATTAGCTCTGGGCGATCAACAACCTTGATATCAGGGGTGACACCTTCGTTTTCGATGATCCAGTTGCCATCGTTATCTAAAATGCGGAATGTGGCCGCGATAACTTGGCCGCCATCGACAAGGCTTGGATTACCTGAAATACCAATTAATCCACCCCAAGTGCGGGTACCAATGAGCTTACCTAACCCTGCTTGGCGGAAGTAGTAAGGAATAGCGTCACCGCCTGAACTTGAGTAACCATTGATCAGCATGGCTTTTGGACCATCATGAGCAAATTGTGGTGTTTTCGTTGGCTCAACACCACGGCGCTTCCAATAATTAAGCGGTTTACGGGCAAGCCAGGTGATCATGTGCTCAGGAATAAAGCCGCCGCCATTGTATCGGTCATCAATAATCATGGCGTCTTTGGTGGTTTGCGGCATGTAGTTTTTGAACATGGCGCGGTTACCTTCGTAGGCTGTATTTGGTAAGTGAACATAACCAATACGGCCATTTGATAGCTTGTCAACGTAGGCTGCACGAGAATTAACCCAGTCTAAATAACGCAAACCTTGCTCGCTGGCTACAGGCTTAACGGTAACTTGCCATGCACCTTTGCTTCGCGGTTTACTGTTAAGGACTAGCTCAACTTGCTCGCCTTGGGTGTTCTCTAGTAATTCGTAGAAGTTAGCTACGTCTTTTACTGAGCGGCCATTTACGGCAATGATGTAGTCGCCGTTATGTGCTTTTACCCCTGTTGTACCAAGTGGTGAGCGGAAGTCTTCATGCCAGTTTTCACCTTGGAAGATTTGCTCAATTTTTACGTATCCAGATGGATCGCTGGCAAGTTTTGCACCTAATAAACCGTGCTTTTTACGCTCTGCTTTAGGCATATCACCCGACTGCACATAAATGTGGCCTGAGTTAATTTCACCTGCGATTTCACTGAGAATGTAATCTAGGTCACTACGGTGTGAGATAGCATCAGCCATAGGTTGATACTTGGCTAAAATTGCGTCCCAATCTTGGCCGTGATGGTTTTCGTCGTAGAACCAATCACGTAATGTACGCCAGCCTTCAACATACATTTGCTGCCATTCGATTTGTGGCTCAATTTTTAAGGTCATGTTACTAAGATCTAGCTTATTCGCTGCTAGGTCTTGTTTTGCTTTTGGTTCAATTAAGCTGTAATCGTTACCCGCATGCACTAACAAGTGTTCACCGTTGCTCGAAATAGTATAGCTGCTTACCCCTTTAGCCACGGTTTCAAGCTCGCTGTCGTGAGCTGTGCCTATTAATTGTAGGCCGCCATTAGCCAGTGTTAGCACGCCATCTTTTACAGCCGTTAAACTGCGATAATCCCCAGCCGGTGCATTTAAAGCGGTTACACGCTGCATAAAGTCGCTGCTTTGCAGGGTATTACTGTTTTTCTTATCGTCATCTTTTTGTTTATCGCTGACGATCGCTGTTTCATCACTTTGTAGTGCGATAAGTGGTTTGATACTGTCATTTACGGCAGCGGCATAAATACGCGTTGCACGATTAAACATGTAGTCAAACTCGTAGCTGCTAAAGGCTAAGTTAAAGTCGCGCTCAGAGCTGAAGTACAGGTATTGACCATCAGGAGAGAAAGTTGGGTTTTGCTCATTGGTCATTTCATCTGTTAAGCGAGTCACTTTCTTTTTATCAATATTGTAGTGCCACAGTGAGGCATAGCGGTTTTCATTGTTTTTCACATACACAATGTCTTCGCTATTTGGCGACCAAGTATATTGGCGAATGCCTTCTTCATCGTAGATGCTGGTATCGATTTTATGTTGTTTACCCGATTTTGCATCTATCCACCAAAGTGTGTGGTTTTTATCTGCAAATAACAGTTTTGAGCTATCTGGTGACCAAATTGGTGTAAAGCGCCAAATAGTACCATTGCTGGTTAGCTGCTTGGTGGCATTGTTGTCGCTGCGATCTTTTAAGTAAATTTCGTATTCGCCGCTTTCATCGCTCATGTAAGCAATATAACGGCCATTTGGCGACCAACTTGCGTCAATTTCGCGGCCTTTAGCTGTGTAAGATAAGTTACGTGTTGGGCCTTGCTTAACTGGCACGCTAAATAGCTCACCACGGGCAGTAAAGAGTGCACGCTTACCATCATGAGAAATCGACATTGAGTCGATAAAGCCACTCACATTTTTGGTGTAAGGCATTGCGTATTGACGCACACCGGCAATGTTAATGCTCAGCTTAGTGCTTTTTTGAGTTTTTGGATCAAAGCGATAAAGGTAACCACCATTTTCATAGACAACAGCATTTGGGCCAGCTGATGGCCACAGTACGTCAAAGTCTTTATGATTGGTTAGCTTTTTCGGCTCAGCGCCTTTTTGGTATTGATACAGGTTTAGGGTGTAATCACGGTCAGAGACAAAGTAAATGTTGTCGCCAACCCAGGTTGGTTGCTGATCAGTAGCGCGGTTACTGGTTAGTTGCTCTGAGGTATTGCTTTTTAAATCGTAAACCCAGACATCTTGTGCGCGACCGCCACGGGTGCGCTTCCATGTACGAAATTCACGGTCAATTGGCGTGTAAACATATTTGCTACCATCTGGCGAAAGCATACCGCCGCCCGTTTCTGGGATAGCAAGAGGCTGCTCAAGGCCGCCGTCAGCAGGCACCATATACGGACGACCCATACGTTTACCCCACGGTGTGCGGTTAGCACGAAATACCACATTTTTGCCATCAGGTGTCCAATCGAGAACACGATAATCAAAACCACCGCGTGGTGGCATTGGGCCAACATCGTTGTAGTAAGTGAGTTGTTTTAAGCCAGAACCATCGCTGTTAATTACATAAATTTGGCGGCTGCCATTGTACTCGGCTGCAAAGGCAATGCGTTTACCGTCAGGTGAAAACTTAGGAAAAGTTTCAAAGCCAATATGGTCGGTTAAGCGTTTGCTCTCGCCTGTTTGCGTATCGGCAATGTAAATATCACCACCGTACACAAAGGTAACATGTTGATTATGAATATCTGGAAAGCGCAATAAGCGCGTGTCTTTAGTTTCGTAAGCTGATGCCCAAGGTGCCAGTGTCGCAGCCATGGCCAGTGCCAACGTTGTTAGTTTTTTCATGGGATTACATCCTATTTTGGGAACTGTTACATCATAACTATTCAGTTTTAAATAGCGATGCAGTTGCGATGAAAGTCGTTACAAAATATGAATAAAAAAAGGTTGGCATTAAATGCCAACCTTTGCGAGCTATGTCATACCATAAAACATAACTTCTTAGTGGTCGTGATCGTCACTTTCTTCTGCAATACCTAACCAAGTGATGGCTTTTATGAGTTTTTAGTCAAAGCATATTTTTCCTCAAAAATTGCTACTTGCTGTAAAACTTCATCAACGCTTTCTTGTAACTCACTGCCCATTTTTGTGAGTTCATTAGGAAAGTCATCCTGCATCAATGTCATTAAGGCATACCAAACAGGCTTACATTTATCTTTTAAGGAGTAGCCGGGTAATTCTAGTAATTCTTTTGCTTTATAAAGCTGCTTTTTTGCCATCAGCAACGTTAGATATATAGTAATATCATAATCGTTGTGTTCGTCACCAATATCTAACCACTTTAAAAACATCTCATAACTTTGTGATAGGTTTTCCTCCCAAAGCAAGATAGTAGTGAGAGTATGTGTGTTATAATAATCAGGCTTTTGTTCATAATCGGTCCTAATTAGCTGTAACGCCTCTTTCAAATTGCTGCCAAGTTCAAAATAAAGCCAAGCTAATTGGTTTGCAGCTTCGGGGATCTTAGCTTCAACAGCTTTAAGGTAAATTGCTTTGGCTTTATTAAGTTTACCTTGCTCTTTATATAACGCACCTATATTAAATAACGCTTCATGATCACCACTTTCAGCTGCTTTTGTATAGTACTCTTCTGCTTTTTCAGGTTTGTTTTGAATTATATAAAGGTTGCCCATATTAAACAGTGCATCTACATCTCCATTTTCAGATGCTTGTAAATAATAACTCTCAGCTTTATCAAGGTTACCTTGCTCTCGATAGGCATTACCTAAACTAAGTAATGCGTTTCTATCACCATTTTCAACTGCTTTTAGAAAGCAATCTACAGCTTGGTCGATCATGCCTTGAGTTTGATATAAATATCCTAAAGTGGGTAGGGCTATTGAATGGCCTTCCTCATAGGCCTTTAGGTAGCAAGCTTTGGCTTTCTCAATTGAGCCATTTTCACGATAAAGTTCGCCTAAAATTAGGTACGCTTCACTCTCACCAAGTTTGCTGGCTTCAATTAAGTAGCTTTCTGATTTTTTTGCTCTCCCTTGCTGCTTGTACATAAGCCCTAAATTAAATAAAGCGTATCTATCGTTACTTTTAGCTGCTATCAAATAGTACTTCTCAGCCTCATCAAGTCGTTCTTCTATATGGTATAGCACGGCTAAGCCAAACGCAGCATGGCTGGCCCCACGTTCGATAGATTGTAAATAACAATCTTCAGCTTCATTAATTTTCCCATTGTTTGCATATAAGTACCCCGTAAAAAATAAAATTTCAGCGCTATTTTTTTGAGAGGTTATTAGTAGTTTAATTGCTTCATCAATCTTTTTTTCATCATATAGTTGCTGTGCCTTGATAATAATTTCTTTATCTGACGCAGAAAGGTCATTAACGAAACTAGAATTTCTTGAAGTTAAATAGGCTTTAGTGCTTTCTTTCATTTCATGCTCGGTGTTTATATCTAAACCAGCATAGCTGAGCGCTTCACACATATGGTAAACATAGGACTCTTGCATTTTTCCACTGCGAATAGCTGTCATAAAATTTTTGGCTCTACGTTCAAGATCTGCAGGGTTACACCATGATGTTAAAAAGTTAACTAACCACTCGACTTTTTGGCGATCTTTTTTACGACCAAAGCGCATTAAATACCAAATATTAAAAAATCGCTCCTCAATTTTATAAATCTTATTTTTACCGACCGAAATTGATTCTACGATGCCATATTTAGTTTCTAGTTGTTTAAGCTGGGCTGATACGGTTTTACTTTCTAAGCGAGTTTTTTTTGCAATCTCTTTAGTGCCGATACCATCCCAATTCATCGCAATTGTATGTGTTATGTCTTGTAACGTCTCAGGTAGGTCATCCATGCGGTGCTTATATAAGGGGGTGGCATCATCTAATATTTTTAATAAATCATCAAAAGCATTGCCGCCATCGTCTACAAAAATATCAAATAGCATAACCATTGTTCTAGGTACCCCACCCGTTAAACGTCGTAAAGTTTCGATGCGTTCGGGTGTATTCTTAATAATATGGGCTATTTTCTTCTTTTGTTGCTCATCGCCCATACTGGCAAGAAAATCAAAACACTCTTGTTTATTTAAGCCGATGAGTTTAATTATTTTAAAAAATTCGTAAAAAGGTTTTCCGTAGTCAAAATGCTGCTCTAGCATTTTGGTTGAACCACCAACAATTTTGAGTGTTGACGATGTTAGCAGTATCTCTCTGAGTCTGCGTTGCTCTTTTTCTTTTAATTTACCTAGTAGCTCGTCAATGTTGTCTATCAGCAATAATAGTTTTTTATTTTTTGCTTTTACCGCTTTCTCTAAATATGAAAAGCTTTTTAGTTCGTAATCGTCATCGTCAAAATGGCTTTCCATATCATCAAGTATGGTGGCAAAATCATTTTCAGCTGTGCATTGTAAGTAATCAGCAATTTCTTCCCACAAGCGACTAAGAGAACGAATTTGATATTGTTCCTCTGAAAATTTTATTGGGATTAAAAAATCCGCTAATGTTGATTCTGCTTGTACTGCTAGTTTTATTTTTCTTAAGAGGGTTGTTTTGCCCTGACCTCGCTGGCCAACAATTATAAAGTGTTGGCTCGGAACTGCGTAATCACTGTTTTTAATATCATCAAAAATATCGTCAAAGTCATGATTGCGCACAACAAACTTAGCTAAAAATTCTTTTTCATCAATTTCATCTGGCGAGTATTTATATCGTGAGTAATTAGTTTGCGACATTTTTATTCCACCACATTCTTAAGATTGGAGAGTTAAATTGATATGTTTTATTTTCGTCATCATTATTTATGTAGCCGTCGTAGATTAATGAGTGCAGGCAATCTTTTGCTTCATTGGCGTCTAAGTGGTGCTTGTTGGCAATATTCATTATATCGAGAAAGCTAGTCACTTTTTCGTTTGCAATTCTATTCAGTATCTCTTTACTAAATAAGTACTCATTATTACCTAATGCGGTTTTAAGCTTACTTTGCCAGCTCTCAAAGTGATTACGGTTATCTAATGCATTATTAATTGCTTGATCAATAACAGTTTTATCAAGCTTTTGCTCTCTCCGGTATATCTTTTTTATTTCTTGTGTAATGAGTTGAATATAAAACGGGATTAGCCAGTGTATGGTTTTGAGTAAATAATCAATATCTGTTTGATTAATTTCAATCTCTGCACTTTGGAATAGTGCAATAGTAAACTGTTCTGCCTCGGGAAAAGTTAAAGGGGGTACTTTTATATTGTTCAAATCGTTAATGTGTTTAATGGCGTCAATTTTGGACACAACGCTTTCTAAACCGATTGAGCCTGCGTAGATAAAAGTCACCTTTTGTGAAAACTTTTGATCTTGCCTTAACTCTCTATGGGCTTTTAGTAAGCTAATAGCATTTTTAGGCTCCTCGTACTTTATGATGTTTTCAATGGTTTGAGCAAACTCATCAATCATAATAATGAGTTTTTTATCATGATCTAAGTCTTTAATAAGTCTTTGAAAAGCTTGTTTATGATTTAGTTTATCGCCATCACCAAATTCAACGCCATCCATAGTAATAGATTTAACGTTGATATTTTTAATTTGATCCCAAAAGTTTTTAGCTTTTGTTTTTAGGCTAGCAATAAAGTCTTCTTCCATTAGTGCATTAAATACTTTTGACCAGAATTCAGCCTCAGAATCAGCTGACTCTGTATCGATGTAAATAGGGATATAACCTGCTTTAGGCTCATCAACTATTTTATACATTATTGATGTTTTACCTACGCGGCGAGGAGCGCATAAAAGAATATGACTGCCGTTGTCTATTGCCTCCCAAATGTCTGCGAGCTCATAGGGTCTATTCCAAAAGTTCGTACTTCTTGCAGCTTGCCCAACAATATTTTTCATAACACACCTAGTGACAAATTATATTCTGTTAAGTTAGTTAGCAAATTATTTTTTGTCAAGTTTAATGGCAAATTATAATTTGCTACTTTTATTTGATTGGAGTTATTCAAAAAAATATTTTTACAGACATAAAAAACCCGTAATGATTTGCCTAATTACGGGTTTATATTTTAAAGCGTTAACCATCAACGTTAGATGTTAAACGCTCGCAAAATTAATGCGTGTGATCGTCACTTTCTTCTGCAATACCTAACCAAGTGATGGCGCTTAGTGCAAAAGTCAGTTCAAGATCACCTTCAATTTCAAGATCTTCGATATGTACTTTTAGTACGTGCTGAGCGATAGGGTCAGCAACGTAAGCAAACTCACTATTTTGTGACACAGTCATGCTGAAGTTCATGCCTTCAACATAAACGTTATCAATCATTGATGCTAGGTGGTGTAGTGCTGCTTGGTGAAAATGTTATTGGTGAAAATGTTATTGGTGAGGCTGGCGAAAAAGTACTTACTTTATTGGGGTCGCTTTTTGTCGTCACCGGGCATTGGTTTAACTTTCGCTTGTGTGGGAAAAAACGAGGGGCTGAGTGCCTAAGCTTGTAAAGATATATACTTGTTGGCCAACCATTGAATTGGCCAACAAACTAATTCAGCAAAACTGAATTACTTGTAGAACGCTTCAACAGTGCCTTTTACTTTCATAAGTAATGGCTGGCCGCGACGGTCTAGTGCTTTAGGTGCTGCAATTTTGATCCAGCCTTCGCTGATGCAGTATTCTTCTACGTCAAAACGCTCTTTACCGTTTAGTTTTACACCAATTTCATGTTCGAATACTTCTTCTACATAAAATTTGCTACGTGGGTTGATAGAAAGTTGATCAGGTAGTGCTGGTTTTGTTGTATCGGTCATAGTTGCGATCTGCATTGAATAAATTGTGCGCCATTGTAGGCAATACCGCGCATTCGCTCAAGTATCAGTGGTGCAAATTTGTTGTTTACTCACACGCTTGCGCTGAATGATCTATACATTGTGCAATGGCATCACTCTTTTTATCGAAATCATGAGTTAGGCAGTAGTCAAAACGCATGGTTAAATCAACTACCTGCTCATCGGTGCGCTCTGGCCAGCGCCAGTCTCTGACGATTTTCCTTGCTGCTTTTCTGACTTCTTTGCTGTATCGCTTAGGTGCAGATTTTTCAATATTTATCGCTTTTACTTGGCCTTGTGGTGTGACTTTAAAATTAACAATCGCGCAGCCACTGCCTTGCTTATTTAAAAGCTCACGAGGGTATTGAACACTTGGAATATGCTGCAGTCGCTGCCATGCTAGCTCACCGGCTGAGGTATCAAGTACCTGTGCTTGAATATCCACAAACGATACTTTACGTGATAAGTCTGGGTTGGCGTATGCGCTTACAGATGTGCAAGCCAGTGATAGTGCGAATAGCGATTTGTACATAGTCATCCGTAACATGTTTGTTTTTTGTTCACCAATAAACACTAAAGATAAAAAAGCCGGATGTAAATAAGTGGTGTGGGTATAAAACAGCAACAAAATGATTTGTTATACTATATCAATAAGATTGTTTGTGTTATTTTATAACAAATAATCGTTTAATCTTTTTGAAGTACCGACCTATGACGTTTTCAACCCTTCCCCTTAGTTTAGCTGTTGTAATAAGCACGGCTGTGAATGCGACTTATAACAGTGATATAGAAACTATTACTATTGAACACAAGCAAGCGTTTCGGGGGGATATACCCGCCAAAGAGCTACCGCAATCGATCACGACCTTAAGTAAAGATATGCTCACTGATAATGGCATAACTAAGTTTCGTGATGCGCTCGATTTTTCGGCGAGTATCAGCCGTAAAAATAATGGAGGGGGCTTGTGGGATAGCTACTCTATTCGCGGTTTGTCTGGTAATGAAAACATGCCTTCGGGGTATTTAATTAATGGCTTTAGTGGTGGAAAAGGCTTTGCAGGGCCAAGAGATGTGTCGAATATTGAATACATTGAGGTGTTAAAAGGGCCTGGCTCTGCGCTTTATGGTCGTTCTGAACCGGGTGGTACTATTAATATTATTACTAAAAAGCCACAGTTTTACCAACAAGGCCAGTTTAAGGCTGAACTGGGCAGTGATGAACATAAGCGAGTTCAAGGTGATTATACCAATGGTGTGACTGATGATTTAGCGTTTCGCATTAATGGTGCGTGGCAAGACAGCGATAGTTTTCGTGATTATGTGCACCACGATAAATTAGTGATTACACCTTCGCTTTACTATCAAGTGACTGATAACTCATCGCTCACCTATGAGTTTGAATATGTTGACCAACAACAAATGTACGACCGAGGTGTTGTGATTCTTAATGGCAATATTGAGACTGTGCCGGAGTCACGCTTTTTAGGTAACCCAAATGATGCGCCAACAAAAGTTCACTCCAGAGGCCATCAACTCAACTATAACTATAATTTTAATAATGATTGGTCATTACTTGCTGGTGCTAATTATCGTGCAGCCACTTTAACTGGTGAGTCTTCAGATGCGGAATTATCGCCATCGCGCCAATCATTATTTGATGATGGGACAACCTTAACGCGCCAGCACCGCTATCGAGATTATGAATCTGAGGATGTTTCCGTGCGTTTTGAGCTGAGCGGTCAGTTTGATATTGCAAGGATTACTAATCATGTTTTACTCGGTGCTGATGCATATGAATACGAGTTACGTACAGGGTTATATCGTTACCGCGGTGGTTATGGCACTTATACAATTGATATCCATGAGCCAGATTACACGCCTATCGAAGGACCTGAAATGGGTATGCAATATGAGAACAATGAGGAACAACGTGCTTACGGTCTTTATATACAAGATCAGTTAGATATAACTGACAACCTAAAAGTGATGGTTGGGTTACGTTTTGATGAAATAGAACAAGATATTTTCGAAACGAAGTCGGGCGTTGCATCACACAGTAAAAAAAATCGTATTAGCCCACGTTTTGGTATGGTGTACGTGCTAAACGATAACATTAATCTGTACTCAAGTTACTCAGAGGGTTTTTTACCGTTAAGTGGCACGGATGCACAGGGCAAGCCATTTGGCTTTGAAGAGAGTGACTCGTTCGAAGTCGGTGTGAAATTTAGCAGCGAAAAAATCACTGGTACAGTGGCAATATTTGATGCGACTAAGAGCAATATGCTGGTGGCCGATCCTGTTAATGTGGGGTATTCAGCCCCAATAGGCAAAGCCAAAAGTAAAGGTGTTGAGCTTGATTTAACAGGCTCACTGGGCGCGAACACTGAGTACAACCTATCTTATGCCTATGTTGACGCTGAGACAGCAACAGACAGTTTAAATGTTGAGTGGATAGTGCCTATTCCAAAGGGCAGCCCGCTTGTTAACGTGCCAAAGAATAACTTTTCTGCAAGTTTTAATCATGATCTGACACTATTTTCTCAAGAGCTTAAGGTCGGGGGGCATTATCAATATGTGTCAGATCGTTTAGGGGACCCTGCCGATTTAACTTTTCGCATCCCACGCTATCAATTAGTGGGTTTATTCGCAAAATGGCGTGCAACAGAGCAAACAACCGTGTCACTAAATGTCGATAATATCTTTAACGAAAAATATATTGCCAGTAGCTACAACGCACTGTGGGCTTATCCTGGAGCGCCAACGCAATTTAAACTGGGGGTGAGCTATGACTTCTGAACAGCTTAAAAGTCGTATTCATAGTATCGACATTATGCGGGGGGTCGTTATTTTAATTATGCTCCTAGATCATGTCAGAGAACGCTTCTTTTTGCATATGCAAGTCTCTGATCCGATGGACGTTGATGTTACTTCACCCAGCTTATTTTGGAGTCGTTTTGCGGCCCACTTTTGTGCACCAACCTTTATCTTTTTAACGGGGCTGTCGGCGTGGTTGTACAGTCACCCAGCAACGGGTGTCGCACGCTCTGCTCGCGGCTTTTTAGTTAAACGAGGGCTGTTTTTAATTGCGCTTGAAGTAACGTTGATTTGCTTTTCGTGGATGGGGTATTACCACACGATTTGGCTTCAAGTGATGTGGGCTATTGGCTTGTGTATGTTGGTGCTTGCTTTACTTATAAAGTTACCTCAGAGGGTATTGCTCGTCCTTGGTTTAGTGATTGTATTCGGCCATAACTTACTCACTCCAATTAGTTTCACGCCCGATGAGTTTGGTTATTCGCTGTGGACGATTTTGCATGATCGAGGTTATTTATCACAAGGTGGCTTAATTGACGTAAAAATTAGCTACCCTGTATTGCCGTGGATTGGTGTGATTTTACTGGGTTATTGCGCAGGGCCACTATATGCACATACGCAAAAAGCGCAGTCGCGTAAACGAGCATTGCTGCTGTTAGCACTATTATGTGTAGGATTATTCGCGGTACTGCGTGGTTTTAATATTTATGGTGAAACGCTGCCTTGGCAAACATTTAGCACCACCACAGAAACGATCATGTCGGTATTCAATGTAACGAAGTATCCGCCATCATTAAACTTTTTATTGATAACCTTGGCGGGGATGTTTCTCGGTTTATGGGCGTTTGAGCGACCCCTTAACCGCGTGACCAATGCGCTGCGCGTTTATGGTTCTGTGCCTATGTTTTTTTATATATTACACCTGTATGTGCTGCTCGCCATGTATCAAGTCGGTATGTTGATATGGGGGGCAAATCAAGGGCACTATTTTGGGGTAAGTGATATATCAAGTGTTTGGTTAATTACTTTACTCTTAATAATTGGACTCTATTGGCCAACCAAAAAGTTTAGTGAATACAAACGTAAAACTAAAAAACCGTGGCTTAAGTATTTGTAAAATGAAAAATGCCGATATGCAAGCATATCGGCATTACTTCTTAACTATCCTAATTAACTCATCCTTAGTTAATTTGAGATTTCTTACGACGAAGCGTCAGAAGTGGTGCAAACGCTAGTAATAACCAGCCAAATGAGCCACTGTCGTCATCTTCTTCAATTTCTTCAGGGTATTCACAACTTCCATCATCAGTATTCGCTTCTGGGTTGAAGTTGGTTGCAGCTGTATCAGTACAGCCAAGCTCAATACCATCTGAAATAACCGATAACTCAAAGTCAGTTGCTAATACAGTTTCACCTGAAGTCATGGTTACTGTGACAGGAATAACGCCATAGAAGTTAGCATTTGGAGTAATGCTAAACATCGTACCGTCGATAGTTACATCTGCATTGTCAGCTGCGACCGCAAGAGTAAACTCTGCGTCTACTTCGCGAGAAAGCTCTACTGCGATGTTACCTAGTTTGCCGTTTTCCATTACCGTCATATCAGGTAATTCAACGATGCTAAGCTCCGCTAATGAGTAAACACAGCTACCATCATCTTTGTTTGCATTTTCGTCAAAGTTAATAGCTTCAGAGTCTGTACAACCTAACTCAATACCATCTGAAATAACCGATAATAAAAATGAGCTTGTTGCCGCATCTGCAGGGTTTACTTTGTCACTTACTTTGACAGTAACATCGATATCGCCATGGAAGTTTTCATTTGGCGTAACAGTTACAGTACTGCCCGATGTATTACCGCTAACTTCATAGCTAAAGTTATTGCCTAGTACATCGATTTGGTTACTTACGTTGTTTTCATCCGCGTAAAGTACATCGAAGCTGATAGCGTTGTTTTCTTCAACTTGCATATCAGGGAAGTCAGATAATGAAATATTACCCAGTACGTTAAACTCTAAGGTTAACACTTCGTCATCAGCGCCTTCTAAGCCGTTATTAACCGTCAGCGTATGCATTTGTGCTGCAGCTGCTTCGCCAATATACGCTTGGAACTGAACGTCAAACTTAGACACTTCAGGGCCTACATAATCCATACATACTACAAGCTCATCATGAACAACTTCATCAAGATTGTCGTATGCAAAACCATCACCAATGTTAAGATCTACAGGCATATCACCATTAACAATAATACGACCGTCAGCAGCTTTGAAACCAATAGAACCTTGGTTATCAGCGAGGTTAACGTTGTCATAAGCAAACATCATTTCATATTCGCCTGGCTCATAAGCAATATTCATACGCATGAACAATTCAACGTCAACTGATTGCCCTTCTACTTGAGAGCGTTGGATGTTATCCCACTCAAGGACTAGCCAATCACGTGCTTGAGTATAAGTTGGTGTAATACCCGCGTTAGCTTCATAGTTACCATAAGTACCATCTACACGCTCAGGGATTGTGTTATCACCAACCCAGAAAGGCGCAATAAGATACGGAGGTGGTGGTGGGAAACCGCCGCCTGATGGAAGTTCTACATGGAATGGTGTTGTGCGGCCGTTAGAGCCAAACGTCACTAAACCAGCTGGGTTAAGTTTGATTGAATCAAAATGGTATTTATTAAAGAATGGGAAAGAAACATCGAGATCTGTTGCCATTAACTCTTTAAATGAATACTCAAACTCGTTCCAGTATTGGCCTTGAACTCCTTCAAGTGTACGCCAGCCAAGTTCACGCAAGTCTAAATAGTTAGGGTACGGAGATTTAGCTGCTCCAAGAGAACACATTTCATCTGTTAGATTCGTGGTAATTTTATAGTTACGAGCCACATCTTTGGTCGTCTCTTGCGTACCTTGAAGTGATAAGACGTTGTCTACCAATTCAGGTGTTGCTGGCGTTGATGCTGTCGCAACAATGCTGTCTTCAATAATTTCGATGCCTTCTGGGAAAGCAGTATCAATTGTGAAATTACGAGCCGCTTGTTCATTATTTGCGATTACTTCAATTTTGAAATCAACTAATTCACCCACAGTCGCTTGTTCTTTATTTGCTGTAAAGCGCATGTCTTTATCAATTTGATTGATAATGACAGGAACAAAACCAAGGTTACCAGCGTCTTCAGGGTTGCTACCTAAGTCAAAACCACCGAAATATATATCGCCTACTTCCATGTCAGGTAAGTTGTACGACAGTGTTAGTTCGTAGTCTTTGTAACCTGCAATTTTCTCTGGAGCACTGACTGTTAGGTTGCTTTGACCTTCTTGAACCACTGCTGTTGCAAAGGTGATATCTCGGCCTTGGTCTTCTTCACCCCAAGGAATATTTGCTAAGCTCATGTAAACGGTGAAATATTCACCAGCTTCTGGGTCCACGATGTTACAGAAGTTGGTAACATTAAAGCTGGTAGACATACAGATAGTTTCATCCATGCTTGGTAAACCATCGTTATTGCTGTCTTTACCCATAAACATAAGCACGCGAGAGGCTTCGCCTACTGGGCTTGCGCTTAGCATTTTTGCGTCTTGTGGAACGGTAGTCCACTCAATATGGTTAGGGTTAACCATTTCACCATCAACGTCGACTAAATCGAATGGGTCGTCATTTGTGGTGTCTGTGAATAATTTAACGGTATTTTGTTGACCTTCCACTAACCCAAAAGAGCGCGATGTGAAATCACTCACTTCATCGGTGTTGAAAGGACCCACATTAATTGTTGAAGAACGACGATGCGCATCTACTTTAACAAAGCTCGGTAATCCTGTATCACCGTTAAATGTCCATACTGGCATTTCTAGAACGGGTGAATTAGGGTTGCTCGAAACCAATTTTATTTGACCTTGGTTTCCTGATACCTCAATATTATCAATTGCTTGAGCAACTTGGTTCATTTTCACTTCAACAACAATGTTTTGTGTTTCACCCGCTTTTAGTGAAAACTCACGTGGTGTTACTGTGATTGTGCTGTTACCAATCCACTCTTCAGCTGATACGCTCCACGTTGCATCTTCTGTTGCTGTCACTGTACGCATAAAGCTACATTCTAGGCCACAGTTATTATCAACCATGTAAGCCGTGTTGAGTGCTTTTAAGCGACCGCCTAAATTAGGATTAGCCGTTTTCATATTTTCGATGCTTTCATGCATCACTAAACCGGCTTTATCAGCAAGGTCAACATGCATACGACCCGCACCCATATCTTGTAAAGATGAATCAAAGCCTTCATCTTTATAGTTATTAAGATACTGTGCATTTTTAAGGTTGTTGTTTGCCGTTAACATCAGCGCTGATTGAATCTCCATTGGTGACCATTCAGGATGAGACTGTTTAAGCAATGCGGCAGCACCAGCAACGTGCGGGCTTGCCATTGATGTACCCGACATCGTTTGCCAGTCTGTTGATGATGGGTTTTTAGAAAACGGTTGGTCGTCTGAACTCGCTGCGAATACATCAACACCTGGTGCAGCAATATCAACTAACAAGGTATCAAAACCAAAGTATGATGGACCGCGACTTGAGAAGTACGCAATGCGCTCTTCATCTACTTCTTCGGTGCTAGCTGAGTTTGCTGTAATGGTTCCTTTATGACCTGAGCCTGTGCTTAACCAATTAAGTAATTTAACACCCTCTGCATTGGTTACATGTGCTGTAGGCGCAGGGTAAGGCAGTTGAGGTGCTGGGCTACGGTCTTGATATGGCGATAGGTTGTAAATAATGACACCCTCAGCGCCACCGGCTAATACGTTATTTGCTTTAGCGTAAAGCGGTTTACTGCTTCGCTTACACACAACAATAACGTCTTCTTGGCTTTCGTCGATATCCGGCGTGTTAGGGTCATCGTTAAAGTCAAAAGTGCCCGCTGGATAAGGCTGATCACAGTCTGTTTGGTAGCGTGACACTGGCTCATTCGGATTAGGGTAATCAGACGCAGAAACAATTAAACCCGTTAGCTCGTCAAAGGTAATGCCTGCAGCAATCATGTCTGTTGGTGCGTCAGTGTCGCCACCTGACAAGTTCTCAAGAGTTTTATCGCTAAACACAACTTGCGAAGATGGAGTATGCGCAGCAACTGTTGTTACCCAAGGAGATGAGTGATCAGCCGATTGTAAGTAAGGGCCGCTGTTACCGGCTGCAACAGCAACGAATACACCTGAGTTTGCCGCATTGAAAAATGCTTGCTCAACAGGCTCAACCCAAGGATCTTCTTCAAAACCACCGAGTGAGGCATTGAGTACATCAACGTTATCAATAGCTGATTGCTCGATAGCGGCAATAATTGCACTACCCGGACAGCCCGCATATGGGTCGCCAGCAGCGCCAGGCCAACAAACTTGGTAAGAAATGATATTTGCATGCGGTGCCATACCTGACACTTGCGGGAAGATAAGGTTCGTTTCAGTGCCTGAGTTTTGGCTACCGTAACCAGGTTCTTTATAAGTAATATCATAAAGTACGTTACCCGCTGCGGTGCCTGCAACGTGAGAACCATGAGAGTTATAATCTTCACCATACGCTGGACGCGATTCTTCAAATACAGGATCAGAATACGCTACTGTGATTTCTGGGTATGAATACACACCAATGAGCTTATCGTTACAGCGATCTGCGAATTCAGCTTTAGCACAATCACCTAAGTAAGTATCACCCAGTGGATTGGTGTGTGTATAGCCATCATCGCCTACGGCAGCAAATGATGGGTGATCAGTATTAATACCCGTGTCGATAATACCGACAACAACGCCTTCACCTTTGTTACTTGTTAGGCCACTTTGACTGTTGCTCCACAGTGCTTTTGCACCTGTTTGCTCAATCGTGTTAAACGTAGTTAGTGGGTATATCTTAGAGCGTGCGATATGCTTAATGCCTGGCACTTTTGCTAAACGCGCAGCTTCTTCTTGGGTCATTCGGGTTGTGAAGCCGTTTAAAGTGACGCTAAATTCACGATCTACTTTTAATTGCAGACCTTGAAGTGTCAGTGCAGAGTTCACAACATTTTGACGCTTGCTAGCGAGGTGATTTGAGTAGCTTGCAATTTCAGGTTTATTTAAATCAAGTGGCTTTGCGGTTGTTTGTCTAGCTGTCGCCACTGTTTCACGTGTACTTGCTAGGCCTTTTAGGCTGCCATCATAAGCTGAAATAGGTGCATCAATTAATTGAACAATATAAGTTTGAACACCAGTGATGTCTTTTTCTGGCGTGAAAATGCGGCTTTGTTTCTTCACCGTTTGGTTGATTTTACCATCCCAATTAGTTTCAGCAGAAACCATTGGTTTTGGCGCATAATCAGCGGGTTGTTCAGCCCATTCTTGTGCTTGATTCAGTGCAGCATGTGAAGTGCCAGCACTGATATACAGTGCAGAAGCGACCATCACTGATACTTTTTTCATATTGAACATGTGCTTTAGTTCCCTAGAAGGATTTTTTAATTATGAGCTCGCTATTTGTTGCGAACGATTTTAATCACTAGGGATAGTGTTCAGTTGTGTATCTAACATCAATATAATGTAAATAAATGGCACACACTGATACATCTTGGTACATTTTCGGGGAGGGGGTATCAACGCAAAAAATGAATACTTGCCTTGGCGCCAGTGAGCTGGCTGCTATTGTCTAAACTAAACTGTGCGTTATTCCAAATACAGAGTTGCTTCACGATTGACAAGCCTAAGCCGACTCCCTTATAGCCACGTTGATGCACAGAGGCCGTTTTAGAAAAAGGCTGCATTAAGGTTGCGCGCATCGCTTCTGGAATACCAGGCCCGTCATCTTCGATGATGAGTAACGTGCCTTTTTTAGTGTGTCTTAAGGTGATCTCAATATGTTGTTTAGCAAACCGTACAGCGTTACCAAGTAAGTTTTGCAGTAAGCGCTGAAAGCTTTGTTTATCAACACTTATTTTTTCTAGTTGGCAATTAATACGAATTTCAAGCTGACAATAACTCATAAACTTAGCAATACAGGGCTGGAGTAATTCATCAGGGCTGTAGTCTTTAATTAATATGCGTGGCTCACACTGTTCAAGCTCTGCGTAAGTTAAAAACTCTTCAACTAATAGCTCTAACTCAATAATGTCTTGCAAAATACTGTGGCGATAATGGTTGTTATCGTCAACGGCTTCGAGGGCAAACTTAGCGCGTGAAATCGGGGTTAAAAAGTCATGTGAAACGGCGTTGATAAGCTCGCGCTGACTTTGATTTCGGTTATAAAGTGCCTGTGCCATATTGTCAAATGTATCGCCTATGCTTTTTAGTAAACTAAAGCGGCTAAATTGAACTTGCGGGCTAAAGTCAGCATTTGAAATTTTGCTACTTGCTCTGCGTAATTTACTTAGATCAATCAGTAATGGGCCGGTAAAAATAACCACCGCTAATGCAACACTGCTATAAAAAACCAGACTCACTAGGGATTGTGATGCTGTTTCTTCTGTTTGTACGTAAGGGCCAGCGCTTAAAATGGTGTCACCATCGACAGCAAGTCGATGAAAATACACATTCCCTTCAGGGTCCTTAACACTGATCACTTCGCCTCGTAACAGAGGCTGTTTTAAAGCATCGCCTAAGTAGAAACTGGCAAGGGGCGATTTTTTTATTAACGCATTATCGACTTGGCTTTCTACACTTAGCAGGTGGTGTGCGAGTTGCTGTTCTAGCGAGTGAGCGGGAGGAGAAGGAAAATAAGTCTCTAGTACCCACGCTGCGCTACTTAGGCAAACAGCGAGGGTTAAATAGAGGTAAAAATACAGCCTGAACAAGGCAAGTTAGCTCCAAGCTTGAGGTGAAAAAATATACCCTTTGCCCCAAACGGTGACTATTTTTTGGGGTGGCACAGACTCGTCTCCGAGCTTTTTACGGAGCCGACTTATACGGCCATCAACAGTACGGCTTTGACCATCATATTTACGACCAATTGCACTATCAAAAAGCTGATCGCGACTGATAAGTTGCCCTGGAGCCTTGGCTAACTGTATTAGTAATTCAAACTCTGCACTGGTTAATTCAAGAGGTTGGCTATGCAAATAAGCTTCGCGCTGAATGGTATTTATACTCAGTGAGCCAAACCGTATGTTATGGGCGTTGTGTACAGTACTTTGAGGCTTAACCTGTTGAGTGCGGCGAATTGTGTTGTTAATTTTTGCTAATAAAATAGACGGTGATACAGGCTTGGTAAGGTAGTCATCGGCTCCTAATTCTAGCCCTGTTATATGATCAACCTGACTTTGTCTGGCAGTCATAAAAATAATCGGACTGTCTTGATAGCGCTTTAGCTCTTTGAATACGTCAAAACCATCTTCGTTACCAAGGCCGATATCGAGTAAAATCAAGTCGAACTTCTTCATACTTGCTTGGTAGCACGCATGACAGCCATTATCAAAATGATCAACCTCATACCCATTACTCGTCAGGTAATTTGCGACTAGTTGAGCCAGTTTTAGGTCATCTTCAATATACAAAATCTTATTATGCTTGGTCATTAAAAAATACTCCATGCGATATCACGGCGACGTTTTTTAATATGTTGATAAAAAACGTTTATTTCAGTGCTTTCTAACGGGATAAGTTGCTCTGTTAATAGCTCTAGAACAATATTTTGATTGTTTCGTACAGCGATAAAGAAGTTGTCCCCTTGTTTTGGCTTTTGACAAAATAGCCTGACTTGCTGATCGGTAACACGAATGCACACCGTGCTGGTGGCCTCCGTGAACCAATCTACCTTAATATTCATCACACAATCTTGCTCAATAGTTACACAGTTACTGGGTGTTGCTTCAATATGACTCGACTCAGCAAAGGCAAGTTTACTAAGGGTGAAGCTGAAGATAAGCATCAAGAGTAAAAATGAGTTAGTTCGCAGCATTGTTTAGTAATTCCATGCAATGCCAGCATAAAAAGAAAGCAAGTTGCTATCGTTTATGAGTGGACTGTCGGCGATGCCCGAAGATAAGCGCTGGTACTTTACATCACTAATAAATTGCCATTGCTGACTAAAGTGGTATTGGTAGGTTGCCTTAAGGCCATACTTTTGACTTGAGCGACCTTCAAAGCGGCTAAACCCCACCTGCACGTCTTGTTGGCTAGTGCCATAATAGTAATCGACTAACCCTCTGTTTAAATGCTGTACTTCGATACCCAATAAAAGTAGATGCTGATCAATTTTATATAAGCGCTGTGCAGAAAGTGCGCCTTGTAAACCCTTATGATAGTTGGTTAGCTCCATAGCCCAGCTCATGCTAAAGCGCCAGTTTTGCCAATCGTATAGCGCTTCTGCGCCAGTCATAATAGAGAGTTTACGGTTACTAATTTTGCCTATATCGCCGCGTCTTTTTTGGGTCGTGGGCGGCATGTCACCCATTGCCGGTGGAATTGACCCCATTGAAGGGCGTCCGGTGGTGGTTCTTATTGCCGCGAATGCAGCGGAATGCTTAGCAAAGTAAAGCCCGTCTTCGTTGAGTTGAGTGAACACCGAGAGTTGATAGTTTTCACGTGTTATTGGTGTCCAGGTTAGTTGCGTATTTGCGAACGAGAAATCACCGATAAACAGTTCTACACGCGGCAGCACATAAAGTGGAATATCCCCTTTATTATAGACCGGATTATCTAGCTGCCCATACCCTAAGCTAATGCCAAGGCTCAACCCTTCATCTGCTAAATAGGCAGGCGCGGTACTGTGAGCCTGAGGAGACAAGTAAAGCGTGCTTAAGAGTAAAATAATGCGAAGCCCAATAGAGCAACCACTGTTAACTGTCACAAATAAAAAACCTCAGCGAAAAAACGTGTTAACACTAAGGTGTTCTTGTTAACTTGAACAATGAAATAATGTACCAAATTGTAGCATTGGTTGGTTTTTGTAAACTAAATAATGTAAGCGCATGAATTAATAATTAATGTGCTTGTGTTGCTGAGGTCGCTAAAAAAAGCGTGAGCAACAGAAACAGAGTATTGCAAAGTATTAAACGGTGCACACTCTCGCTCATTTAACACTTTAAAACCGCGTTAGGGGCACGTCATTACTGACATGACACTTTATTAAGTTGCTATTTGACTGAGTTTTTGCGATATTAATTATATTATAATATTAACAGGAAGCTAATAAGATGACTCTGCCTAGTTCTCAATCTGCAAATGCTATTCGCATACTTGCTGTCGATGCTGTTCAACAAGCTAACTCAGGTCACCCAGGTGCGCCTATGGGGATGGCTGATATTGCCGCAGTATTGTGGCAAAACTTTCATCGTCATAATCCATTAAACCCAGACTGGTCTAACCGTGACCGTTTTGTGTTATCAAATGGGCATGGCTCAATGTTGCAATATGCATTGTTACACCTAAGCGGCTACGACGTTAGCATCGAAGATATTAAGCAATTCCGTCAGCTTCATTCTAAAACACCGGGTCATCCTGAATACGGTTACACACCGGGTGTTGAAACAACAACAGGCCCATTAGGTTCGGGGATTGCTAACGCAGTCGGTATGGCTATCGCTGAAAAAACCTTAGCGGCGCAATTCAATAAACCGAACTTTGATATTGTTGATCACTTTACATACTGCTTTATGGGTGACGGCTGTCTAATGGAAGGTATCTCGCACGAAGCATGTTCGTTGGCAGGTACGTTAGGCCTAGGAAAACTCATTGCATTTTGGGATGACAACGGTATCTCAATCGATGGTGAAGTAGAAGGTTGGTTCACTGATGATACACCTGCGCGTTTTGAGTCGTATGGCTGGCAGGTTATTCGTGATGTTGATGGTCACGATATGAATGCAATTGCGGGCGCAATCGAGGCGGCGCAAAGCAATACCACGCAACCTACACTGATTTGCTGTAAAACCGTGATTGGTTTTGGTTCGCCAAACAAATCGGGTAGCCACGACTGTCATGGTGCGCCACTTGGTCACGATGAAATCGCTGCGGTACGTGAGCAATTAAACTGGCCACACCCTGCATTCGAAGTACCGCAAGACGTGTACAACGAGTGGAATACTCAAGCGAAAGGTCAAGAGTTAGAAAGTGCATGGCAACAAACGTTCGCTGCCTATAGCAAAGCACACCCTGAACTAGCTAAAGAATATACTCGTCGCGTACTTGAAAAAACACTCCCTGCTAACTTCGCAGAATTAGCTGATGAGTACATTGCTAAATGCCAAGCTGATATGCAAAACATTGCAACGCGTAAAGCTTCACAAAACGCAATTACTTTCTTTGCAAAGCAGCTTCCAGAACTAATGGGTGGCTCTGCTGACCTTGCCGGTTCAAACTTAACATTGTGGCCAGACGCTAAAGGCTTACAAGATGCCGCTGATGGTAACTATGTTTTTTACGGTGTACGTGAATTTGGTATGAGCGCTATCATGAATGGTATTGCACTACACGGTGGCTTTATCCCATTCGGTGCGACTTTCTTAATGTTTATGGAATACGCGCGAAATGCTGTGCGTATGGCTGCATTAATGAAAGCACAAAGCATCTTTGTGTATACTCATGATTCAATTGGTCAAGGTGAAGATGGTCCAACTCACCAACCAATCGAGCAAATTGCAAACCTACGCATGACCCCGAATATGACTGCGTGGCGTCCGTGTGATGAAACAGAAACAGCGGTTGCTTGGCGTCAAGCGTTATTAAAAGAAACAGGCCCAAGCTCACTCATTTTCAGCCGCCAAGGCACGAAAGCGATGGCGCGCGATGAGCAGCAAGTAGCTGATATCGCTAAAGGTGGTTACGTACTTGTTGATAGCGAACAAACAGCTGAACTTATCCTAATTGCAACAGGTTCAGAGGTTGAACTGGCGGTTAATGCTGCCGCTGAACTGACAGCACAAGGCAAGCAAGTTCGCGTGGTATCTATGCCGTCGACTAATCAGTTTGATAGCCAAGACAAAGCATACCGTCAAAGCGTACTACCAGCGGGTACTCCAAAAATTGCAGTTGAAGCTGCGCACCGTGACTTCTGGTTCAAGTATGTTGGCCAAGATGGTGACGTACTCGGTATGGATACATTTGGTGAATCAGCGCCTGGTGCTGTATTGCTAGAGCACTTTGGTTTCACGGTTGCTAACCTCGTCGCTAAAGCAAACGCATTACTTGCTGAATAATGTTGTTAGCTAAAAATTTATCGTAATCGCAACACGATAAGCCTGCCTTCACGATTATAAGGCACAAAAAAAGCCCGCAAACCTAGTTTGCGGGCTTTTTTCTGCTTAAACAATCAGGTTTAAACTAATTCGCTTAAGATTGACTCTAGTTTCTCTTGGTCAATGGCGAACTGGCGAATACCTTGGCTTAGCTTTTCAGTGGCCATTGCATCTTCATTCATTTCCCAGCGGAATGCGTGCTCTGTCATCGCTGCTGGCGCGTCTGCTTTTTCAGTCGCAGGTTGTAGCTTTTGTGTCAAAGGCGCTTGCGTTGCTGCAAGTTCTGCAAGAAGTTTAGGGCTGATAGTTAAGCGGTCACAGCCTGCTAGTTCTTGAATTTCACCAATGTTACGG
Organism: Pseudoalteromonas sp. MBR-15; assembly: GCF_053628915.1. Lineage (NCBI taxonomy): Bacteria > Pseudomonadati > Pseudomonadota > Gammaproteobacteria > Alteromonadales > Pseudoalteromonadaceae > Pseudoalteromonas > Pseudoalteromonas sp. MBR-15. The sequence continues at coordinate 35,015 of NZ_JBRJHH010000010.1, forward strand.
AAGCTTGCACCCATAACGATTGTTTCAAAACCATGTTTTTTGAAATAGTTATAGATGTGAGTCACTGACTTAACGCCCGGATCGTTTGCACCATCGAAATCTGCGCTTGCATCTTGTGCTTTATACCAATCAAGAATACGCCCTACGAATGGAGAGATTAGGTATGCACCTACTTCGGCACAAGCACGCGCTTGAGCAAATGCAAACACCAGTGTTAGGTTACAACGAATGCCTTGTGCTTCAAGTACTTTAGCGGCTTGAATACCTTCCCATGTAGAAGCAATTTTGATTAACACGCGCGATGTGTCGATACCTTGCTCTTTATAAAGAGCAACAAGCTCAAGAGCTTTATCAACGGTTGCTTGGGTATCAAATGATAAACGCGCATCAACTTCAGTTGACACTAAACCCGGTACTTGCTCCATTAATTTAGAGCCAATTAATACTGCTAGTTTATCAGCTGCTTTGCTTATTACTTCATTTGCATCGTTACTTTGTGCTTTAGCCCATGAAACGGCTTCTGCAGCAAGTGGACGGTATTTCTCAATTTGAATCGCATTTAAGATGAGTGATGGGTTCGTTGTTGCATCTTGCGGTTTGTATTCGTTGATTGCTTCAAAATCACCCGTGTCAGCAACAACGGTTGTCATTGCTTTAAGTTGTTCTAGTTGGTTAGACATAATTATCCCATTCTTATCATACAAAAGTTAATTTAGTGGCTTTAACCTGTTATTTGTGCTGAAAAAACAATCTAATCTTCCAGAAAAACTGCGCAATAAATCGCCCGCCAGCAGCAAATAATCCTGTTAATAATATTTTTATAATACCTTTACAATCTGGTATTGTTGATATTATCATACAAATAAAGATAATGACTAACAATGTTAGTAAGCAATTAGTGAAAGGTAATTATGTCTCGTTATACGTTGGGATTAGACTACGGGTCAGACTCTGTAAGAGCATTACTCGTTGATGTTGCAACTGGTGAAGAACTAGCCAGCCATTTAGTGAACTACCCGCGCTGGGCACAAGGTTTATATTGTGACCCAAGTAAAGATCAGTTTCGTCAGCATCCACAAGACTACATTGATAGCCTTGTTGAAGTAGTGAATGGTCTTTGGTCGCATGTTCCAGCAGGTACCGCAGACAAAGTAGTGGGTATGAGCTTTGATACGACAGGCTCAACGCCTGTGGCTATTAATAGCCAAGGTACACCACTGGCATTAACTGAAGAGTTTGCAGAAAACCCAAATGCAATGTTCATTTTGTGGAAAGACCATACGTCTATTAAAGAAGCAAATGAAATCACTCAAGCTGCAACTAACAACGATGTGAACTACCTTTCACACATGGGCGGTATTTACTCTTCTGAGTGGTACTGGGCTAAAGCATTACATATTTTCCGCGTTGATAGCAGTGTTAAAGCAGCCACTTATTCATGGGTTGAACACTGCGATTGGATGACCGCGCTCATGTGCGGCACAACTCACCCTGAAGCATTAAAGCTAGGGCGTTGTGCTACGGGCCACAAACAAATGTGGAACGAGCAGTGGGGCGGTTTCCCACCAAACAGTTTCTTTACAAGTATCGATCCACTATTAGATGGTGTTGTTGATACTTTAAATGCAACCACAGAGCCAAGCGACCAAGTTGCTGGCAACTTAACCGCTGAGTGGGCCGAGAAGCTAGGTTTACCACAAGGCATCGTGATTGGTTACGGTGCATTTGACTGTCACATGGGGGCAGTAGCTGCCAATGTTCGCCCAGGCGTTCTAACTAAGGTAATGGGTACCTCAACCTGTGACATCACGGTAACGTCTAAAGAGCAACTAGGTGATACCTGCGTTAAAGGTATTTGTGGTCAAGTTGATGGCTCAGTGATCCCAGGATTAATTGGCTTAGAAGCCGGTCAGTCTGCTTTTGGTGACTTATACGCATGGTTTAAAAATCTAGTACTTTGGCCAACTCGCCAACTAACAAATCTATCTGACGCTGAGCAGGCGTTAGTTAACAAGCTAGAAGACTCAATCTTAGTTGATTTATCAAACGCGGCAGCAGCACTCCCTGTAACAAGCAGCGATGTAACTGCGCTTGATTGGGTAAATGGTCGTCGTACGCCAGATGCTGATCAAAGCGTTGCAATGGCATTAACGGGCTTAAAAATGGGCACCGATGCACCTAAATTCTTTAAAGCACTTGTTGAAGCAACGGCGTTTGGCGCACGTGCTATCACTGAGCGTTTTCAAAGTGAAGGCGTGCCAATTGAGTCAGTGGTTGTTATCGGCGGTATTTCTAAAAAATCAGACTACGTAATGCAAACCTGTGCTGATGTTTGGAACTGTCCAATCGACGTTTTAGAGAGTGAGCAAAGTTGTGCATTGGGTGCGGCAATTATGGCTGCGGTTGCTGCGGGTGAGCACGCAACCGTGGCTGATGCGCAAAAAGTGATGGCGTCATCAGTCTGTCATCAGTACTTACCAAACCCTGAGCGTGTAGCGGTGTATGACGCGCTTTATGCCAACTACCAAGCACTTGCAAGCTATGTAAACGGAGACAAAGCATGAGTTTTACTGAACTAAAACGTGAAGTTTATGAAGCGAATATGGAGCTTCAACGTCGTGGCTTAGTAATTTATACTTTTGGTAACGTATCGCAAATCGACCGCGACAAAGGCGTGATTGCGATTAAACCAAGTGGTGTATCGTACGACCAAATGAAAGCCGACGACATGGTGATCGTCGACCTTGAAAACACCATTGTTGAAGGTGCTATGCGTCCGTCTTCTGACACCAAAACACATGTTCATTTATATCGCCACTTCGATGAGATTGGCGGTGTAACACACACGCATTCGACCTATGCAACTGCATGGGCACAAGCAAAACAAAGCATTCCTTGCCTTGGCACAACTCACGCTGACTATGTACACGGTGACATCACCTGTACGCGTGAACTAACTGATGAGCAAGTGAATGGCGATTATGAGTTAGAAACCGGTATTCAAATTACTGATGCGTATAAAGACCGCGATCCGAAAGCTGCACCTATGGTGATTGTTGCGGGTCATGCGCCTTTCACGTGGGGTAAAGATGCCGCTCAGTCTGTATACCATGCCGCGCTACTCGAAGAGATTGCTCGCATGGCGTATTTAACACGCACTTTAGATCCACACGCAGCTGAACTTAAAAAAGCAGTGATGGATAAACATTATCTACGTAAGCACGGTAAAAACGCGTATTACGGTCAGAGCAAATAGCAAGAATTTAGAGGATTATTAACATGACGACGATGACGAAAGAAGTCTGGTTTGTTACCGGCTCACAACATCTTTATGGTCCTAAGGTGTTAGAAACGGTCGCCAAAGACAGCGAAGCAATTGTAGCGGGCTTAAACAGCGAAGCGAACCTACCAGTAAACTTGGTATGTAAGCCTACCGTTAAGTCACCTGAAGAAATTCACGCTGTTTGCCAAGCGGCAAATACCGATCCTAACTGTGTTGGTTTAGTATTATGGATGCACACTTTCTCACCTGCGAAAATGTGGATTGCTGGCCTAAGCGAATTACGTAAGCCTTGGTTACACCTTCATACTCAGTTCAATGCAGCCCTTCCTTGGTCTGACATCAACATGAACTACATGAATACGCACCAAAGTGCGCACGGTGACCGTGAGTTCGGTTTCATCGGTACAGTAATGCGTAAAGAGCGCAAAGTGGTTGCGGGTCACTGGCAACGTGCTGACGTACAAAAGCAGTTAGATGACTGGTGTCGTGCGGCGAAAGGCTGGGCAGAAAGCCAAACACTTAAAGTAGCGCGTTTTGGCGACAACATGCGTCAAGTAGCGGTAACAGAAGGTAACAAAGTTTCAGCACAAATCACCTTTGGTTATGAAGTACACGCGTTTGGTGTCGCTGAGCTTGTAAAAGTGGTTGATACAATCACTGAAGACGAAATCGATGCACAGTTAGCACTTTATAAGCAAGACTATGTAATTGCTGACGAAACTCTACAAGACGATTACGCCGTGAAAATGCTGCGCAACGAAGCACGTTTAGAGCTTGGTATGGAGCGTTTCTTAGAGAAAGGCGGCTTTAAAGCATTCACAAACTGTTTTGAAGACTTATCAGGTCTTTCGGGTCTTCCGGGTCTTGCTACACAGCGCCTAATGTCGAAAGGCTATGGCTACGGTGGTGAGGGTGACTGGAAAACAGCTGCGATGGTTCGCATCATGAAAGTAATGGGTGAAGGCCGTGAAGGCGGTTGTTCATTCATGGAAGATTACACTTACAACATGGGTGAGACTGACCAAGTACTTGGCGCGCACATGTTAGAAGTATGTCCTTCAATTGCAGCACAAAAACCACGCTTAGAAGTTCACCAACACACGATCGGTGTGAAGTGTGATGTAGGCCGTTTATTGTTTACTGCAAAACCAGGCGCTGCAATTAACGTATCACCAATTGATATGGGTAACCGTTTCCGCATTCTAATCAACGAAGTAGATACAGTGGCTCCGCCAGCTGATTTACCTCACTTACCAGTGGCTTCAGCACTGTGGGAACCAAAACCAAATCTATCTGTTGCATCTGCTGCATGGATCCACGCTGGTGGTGCACACCACACTGCATACAGCCAAGCAGTCACAACTGATATGATCGTTGATTTTGCTGAAATGGCAGGCGTTGAAACAATGATCATCGATAACGATACGACAATTCGTGGTTTCAAAACAGAGCTTCGTCATAACGCAGCTTATTACATGCTAAAACGTGGCCTGTAAAAACGAGTACATAAAGTACTAGGGCATGCTTTTAGCATGTTCAGTCAAATTTTGTTGTCGATTAAGCCAGTGATGAGCCTCGCTCCTCGCTGGCTTATGCTATTGTGAAGTAACACTTTTTAGGAGTAGATATGATCGACTTAAGCGCCTACCAAGGCATTATTTTTGATATGGACGGCACCTTAATTGACTCAATGGGCAGTCATTTGCAAGCATGGCAGAAAGCCTGTGAAGCGTATGGTTATCCGTTCGATTACGACTACATGTATAGCTTGGGTGGCATACCGACCGTTAAAACCATTGAAATGCTCAATGAAAAATTTGGTTTAGATCACGACCCTCTCGTTGTTGCTAAAGACAAGCACCAATTTTGGGTTGATTTACAGCACCATCCATTGGTAATTGACGAAACCGTCGCTGTACTTGAGAAATACCATGGCGTACTGCCAATGGGAGTGGGTACAGGGGCTGACCGCGAGCATGCAATTGATCACCTAACAGATACTAATTTAATTAATAAAATAGGCGCCTTAGTTACCGCAAGTGATGTGAGTAAAGGTAAGCCAGACCCAGAAACGTTTTTAAAAGTGGCTGAGCAATTAGGTGTTGAACCCAGTAAATGCGTGGTGTTTGAAGATACACAAATTGGCTATCAAGCAGCAAAAAGTGCGGGCATGGACTGCATTATGGTAAAAGACGGCAAAATCCAATTTTAGCGATTAAATTTGCAATGAACCCCTTATTTGTATTATAAAACTATAAATACAATTAAAAAAAGGTTATTCATATGTCATTGCAATGTGTTTTCCAAGGTTTAAAAACAACTCATCAAACAGCCGGTTCGAACACGAAAAAGTCGCGCGGGCTTTATGCATTGTTGGTGACATGTGGGATTGCCCTTACACCAGCGTGTGCTCATCAAGGAGACAATATGACAACTTCCCCTTCAGCATCTATGACGGCTTACGGCGTGCTTGCAGATCAAACCCCTGTAAATCAAGTAACACTCACTAACAGCAATGGCATTAGTGTTGATGTAATCAACTACGGCGGTATTATCACGCGCATTGAAACGCCAGATGCAAAAGGCGAAATGGGTAATATTGTACTGGGTTTAGATAACCTAGACGCTTACACAAAAGCAACGACTTACTTTGGCGCTATTATTGGTCGTTTTGGTAACCGTATTGCGAACGGTAAATTCACGTTAAATGGCACCGAATATCAGCTTGCCACTAACGACGGCGACAATCATTTACACGGGGGTGTGCAAGGTTTCGACAAAAAAGTATGGAACATGACACCGTTCACTACGCAAAACAGTGCAGGCGTGACCCTAAGCCTTGTTAGCCCCGATGGTGACCAAGGATACCCAGGTGAAGTAACCACTGAAGTGACTTACACGTTAACCAATAACAACACGCTAGACATGCAGTTTATTGCTACAACGAACAAGCCTACCATTATCAATATGACGCAGCACAGCTACTTTAACTTAGCGGGTAAAGGCGACATTCTTGATCACCAAATGCAAATTAACGCCAAAGCGATTACGCCTGTAGATGGTGGCTTAATCCCAACGGGAGAGTTAATGGATGTAGCAGACACACCGTTTGACTTCCGTACTGCTAAAGCAATTGGTCAAGATATAAAAGTAAGCAATGAACAGCTTCAGCTTGGTAAAGGCTACGACCATAACTTTGTACTAAAAGACACACCAAGCAAAGAGCTCATTGAGGCGGCCACGGTTTACGAAGCAAACTCAGGTCGTACATTAACCGTATACACCGAAGAGCCTGCCGTACAGTTTTATTCAGGTAACTTCTTAGACGGTAGTAGCAAGCAAGCGTCTGGCTTAGTGCATAACTTCAGAAGTGGTTTTTGTTTAGAGCCACAACACTTCCCAGATGCACCCAATCAGCCAACGTTCCCAAGCACAACATTATTACCGGGTGACGTGTACTCAACACGCATCGTGTACGAATTTGGTACAAAATAAAGGAACACAAACGTGAAAACAACAAAGCTTAAAAGCGCAATGCAAAAGGCCGGTTTAGCCAGCCTATTTGCCTTGTCGTTTGGCGCGCTGACTGGCTGTCAGACAACGGCTGAAGACAACACAGCTAAAAAAACTGATGTAGCAGCCACAGAAAAAGCGCCCATTCAAGATAATGGCATATTTACCAATCCGCTGTTTCCTAATGGCGCCGATCCATGGCTTGAGTATTGGGATGGTAACTATTACTTAACCACAACAACATGGACTTCTGAATTAGTGATGCGAAAATCGCCCACACTTGCTGGTCTTGCAGATGCAACACCTGTCAATGTGTGGTCTGATTCAAACCCTGAACGTTGTTGTAACTTCTGGGCGTTTGAATTCCATCGTCTAAAAGGGCCAAATGGCTATCGTTGGTACATGATGTACACAGCCGGTACCGATGGCACGCTAGATAACCAACACTTAAATGTTTTAGAAAGTGCCGGTGATGACCCTATGGGTCCATACGAATACAAAGGGGCATTAATGCCAAACGTATGGAATATCGACGGTAACTACCTAACATACAACGATAAACTGTATGTGATTTACTCACAGTGGCAGGGCGATCAACAGTTAAACATTATTGCTGAAATGGAAAACCCATGGACACTGAAAAAGAACTCTCCACACACGGTGATCACGCGTCCTGAGCTAGACTGGGAAATTAGTGGTCGTAAAGTAACGGAAGGCGCTGAAATTATACAGCACAATGGGCGTACGTTTATGACGTACTCAGCAAGCTTCTGTAATACCCCTGACTACAAGCTGGGTATGCTTGAGCTTGTAGGTGATGATCCACTTAAAGCCAGCAGCTGGAAAAAATACGACAAGCCGGTATTTGAGCGCACAGAAGACGTATTTGGCCCAGGTCATAATGGTTTCTTCACGTCGCCAGATGGCACTGAAGATTGGCTGGTTTACCATGGTAATGATTCAGTAGAGCACGGTTGTAGCGCAACGCGTTCTTTACGTGCGCAAAAATTCACTTGGAACAACGATGGAACACCAAACTTTGGTAAACCATTAACGCCGGGTGTTGAAGTCGCCCCACCATCAGGTGAATATGGCCCGCTGGTAACACGTGTACAAGGTCAACGCTACCAATTAGTGAATGCCACAAGTGGCCTATGTTTAGACATCGCTGCAGACCCACAAGATGCGCGCGCAGTGCAGCGCCAGTGTGCAAGCACCAATGGTCAGTGGGTTATTGATGCAACAACAGACGGTTTTGTTCGTTTAGCCAACCGCGAAGACAGCAAGTTCCTTGAACTTGAAAGCTGTAACGAGGCTGACAACGCTAAAGTACAATCTGCGGCATGGCGCAATAACTTCTGCCAGCAATGGAAAGTAGCACCAAGCACAGACGGTAATGTGTCTATTACTAACCGTTACACAGGCAAACCTTTAGCGGTTGCAGGGTGTTCGGCTGCGCAAAATCAAGCGGTTTTACAGCAAAGCGACACAACAGCGTGTGGCGACTGGCAATTACGCCCTATGGGCAGTGTTGTGGTATTAAGCCAACAAAGTGGTAAAGCGTTGAGCGTAGCTGGTACAGTTAAAGCTGGTACTAATGTTGAGCAACACGCTTATACGCATAAAGACGCACAGCAATGGTTCTTCACACCAACAGATACGGGTTATGTAAGCCTTAAACAAAGCGCTGACAGCGAGTTCTGTGCTGCAGTAGCCGATAATGCACTCGTGCCGGGTGCCAATGTAGAGATGGCTTCGTGTGCCGCGAAAACAGCACAGTGGCGCATTGCCCCAGTTGAAGGCGGTGGCATCATGCTTATCAACCGTTACACAAAACAAGCATTAGGCTTAAGTAACTGTGGCTTGGCTGAAAACACTAACTTTGCACAACAACCCGATTTAGGTAACAAGTGCCAAGTGTTCCACCTGCGTGAACCACATTAAGTCATAAGTAAAGAATCGACTCAAACCAAAGCCACTTCATTTATGAGTGGCTTTTTTTGTTCCTGTTAATATAACGTGAAGGTATAATTATACAGTTTAAGGGAATGCGCTGGTTGCTTTCTCAGGGAGTAGGAGTTGTAAATGTCTTATTTAATTAATTCAAGTAAACCAATTTCAAGTGTGCATCAGCTGCAAAGTGAAGGTGGTCAGTACATTGAGTTAGCTGAAGCAGGTTATCAAATACCAATAGTCTGGTTAATGTTTTTCAATGAAGATGATTTCATCGAGTCTAAAATTGAATACATGGATGGAGAGGGTAATTTACACTACGATACGATCTCTTTACCGTGTACGACGGTCAAAAAAGCGAAAGAAAATATAGAAAACTCACATCGGTTTTTTACTGAGTTATTTCAAGAGCCTGAAATAGCGATAGGGTATTTAGATAAGACAATCGCGCTTTTTGATGAGCTAGAGTACGAGTATCTCATTCTGGATGCGAGTGAATATTTTTATATGAATATTGATGATGCTGAATGGCATTTGTTTCGGAATGCATTCCTTAGAAATGAAAAAGCGAAACGTTTTATTTTTGAATATTCAGGGTATGACGAGGCTTATTTACCGTATCCAGTCGAAGAGTTTTATTCTAATCCCCACTTAGATGACTATGATAGAATGAATAACTCAACGGCACTTAACCCTGCCTTTAGTGATCCGTCTTATCGTATAAGGTATCCCCATGAAACAGCAAGCTCAGCGTTGAGTAAAACAGATACCGCGAGTAACAAAAAGTGGTGGCAGTTTTGGAAAAGTGAGTAAAACTGCGCACTAGTCACCTTATTAAGACACGTTCAACGACCCAATAAAGTAAGTTAACACGGGAGCATGGCGCAGGTTTTTTAAAAGTTAAACCTGCACTGCTCTATAAGATTAATGTTTAATTAGCTGCTTTATTTGCCCATTTTTCGCCTTCTGCTGTTCGACGCCACTGAAAATACTGATCTAACGTTTCGAGTGCTTTGATGTCTGGCACAGGCCCTATTTTTGGCTGTTGTTGGAAGTACATTGTACTCGGCTTTTCATCATCAAAAGCTGGCCAGTTTGGTAGTGCGTCATTATTGGGATTCCCGTTTTTAGCGAAGTTAGTCCAATACGTTGCCATAACCTCTGACATTTTTAAGTCGTTTGGTGTGACATTGGGATCTGACTTATTCAAGTTTTTAAACACGTACGCAATTTCATGACCGTGAGCAGAGCCGTGATCTTCATCTTTTGCACCACTCTTTCGGGCAGGGTGATGATCGAAGTAGTACAGGTACACAGGCGCATTACCATATTGTGTTTGTAACTTTGCCCAGCTCCATGTGTGCCAACCAAAAGCCGCATCACGAACTAGGTTACGGGCACTGCGAGGTATACTGTTTTTAGCTACTGGGTAGGCGTCTAATAATCTTTCAGCAAAAGGGCCGTAGCGCTTTTTGATTCCAGCTACAAATTTATTTACATCAGGATCCCATACAAAACTCAATCCTTCATCAGAGTTATAACCAATAAGAGCAGGTACATCATTGAATTGCCCTTGTTGATAAAGTGTATATTGATCGTCTTTAATCACGTAACCATCAACAATTGGCCACCCCCCAGGTAATGACCAGCCTTTAGGAATAAATTTAGTGGCATCCATTTCTCGAAGCTCTGCAATTGATGTTGCACCAAATTGTTTAACATAGTCGACCCCCTCAGCCTGTGCTTGCTGTAGTGTTGACATGTTTTCTCCAGGGTAATTGTTAGTACGAGTGGGGCCAAATGACCCACCACTTTGTGATATCACCTTGTTAATTAAGCCTTTTGCTAAAGGGGATGCTGCAAGCATACTGACCGAAATTCCCCCAGCTGATTCGCCAGCGATAGTCAGGTTATTGGCATCTCCACCAAAGGCACTAATATTTTTTTTCAACCACTTTAAAGCCGCTATTTGATCAAGTAAGCCATAATTACCTGACACCCCGGCTTTACTTTCTTTATTTAACTCAGGGTGCGCTAAAAAGCCTAATTGCCCTACTCGATACGCGATTGAAACGACAATGACGCCTTTATTCGCGAGTTGAGTGCCATCAAAGATAGGATCTGATGAACTGCCAAAACTAAACCCGCCACCGTAAATCCATACAAAGACAGGAAGTTGCTCGTCTGCTGATTTCGCGGGTGTCCAAATATTTAAATACAAGCTATCTTCACTGATACCTGAAACCGGGTTACCTGCTTGCATGGGGGCGGGGGCATACTCTTTGGCTTCGCGTATACCTTGCCAGTTTGCCGGTGGTTGTGGCGCTTTCCAGCGCAACTCGCCAACAGGAGGTTTGGCAAAAGGCACGCCTTTAAATACTGTTAAATTAGCTTCAACAACGCCTTTTAGCGTACCTTGTTCAACATTAACTTGCGTCAGTGCTGACGCATTAGCGACATGCGATATTGTTGTTAAAAATATGATTAGTATTAAATTTTTGAGTCGTGCTGATGTGTTCATGTTATTCCTTTTTAAAATTGTTTAGCTTTGATGTTCCAGCGCGGAAACGAGGTATCTTGTGAACTCAAAAAAAGTGAGGCATTGGTGTCAATATTCTTTAGCTGCCAATCGAGCCACTTGATAGCCAGGGTTGAAAATGAGCCCCCATAAGGTTGCTCAAACGTACCTGAATGACCGGCTGTCCGATGATTTGCAAACACAATGGGCACGTGGTTAATACGTTGATAGTCAAGTTGAGCATTGTTAGTTGCAATATCTGTAGGCCCACCTACGAGGTAAATTATCGGCGCATGCACGTTTTTTAGTGATTGTTTATCTGCATCGGCCATCGTCATATCGCCAATGCCCGAATTAAACATTAAATAACTGCTTACTCTTTTATCTGCCGCTGTGGCAAGGAGTTGTGCACCACCACAAGACTGGCCAGCAATGGCAATGTTCTTTAAATCGACCATTTGAAAAAAGTCACTCAGGGGGTTAGCTGCTTGAGCGGTTACCCAATCGATAGCAAGAGGGATCATCGAATTGCTGGCTTTATTAAGTTGTCTATCATCGAGGCTGTATTGCATCTTCCCCAGTGCGATGACTAAATAACCATGCGACGCAATATTGCTGAGCATATTTTCAAAAGGGTATGAGGTATCCATACATCCACCATTTGCAAACACAACAACGGGTAATTTTGATGAGTTTTTGACGGTAGTTAAAAAGTCTTTGGGGCGGTAAATTACATAGTTTTCAAGTGATGAATCGGTAGTTGCAACAGCATTGAAAGGGCCATTCCCGCCATTATCTAAGACTTTTGAATCGATTATTTTTGCTGTACATACAGAGGATAGAAAACACATTGAGACGATGAGAAAACGCAGCATATTGAGAACTCCTTAATTGTATTATAAATATTACAATACAATGTGTTTGCCTTGTTTAAAAGCGCTTTGTGCATAAAAAAGCCAGACAGAGTCTGGCTTTTTACGACAACGAATAAGGAAGGTGAGACAGCTCACCTTACTTATTACTCTTCTTGTGCAGAAGCTGCGTCAAAGAGTGCTTTTATTTCTTCAGCACTAATCGCACCGTTGAAAATTTTCAGTTCATCAATAGCCCCGTTATAAGGGGTATCCCAGTAATTAACACCCAATGCAAATTCATTGGTTTCACCAGGTACAGTGAACACGCGAGGGAAACCGCCCGCTTCTAGCTGAAGTTCACCATTGACGTACATTTTTATCGTATCGCCGTTGGTGCCATCAACCGTGAAGGCAACATGTGTCCACTCTTTGAGAGGGATGCGGCTATCTAGCTCTGCATTATCAAAGAATGCGCCATTATTTGCCCACAAACGAGTTAGACTAGAGCCAGCCATCGAAGGCACATAACTCAACCAAGTATCTGCATTTGCACCTGCAAAGAATGCGGTTGTGTAATCTGAAAAGCTTTCTGGTTTTAACCACATAGATACAGAGTAATCATTGGTTGTAATAAGGTTATCTGGTAAGCGGACACCTGAACCGTCAAGGAATACGGCTTGACCAATGATACCGTCAACGTATGTAACATTACCGCCAGTATTATTGATTAACCCACCTGTTGGTTTAGCTGTTGCGTAGGCACCATTAAGCGCGCTTAAGTCACCTTCGAAGCTGTATTCAGCTGGTGCAAGTGATTTTAAGGTTACATCGAATGACTTAGTATCAGTAAAGTCTTTGTACTTAATAGTTGCAGTTAATGTCACTACTTGGTCGCCAGCAGAGGCACTTGGTTGAGTCACAACAGCCGTGCCGTTAACTGGTTTTAAATACTCTTCGTTGTTTGACGTCCAGCTAATACCTGACACAAATGGACCGACACGTGGTAACTCGAAGCTTTCACGTACTGCAGAGACATCACCTAAATCAAGCGCATCAGTGATGAAACTTTCGAACTTAGTCGGATCTGTTAGGTTGTTGATTGCTGCACCATTGATGTCTAAGCTGTTTAAGGCGTAGTCATACACGATAAATTCGTCAATTTGACCTTGGAAAGGTAAATCCCACCCGTAGTTAACACCGAGAGCAAAATTGCCTGTTTGCGTGCTGAAGAAATCCGGACGTGGCATTGACCCTGCTCTGATACCATCTCGATAAAGCGTAGTAGTCCCGTTAGCATACGTAATTGCAATGTGATTCCAGTCCATTACCGCAGGAGAACCAGAAATGATTTGGTTCCACATTTCTGTGCCATCTTCAGCAAGGTAACGGCTCCACAGCATTGGTGTTGTTGTAAAGTGCGTGCTACCCGGAATCAAGCTCATCCAACGCGCATCTGATGATGCAGCAAAAAATGTTGGCGTGAAGTCGGTCAACACAGTCGGTTTAAACCAATATGAGATTGTGTACTCATCGCTTGTCACTAAGTCATCAGGTAAACGAACACCCGTTGAACCGTCAAAGTTAAACGCTTTGCCTGTTTGACCTTCAGCGAAAGCGGCTGTGCCTGCACCCACATTTAATAGGTTGTTGTCTGTCACCCCTGCATCACCTAGATTGCCTAAACCATCGCTTAGTGATTCTTCGAATTTGTAGTGTGCAATCGCATTTTTAAATTCTGGACGCGCTTCAAGGTTTACATTAAATGTCTTGGTTGTGCTCTCGCCATTTAAAGAGATATTAGCCGTTAAAGTAACGGATTTATCACCACGGTCTGGCGTAGGGATAAACACAGACCCTTCGCTGGTGATGTAGTATTCATCACTACTTTGCCAGTTAATCGCTGCACCATCTTTACCTTTAGTTGGTAATGAATAGCCTTCGTCTGCAATTGATAATTCAGTTTTTATATCAAGTGCTTCTTGAACAGTGCCCAGCACGTTTGCAGTATCCGTAATTTCATCACGTTTACTTGCCCAAATGGTAGCGCCTTCGCTTGATGTTGCAGATACAGTGACGGCCATCGCTTTGGTGGCGTCATCCCATTGCCATTTAGCCACGCCGAAGTAAGTACCAGAATCAAGCTCTAGTTTGATATTAGAATCATCAATCATGTACCAGATACCGGGATCATCACCTGTTACAGAGTGATCTTGATTTAATGCAATATGCATTGAACGAATTGCATCAGTATTTACATCAGTGCCGTGATTGATAAATTTGTAGTAACCGTAAAGCTCATCAGCAACCACCATGTTGTCGCCCTCAAGCGGCACATAACGTTGTGGTGAAGCCATCGGCCAACCTAATGAGTTAATAAACATTTCATGCACACGAACTTGGTGTGCTTCAGTATTGTCAGGGAACTCAGTTGATGTTTGTGGAAAACGGGTGTGTGTTACTAATAAATGACGACCTGTTGCTTCATCGTAGTAAGCCGAGTTATGCCCCGGTGATTGATAGCCCCAAGCAGGTGCTGTTTCGCCAAGTTCTTGGGTGTACTCAAAGCCGCCCATTATTTTTTCACCGACTTCTAGGCCCCCTATTGCTGCAATGTCATTACCCGCGTTATCTAGGTACGGACCATCAGGTGTTTTTGAACGAGCAACACGAATGTTATAGCCACCGTTTAAATCATAGCCTGCGACGGAGAAGAATAGGTAATAGTACTCGCTCTCTGGGCTATACATTGCAAAGGCGCCTTCTATCGCACGAAAGTCACCACCGACTAGTTTTTTACCGTATCCTTGACCGGCTTCTGGCATACCGGTCTCTTCGTCCATTGCTAAAACGAAAATACCGCCGGAGTAAGAGCCGTAAACCATCCAAAGCTTGCCGTTTGCATCATAGAATGCTGCAGGGTCAATGACGTTTGGATCAACGGCGCCATTCCATGTTGTTTGGCCGTTATCGAGTGGGTAGGCTGTAAATTCCGCCTCATTGCGGTAGCCACTGCGTAAGAAAATGCCTTTATTTTTATAGGGGCCTTCAATGTTGTCAGCTTCAGCTAAACCAAGGTAAGAGCGGTTCCAACACACTTCATCAACAACATCCGGTGTATCTGGGTTATCTTGTGCACAGTGGTTATAGTAAAACCAAAACTTGCCATTTGGCGCTTTGATTACATCAGCAGCCCAGTTGCCAGTAAAGCCATCTGTCCATTCAATACCCTCGGCAATTTCACCTGTGTAGTTGTAATCAAATAGGGGGCTTTCATTAACGGCTGCGTTAGCTGAAAGGCTAGAAATCATTTCCCAGTTCAAGAGATCAGTTGATTTAGCGGCAGCAAGGTGTGAACCAAAAATATAATAAGTGTCGTCAACTTTAACAACAGAAGGGTCATGTACACTGACATTAGTAACCATTACGCTCCCTGATTCAGTGTATTCAACACTGCTGCTTACAGTCGGTTTTGCGCTTTGGGGTTCGGTAACTGCAAGAGACGAGTTAAGCTTAGTACCCTCTTCTTTGCCACAACCTGTCACAGCCAAAGAGCAGGCTATGACCATGGCTAATTTATTTAATTTCATTTTATGTGTCCTCTTGAAACTGGGATTCATTTTTTATTCGATTGTTGTCAATAAAATTGCCGCGTGCCTATATCAAACTAATAAGAACGTAGTATTGTAATTTTATAGTACGATTTAAAATGTGCAAATACTTTTGCAAAGGTAATTGATATGTAAACATGAAGTGTCAGTGTTTACAATATGTACAGCGTGATTTTAATTTTTTCAAGCTGCCAATTTTGGCGTTTTTTTCGCTGTTTTTACTCTTTTAGGGAAGTTTTTACTTATCTGAAAGTGAGGATTTTCCAGTAAATATGTTTATTTGTATTACATTTGAGCACTAAAAAGGGCTCTTTAAGAGCCCTTTTTGAGATTACTTGTCTTGTTTACTGAGACCTTCAGTGGTCATGATAATACGTTTAAGTGTGCCGTCTTCATTGTAGTAAAGTGGTTCGATAGCCACGGAACGACGAAAACGCCCACCACTTGGTTTGCCATCAATTGGTGGTACTGCACCTGTATGGTAAATAAAATAATCTTTACCTTTGTATTCGATAATTGATTGGTGGTTTGTTTCACTGTTGCCCGCGATTTCATTCAAGATACCTTTATATTCCCACGGTCCATGAATACTTTTACTCATTGCATAACAGATCTTCTCAGGGAACTCACAGGCGTACGATACATAGTAGTTATCATTTTTTTTATGCACCCATAATGCTTCTGTAAAGTTTGGCAAATCGATTGTTTTTATTTCCCCATCAAGCGAAAGTAAGTCATCGCTCAGCTTTACATATTTTGGCACTAAGTTACCAAAGAACATGTATGTATCGCCGTTTTCTTCGGTATAAATAGCAGGATCAATATCATCCCAATCATTCGGTGTGTGCTTGGTCATATCGTCTGTAACAAGCGCATGGCCTATGGCGTCTTTAAATGGGCCTGTCGGTGACTTAGACGTTGCAACACCAATAGCAAAGCCCGGTTTTGTATCGTTGTGGCGAACTGTGGTAAAGAAGTAAAAGGTGCCATCACGCTCAATCATGTGTGAAGCCCACGCTTCGCCTTTTGCCCACTTAAAGTCAGTGGCTTTCATAATTGGGCCATGCTTTTTCCAATTCACCATGTCGGTAGACGAAAAGGCAAGCCAGTCATGCATTTCGAAAAATACATCGTTATTAGGTGCTTCATCATGGCCTGTATAAAGGTATACGGTGTCGTTGTGAACAAGTGCTGCGGGATCTGCTGTAAAAACATCGGTAAATAATGGGTTTTGTGCAACGGCTAAGCTGCTCGAAAAAAGCAATGGCAGTGCTAACGCTTTCAATTTCTTCATGAGTGTCCTCTGTGACTAATGATTGTTGTACGAACTGCTGCTTTAGTGCTTAAAACTCATTCTAAATGACCAGATAATACACAGTGTACGCCTGATTATACTGAGTAACTGATTGTTTACATCGAAACAAATCAGCAAAAGTGCAGCAAAAATTGATTCTGTATTGTATTATTGTATTTTAATCATAGTAGCATCAAAATTCGCTGGGTAAATAACTTGTTAGCCCTTTTTTGTCGCTCTAGGTGAACTAAAGACAAATTAAACAAGCAAATGATTGCATGCTAAGTTTATGATAATAATAGGTATTAATGAATAACCAAAACATAAACGCAGCACGCTTTAAGTTTGTAACATGTTATAATTGCGACGTTTTTTGTAAACATAATGGCAGTTATTTTAATTTGGCTTTTTGAGTTGACTGTTAAATAGTCATACAATATGATTAAAGTTCAGACAGCAATGTATTAACATAATAAAATATAGACTCACTTGCGCACCGTTTTGACAACACACGTTGCACAATAAAGTGGTCACTCTTCGGTAACTGAATGGGGAAAGTTCAGCGGGCCGATATAACTATAATTTGGAGAACACCGCTTATGTTTAAAAGAACACACATAGCCAGTGCTGTAGTTATGGCATTTACCTGTCAATTTGCTTTCGCTCAAGAGCAAGCACCAAATACTCCTGAAAAGAACGTCGATGAAATGGAAGTTATTCAGGTATCAGGTATTCGCGGCAGTTTAAACAAAGCACTTGATGAAAAACGTGCAAGCGTTCAAATCGTGGATGCTATTGTTGCAGAAGATATTGGTAAATTCCCTGATAACAACGTAGTTGAAGCGCTTCAACGTGTGACGGGTGTACAAACAACGGGCCGTGGTGCAGGTGAAGTAAGTGCGGTTTCAATCCGTGGCCTTACTGACGTCAATACGACTATTAATGGTCGTGCCATCTTTACAGGCGCGGGTCGTGATGTGGCGCTGCAAGACATTCCAGCAAGCTTACTATCAGGTGTTACAGTTTATAAAACTCGTTCGGCAGATCAAATTGAGCGTGGTATCGCAGGGGCGATCGACATTAAAACGCATCGCCCATTCAACTTTGACGGTGAAAAAGTCGTTTTAGCGGCACGTGCTATTTATGCTGATCAGCCAGATAAAGTTGATCCAAATATCAGTGCATTATTATCTAACCGTTGGGACATCGATGGTGCAGGTGAGTTTGGTGCTTTAGTTAATATTTCATACGCTGAAACACATTATCGCGATGATACAATTACAGCAGGTGCAGCATTTCCATTTTTTACTGACAAACCGCATCATAATTATTCACCGTATTCTCGAATCCCTGACCGTGACTCTCAAGATAATCTAATTTGGCAAGGTGGTTTAGAAAATGGTCTACCATCATCAGAGGGTTCTACGTTGAATGTAGAAGGTGAACCAACTGAGTATTTATTAGCGCGAGATGCTATTTTCGGTACTTCATTTACAGGTTTGCGTAAGCGCCCTGCAGCATCAATATCTTTGCAGTGGGCACCAAATGAAACACTTGAAATTACGGCGGAAGGTTTCTACACGGGTTACGAGAATCAATCTCAAAATGCGTTATGGTTTTCAAATACCTTTGAAACTGGTAACGGCTTTATTGAAACCCCCACAGTATTTGATGGCACTAACGTCGTTAAAGAAAAACAAGCAATCGGTGCTGGTGGCTTCCAAAGTGGTGACTATAACTCTGAAACAACAGATAGCTACTTATATGCATTAGGTGCCGAGTGGCAAGCAAGCGATTATCTAACTATTAAATCTGAAGTGGTTTATCAAGACAGTGAATATAAGTCGGACTTTTTTGCAATGCGTTTTGATCGCACTTCGTATGGTTTAGATGTTGACTTTAATGACAATGATGGTGTGCCAAGTATCTCATTTTGGGATGATCCAAACACCGCAGTAAACGAAGCTGATATGGCTGCGATAGAAAATTGGAATGCTAGTACTATTTATGACAGTGCTGCTGGTAATAGCGGTGATGCCATCACTTTCACAATTGACGGTGAGTATCTTTTTGGCGGTACTTACATAGATAAAGTTCGATTTGGTGGGCGTTTCGAAAACCGTTCAGCACAAGAATTTACTAGAGATGATAATAAAGTTATTGGCAATACTTCAGTTGCAAGCCTAATGGAACAGCTAGTCGCTGCAGGCGCATCAGGAGATGGAAGTGGCTTAATTTTTAAAGTAGATGATTATTTTGATGGTCGTGCGGATGTATTTGATAGTTTCATTACTGCAGATGGTAGTTATTTACTGAAAAATGCCGATGCGGTTCGCCAAGTATATGATGCTCAAGTTGAAGGTATAGCTAAATCTTTTGATATTGATGAAACTTCTTATGCATTTTATGCAACCACTAATTTCTTCTTAACGGAAGATATTAGTGGTGAATTTGGTTTACGTTATGTGAACTATGAACAAGACATGAAGTTTTATGATACAGATAACAATGGTGAGCTAACAACAGGTAAAAATAAAACAGATAAAATTTTACCAAGTCTAGTACTTAACTGGAACATCACTGATGACGTGGTAGGACGTGTAGCATATACAGAAACACTGCGTATGCCTAATTTTGCTGACCTGAACACGGTTGTAAGATTACAAGACCCACTAACTGATATACCTTATGGTACGGGAACGGGTGGTAATTCTAATTTACAACCGACAGAGTCAAAAAACTATGACTTATCACTTGAGTGGTACTTTGCTGATACAAGCTCAATTTACGCTGCTTACTTTAACCGCGAAATTGAAGGCTTAGTGTTACCTGGACGTAAGACTGAGATTCTTGAAGGTAATGATGGTGTAACTAGACCTTATGTGATTAGTACATCAGTGAATGCGTCAAACGGGGAGCTTTCGGGCTTTGAACTGGGGGCTGTCTATTTTCCTGAAAACTTGCCAGAAATGTTAAATGGTTTTGGTGTACAAGCAAGTTTCACACTACTTGATTCATCACAAGAAACTCCTGACTTTAATCGTGCTGGAGAGATTACAGAATATGTTAAGTCGCAAATGGCTGGCGTATCTGATGAGTCTTACAGCATCGTCGGTATTTACGAGCGTGATTCATTTGACATGCGTTTATCTTACGTGTGGCGTTCAGAGTTTTACACCGGTAACGAAGCAGCTAGCTTTGCTAATCCGATTCAGTTCTGGAGCCGCCCAGAGCAAAGTTTAGACTTCCAGTTTAGTTACAATGTAAATGATGACTTTGTTGTGACATTTGATGCAACGAATATCCTAGATGATGTGTATCAGAACTACTACGGTAAAGGTAATGATAACTTATTTAATTTCGGTAACGGTATCTACTCACGTACATTCGCGCTTGGTGCACGTTATTCTTTCTAAAATTCTTGAATAGACCCAAAACCCCGGCTTTGCTGGGGTTTTTTATTTTTCAGATTTGCTAGAAAGTGGGCGTGTTTGTTATTAAACGAAAAGAGTTGCGAATTAATTAGTATGATAATACTATCATTTGAGTTAGCATTAAATTTACAAAAATAACGAATGCAGTGGCCAAGCTGTGTAGTATCACATAGTTGATACACAGTATTGAAAGGTGTTCATTGCTTAAAATATTGAGTATTGGCTTAATATTTTCCAATTAGGGTGTGGTATGGAATCTCAAAAGTTATCCGTTGTAGAAAAAGTTGGCTTTGGTGCCGGCGACATGGCAGTGAATGTCATGGTTGCAGCGTTATTTTATTTTATGTCTTTTTTCTACACCGATATCTACGGACTGGATCCGGTTGATATGGGTGTGTTGTTTTTAGTGGCGCGTTTTGTTGATGCCTTTACCGATCCATTAATGGGGGTCATCACCGATAAAGTGAAAACCCGCTGGGGTCAGTTTCGCCACTGGTTCTTATTCTTGTCTGTACCGTATGGTTTGTCGGTTATATTACTATTTACTACGCCAGATCTTGATTACAACATGAAGCTAGCATGGGCCTATGCAACTTACCTGTTTGCTACGTTGATGTTTACCGGTGTAGCAATCCCTTATATCTCTTATATTGGTGTACTCACTGCGGATCCTAAAGAGCGTTTATCTGCTAATGGTTACCGTATGTTTTTCGCAAAAATTGCCAATGTAGTGATTGTATTCTCAGTACCGTTACTTGCGTCTTACTGGGGAAATGGCAGCTTGTCTTACGGTTATAAACTCGCAATGGCACTGGTTTCTGCGTGTGCTGTTGCGTTGTTTTTATTCTGCTTCTTTACTACCCGCGAACGTATTACTCATGAGCCACAAACCGAAGGCGTGCTTACGCAATTAAAAGTGCTGCTTAAAAATGACCAGTGGTTGTTACTGTGTGCAGCGTGTGTACTTGGTACCTTAGGGTATGCAATTCGCGGTAGTGTGGCAATGTACTATGCAACCTATTATTTAGGCGTGCCCGATTTAGCGGGGGCATTCACCAGTGCGGGTATTGCGGCGTCAATCGTATCGATGGTGGCAAGTACGTGGATCACGCAGCGTTACTGTAAAATGAAACTGTTCCGTCAATCACAAATTGCGGTGTTATTTATTTCATTGCTTATGTATTTTGTGGTCCAACCGGGTGATGTAATGATGGCATTCGTGCTTTATATCATCTTGTCATTTGTGGTTGATTTACATGCGCCTGTGTTCTGGTCTGCGATTGCAGAAGCTGTGGATTACGGTGAAATTAAAGACGGTGTGCGTGCATCGGGCTTATCATTTGGTGGTATTTCATTCTGCCAAAAAGCTGGAGGTGGTTTAGCTGGTTTAGCAGGGGGATTATTACTGGCATTTTTCGAGTACAAACCCAACGTTGAGCAAACGGAGTTTACCTTAATGGGCTTAGCACTCATGCTTACTATTATCCCCGGTGTATTCCACGCGTTACTTGGTCTTATTCTTAAAAAATACAAGATTACCGATCAATACTATACGGACATGGTCATTCAAAAACGCCTACCAAAGTAACCTCCTCTTAAAACGCGCACGCTAACACAGTGTGCGCTTTGCTCTTTAAAATAACGGTTCGCTGGGAGACAACAAGCATGAACACATTCAAAGTGAGTTATTTAGCAAGTCTGTGTGCTGCAATATTAACGGTGACTGCATGCAGTGAGTTGCCAATTGACAGCAAACAAGTCGCCTCTGTTGCGCATGCTGAACATGCCAGCGAACAACATTTATTTGCGCTAAACCAAGTAAGCTTAAGCGCCAGCCCGTTTTTACATGCGCAGCAAACTAATGTGCGTTATTTATTAGCACTTCATCCTGATCAGCTGCTTGCTCCTTACCTGCGTGAGGCGGGCCTGACACCAAAAGCGCCCAATTATGGTAACTGGGAAAATACCGGTCTTGATGGTCATATTGGGGGTCATTATTTATCAGCATTGAGCCTTGCTTGGGCAGCAACAGGGGATGAAGAATTAAAGCAGCGTTTAGATTACATGCTAAGCGAGCTTAATCGAGCTCAACAAGCCACAGGTGGTTACTTAGGCGGTATTCCTAATGGCGATGAAATGTGGCAGCAGATTGAAAACGGTGAAATTAAGGCTGATTTATTCAGTTTAAACGACCGTTGGGTACCACTTTACAATATAGATAAAATCTTCCATGGCCTTCGTGATGCCTACAACGTTGCAGGAAGTAGCCAAGCAAAGCACATGTTATTTAAGCTAGGCGAATGGTTCTTAGCAACCACAGCGAAGTTAACTGATGAACAAGTTCAGCAGATGCTGTACTCAGAGCATGGTGGCTTAAATGATGTGTTTGCGGATATGTATGTTATTAGTGACGATGAGCGTTACTTAAAACTAGCGCGCCAGTTCTCTCATAACATCATTATTGAACCACTATTACACAAAGAAGATAAGTTAACAGGCCTGCATGCCAATACGCAAATTCCCAAAATTATTGGTATGTTGAAAGTGGCGAATGCCAGCGATGATAAAGCATGGCAGCAAGGCGCTGACTTTTTCTGGAAAACAGTGAGCCAAGAGCGTTCAGTGTCCATTGGTGGTAATTCAGTACGTGAACATTTTCATGATAAAAGTGACTTTACGCCAATGGTTGAAGATGTTGAAGGCCCAGAAACTTGCAATACCTACAATATGATGAAACTCAGCAAGTTACTGTTTTTGAAAACCGCTGATACGCGTTATTTAGACTATTATGAGCGCGCCACATATAACCATATTTTATCGTCACAACACCCAGAACATGGTGGCCTTGTTTACTTTACCTCAATGCGCCCAGGACATTACCGTATGTACTCGTCAGTGCAAGACTCTATGTGGTGTTGTGTGGGCTCGGGTATTGAGAATCACAGCAAGTATGGTGAGTTAATTTATAGCAATACGGGTAAAGAGCTATGGGTGAACTTATTTATTCCCAGTACGTTAAATTGGCAACAGCAAGGCTTACAGATCACCCAAGACAGCCAATTCCCTGATGATACCAAGGTTTCACTCACGGTGAACCGGTTGTCTGGGGGACAAAGCTCAGAGTCTGTCATCCATATTCGAAAACCGTCTTGGCAACAAGGTGAACTGCGCTTTACGTTAAATGGAAAAGCCGTGACCGCGAGCGAAAAAGACGGTTACTACAGTATCAGCCATGCATGGCAAAGTGGCGATAAGCTTGCCTTTGAATTAGCGCCTAAGCTTTATACCGAGCAGTTACCGGATGGCCAAGATTATTATTCTGTCATGTATGGCCCCGTGGTTATGGCCACCAAAGTACAGGCTTTTGCGAATGAGCAGTTAAGCTTTGTTGCTGATAACAGCCGTATGGGTCACATTGCTGCTGGACCGACGTGCCCCCCAGAAGCATTACCCATTATGCTCAGTGAACCTGCGCAATTTGTTGCTGATTTAACTCGTAAACCGGGCCAAGCGTTGGCATTTATCGCAGACAAAAATGTGGCGATTGCAAAGCAAGGCATTGGACAGACTGAACGCACGGAACTTATCCCATTTTTCCGCTTACACGACAGCCGCTATCAAGTGTATTGGCCACAGCAAAGCAAAGCTGAATTCACACAATTTGTAGCTGACGCCAAAGTGGCTGAGCAAGCGAAAGAGCAGCTTCGATTATTAACCGTTGATCACATTACGCCGGGTGAACAGCAACCAGAAGTAGAGCATAGCTTTAAAGGTGAAGGAACCCGTGCAGGTGTCAATAATGGCCACCATTGGCGCGATGCAACAGGTTGGTTTGAATATCAGCTTCGTAACCCCAATAAAAACGCTGCAGCAGTACGTATTCGTTATTTTATCGGTGATGTGAATCGTCATTTCTCAATCACCCTTAATGGGGAGAAACTGGCCGCGGTAAGTTTGCCTGTTGGCAACCCAAGCGATGAGTTTTACACCATTGATTACCCATTAACAGAGGCGATGAAGCAGTCAGAAATGCTGACCTTGCGTTTCACAGCCAACCCAGATTCTGTTGCGGGTGGTATCTATGGCATTCGATTGATCAACGAGCAATAAAGAGTGGGCTATGTTAAGCAATAATATGTTTGATAAAGCGGTGAAGCCGGTATTTTCGTCATGCTTAAAAGAGCAGCAAAGCGTTTACCAAACTCCTACGGGCCTTGGTTATCGTGTTATTGAGCAGGGAGCAGGTGATAAGCCCCACTGGGATGCAACAGTCACTGTGCATCAACGTGTAGTACTTAATAACGGTCGGGTGTTATTTGACACCCGTGCAGAGGGTGTACCTGTTGAGTATGAAATTGCCGAGGCGATTGTGGGCTTGCAAGAAGCATTGCAACTGATGAGTAAAGGCAGTCGTTTTGAAGTATTAATACCCCCTCATCTTGCGCGAGATGTGTACAGTACATTTATTGCTACAAAGCATGAACAGGATTGCCAAAGCCCGATGCGAGTTGATATCACCCTGCTTGATTTTAATTAATAATACCAACTTCAAATCTCAAAATAGATCACTTGAGTAAATAAAAAACCTGCAAAATTGCAGGTTTTTTGTGTTTGAATAATTACTTTATAAGCGTGGTTTTAAGCTTGTTTAGGTCGGCTGGGTTTACAACCGGCCAATCGTTTTTCCAGCTCATCGGTAAAATTCGTAGCTTTTGTACGCCGTTATCGGCTGTTTCATAGGCGTGCAACACGAGGTAGTCTTTACCATCAAACGTGTAAGCGGCATTGTGACCAAGGGCTGCCCACTCTTTGTTACCTTCAATCACTAAGCTACCACCACCATCAACCAGCGAGCGACCTTGCTGATCTAAATAAGGACCTTCAACGTTTTTACTGCGACCAACGCGAACATTGTAAGTACTTTCAATACCTTGACAGCATTTATCAAATGACACAAACAGATAGTAATAGCCATTCTTTTTAAAGATATAAGGCGCTTCAATTGGGCCATGCTCCGTGTTTGGACGGCTGGCAATGTGATGCCACTTTTCAGGCTGTGCTAAGCGCACCATGTCATCATCTAGTTGCACTAATTTTAACCCCCCCCAAAACGAACCAAAGCTCATCCAAGGTGTGCCATTGTCATCTTCGATAATAGCTGGGTCGATAGCGTTCCAATCATCACGCTCAGGCACTGACTCAACCACAATACCGTAATCGATCCACTTGTAGTCAGGTGATGATGGGTCAAGAGTGTCGTTTACCGTTACACCAATTGCTGAGGTGTTTTTACCAAATGCAGAAACAGAGTAATACAGATAAAACTTGCCATTTTTCTCGTACACATCCGGTGCCCACAGATGGCCACCGAAATTAGGTGACACGCGTTTTGCCCAGCTAGGCTCGTCTTTAAAGACGCGGCCAGTGAGTTTCCAGTTAGTTAAATCTTTTGATTCATAATAGGTAATGCCAGGGCCTGTACTAAATACATAATACGTGTCGCCTTCTTTGGCCATAACTGGATCGTGTACTTCTACCTGTTTTGCAGACACTGCAGCTGCTGAGATAAGTAGTCCAGTTGAAAGCCACTTCATTGCTCGTGTCAGTTTGTGTGCGGGTCTCATGATCGAATACCTTTTTGTTGTTTTAACTTTTCTGTTCATTCGTCTACTATATAATATGTAATACAATATTAACAATAAAATAAAAGTGAAATACAGGACACATTATGCTCAAAAAATTATCTCGGTTTACGTTACTTACCGTGTTAAGCACTTCGTCAGTGCCAGCCTTTGCTGATGCTAATAGTAGCAAGACCGTCGCGCCAATTGATAACCCTATTGTACTTAAGCGTGCCGATCCTTGGTTAGTGCGTGATGAAAAAACCGGATGTTATACCTTTATTGGTAGTTCACCGATGTTTGATGAAATTGAACTACGCCAAGCATGTCGCCTAAATGACTTAAAACTAGCCGAGCCAAAAGTTATTTGGCAAAAGCATGATAAAGGCCCTATGAGCGTTAACATTTGGGCGCCTGAGCTGCACCACATTGATGGCAGTTGGTACATTTACTTTGCGGCCGGTGACATTGAAAAGCCTTTTAGCATTCGTATGTATGCACTTAAAAATGACCACGTTGATCCTATGCAAGGCGACTGGCAAGAAATGGGGCAGGTTATGAGTCACCTAGATAGCTTCTCTCTTGATGCGACCAGTTTTACTCATAAAGGCAAACGCTACATGATTTGGGCACAGCAAAACCAGCCTGCCACATACAACTCGGCCTTGTGGTTAGCAGAAATGGACTCACCAACGTCAATTAAAGAGCCTGTTATCGCGATTACTGAGCCGACTCTTGAGTGGGAAGTACAAGGCTATAAAGTGAATGAGGGGGCTGCTGTAATAACGCGTGGAGATAAAATTTTTGTGACCTACTCGGCCAGTGCCACCGATCATCGTTATGCGATGGGCTTGCTATGGGCAAATGTAAATGATGATTTACTTGACCCTAAAAGTTGGCATAAAAAGCCAGAGCCTGTTTTTACTACCCACGCTGAAGTTGGTCGCTTTGGTCCGGGTCATAACAGCTTTGTAAAAGCGGAAGATGGCGTGACAGATTTGCTAATTTACCATAGCCGCGATTATAAAGAGCTGAAAGGCACGCCATTGACGGATCCAAATCGCCATGCGCGAGCACGCATTATTACATGGGATAAAGATGGGTTTCCTGTGTTTTCACCAGAGCTAGCTGATTAAAAAATTTTTAAAAAAAGGGCGCCAATTGGCGCCCTACAACTTTGGGAACGAAATGTTTACCAAAAGCGGTAATATATAAAGGCAGTTATGCCTAAAATGCCCGCTGTATGGATGTAATCCCACTTATCTAAACCCTCGGCGACCTCTTTGAGTGTTGCTTTGTCTAGGCTTGAGAAAGTAAGGCCTTTTAATTGCTCTTCATCTGCTTGTTTAGTGAAAATACTCACCACAATCATAATTACGACAACCACAACAAACAGCAGGATACAGTAGTACAACCAGTTCATTGTCGTTATCCATGCAAACGATGAACCCGTTAAATCATCTTTAAAGGGTAATAATACTAAGCGGATCATACCCAGTACGAAACCAGACACAAGACCAACAAACCCCGCTGTTGGCGTTATGCGCTTACTACATAAGCCGAGTAAGAATACAGCCGCGATGCCTGGTGCAATTAATGATTGAACACTCTGGAGATATTCATAAAGTACATCGGCAATTAAGCTCATGACGGGTATCCACAACAGTCCGAGTACAACGATAACGATAGTAGCCATTCTGCCTACTTTTAGAAGGTGTTTTTCGCTTGATTCTGGCTTAAACTTTTTATAAAAGTCGATCGTAAATAAAGTGGCTGATGAATTGAATAGCGAAGCGAGCGAGCTCATCAGTGCTGCGACTAAGCCACCAATCACAATTCCTTTCACACCCGCAGGTAACAGCTCAGCGACTAACGTAGGAAATGCTTGGTCAGCGCTTTCGTAACTAATAATTCCTTTTGCATTCAGAGCGTAAGCAATCATGCCCGGCACTAAGAAAATAAACACTGGGAGGAGTTTTAAATAACCCGCAAACATCGTCCCGCGACGTGCTTCTTTAATCCCTTTCGCAGAGAGTACGCGTTGCACAATATACTGATCGGTACACCAATACCAAAAACCGATAATAAACGAGCCAAAGATAATCCCAGGCCAAGGGAATTCAGTGTCTGACGCGCTGCGAATAAGGTGCATATTAACGTCATTTAAGCGTTCAACTTCTGCCCAGCCGCCGACTTTATCAAGACCAACAACTAAAATGACCAGTGAACCAATGATCAACACTGGTGTTTGCAGCACCGAGGTCCACATAATGGCTTTCATGCCCCCTAGAACAGTATAAATCCCGGTGATCACCACTAAACCAATGGCAGAAATCCAAAAGAAATCGATACCCCAAATACTCTCAATTCCTAAAATGGTTTTAAAGGCGATACCACCGGCATACACGGTCACGGCGACTTTTGTTAATACGTAGCTGATTAATGAGATAACAGATAAGAAAGTTCGCGACTTAGAATTAAAGCGACGTTCTAGAAACTCAGGCATGGTGTAGACCTTGCTACTCCAATAGAAAGGCACAAAAATCCAACCGAGTAATAGAATAATCCACGACTGCATTTCCCAATGGGCGAGTGCCATACCTGATTGAGCGCCAGAACCAGATAATCCGACTAAATGTTCTGAGCCGATGTTTGATGCGAAAATAGAGGCACCAATTACTAACCAGCTTGCATTACGACCCGCCAAAAAGTAGTCAGCGGTGTCTTCTTCTTTTTGTCGCATAGACATGACGACAACGCCTAATAACAGGACAAAAAATCCTGCCAGCACTGCCCAGTCTAAGGTACTTAGTTCGACCATTGTGTGTTCCACCTAATTATGAAAGAGAATGTTGTTTTTAATTGTCGGTTAAAAATATTATATTATAAATTGGGTGAGTGAAAGTGATTTGTTAAAATAAGGTGACACTGGATATATAAAAAAGTGACGATTACGCGCGGTTATAATAAGATGTTCTGTCTTTTTAATGTTTTGTTATTGATTTTAATCAACTATTTGCAGGATGACGGAATAGCTTTATAGATGTATTATATTACCTAGATCTTTAGAGGAACACACATGGCGCGTTTAGAGAATTTGAACTTATCACAACAAGTTACCAATGAACTTGGTAAAGCAATTATTGTTGGTGATTATAATACTGAGACGGGGTTACCAACCGAAGCACAGTTGTGCGAAGTGTATGGTATAAGCCGCACAGCTGTTCGTGAAGCAGTTAAAATGTTGGCTGCAAAGGGATTAATTTCTTCTCGTCCACGACAAGGGATCCGTGTTGAACCGGCGGATAACTGGAACTTATACGACACCAGCGTATTAAAATGGTTACTTGAGAGCAGTCCGTCACTTTACGTACTGAAAGAGTTCTTGCAAGTACGCTTAGCTATTGAGCCACAAGCAGCGGCGTTGGCAGCACGAAAAGGTGACCAAGCTGCGATCGCTGAAATTAAAATGGCGCTCGATAAAATGCAAGCGGCTGCCGATGAACCTGAAGGCGTAATGCACGAGCCAGACCTTGCGTTCCACACGGCAATTTTGCACGCCAGTGGTAACCGTTTTTTCTATCAATTACGTGACTTTATTCGTACTGCATTGCATGTCAGTATTCAGCACACAACACCCGCTAAAGGTAATAAACAAGCCATCGCTGAAGAGCACTTTAAAGTGTATAACGCGATTGCCAGTGGTGACCCTGAGCGTGCGAAAAATATGATGACGTACATGATTGATGAAGCGATGGCGTTTATCGAAAAAGAAATTGCAGACAAAGAAGCTGCAGCTCAATAAGTTTCGCTACTCAACGTTGTAAATACTGTAAAAACAAAAGGTTATCATGCCAAATTCAAATGAGCTTAAAACAGTTTACGCCAGCCTTGCCGGTAAAAGTGTATTTATTACAGGCGGAGCGACGGGAATTGGTGAAGTAATGGTAACGCGCTTCTGTGAGCAAGGCGCAAAAGTCACCTTTGTTGATATTGCAAAGCAGCAAAGCGAGGCTTTGTGCGCAAAGCTTGCGGGTAAATATGAGTTTGATCCGCAGTTTATCTATTGTGATATTCGTGATGTTGAAGCATTGCAAGCCGCTATAGAGCAAACCCGTCAGCAACAGGGCGATATTGGGGTATTAATTAATAATGCAGCCGATGACACTCGCCATGCAGCAGAAAACATGGATGTAAAATATTGGGAAGACAAGTTTGCTGTTAACTTACGCCCTTGTTTCTTTTCTTCACAGGCTGTTGTGGCGCATATGCAGCGTTTAGGTGGGGGAAGTATTATCAATATGGGGTCGGTAAGTTGGCGCATTAAGCAAACAGGAATGCCTGCTTACACCACTGCTAAAGCGGGTATTGAAGGGCTGACGCGTTCTTTAGCAGCCTCGTATGGCAAAGACAATATTCGGGTTAATACCTTGGTTCCTGGATGGGTAATGACAGAGCGTCAAATTACTCATTGGTTAACCCCAGAGATGGTTGAAGACGTTCGTTTAAGCCAGTGTATAAACGAAACAATACAACCCGACCACATTGTTAATGCAGCATTATTTCTGGCTGCTGATGATAGTCGGATGATGACAGCACAATCATTAATCGTAGACGCAGGTTGGACTTAATTGCATTTATACATTGCAAAATGACTGACTTGCGATAAAATTTTTTCAATAAAACAAATGATACTATAATAATAAAATATGGGTTGGTATTGTTACCATCTCCCCTATTTTTCTAAGGTGGTAAGAAAGTTTGACCGACTTTGTACTCGTGTATGTAATTCTGATCATTGGTGCTTGCTTGCAAAGTGTTATTGGCTTTGGCCTTGGCATGCTGTGTGTGCCAGTTTTATATTGGTTAATGCCTGAACTGGTGCCTGGCCCTATGATTTTGAATGCACTCTTTTTAACTTCGGTGTTAATGATAAAGCACCGAGGGTCAATCGATATGAAACAGACGGGGATCTCAATAGTCGGTGGTGCAATGGGCGTAATATTCGCAGCGGCAGTGATGTGGTATGTGAATGCTAAGCAGTACCAGTTATTGCTCGGAGTGAGTATATTAGTCGTCGTCGCATTATCTATCATAGGTATGAAACCTAAAATATCGACCATAACGAGTTTATTAGCCTCTATGTCGTCGGGGTTTTTAGGAACCACCACCTCCGCTGGGGGCGCGCCGATGGGGCTGCTCTATCAAGCCGAGGATAAAGATAAAATAAAGGCCAACCTTAGTGCATTCTTTGTTTTCATTAACCTATTTGGCATTATTGTGCTGATGCTTACTGGCTCTGCTGATATGGGGGATGTAAAACTGTTTTTCTTTTGTCTGCCAGCAATCTTAATTGGCTGGGGACTGTCTTTTGTAATTAATAACAACTTAAACGAAAGAGCAATTCGCAGCATCATACTGCTGGTCGCAGGCTTATCTGGCCTAGCACTTATTTTTATACACAGATAGAATGGTAAAAGTTCAGCTGTTTATTTAATGAAATTTATGCTCGATGCCACCCTAAAAATAATTATTTCTAGCCAATGCCAATTAGGCGAAGGTGTTTACTTTGCAAAAGCCCACAACTGTGTATTTTGGGTTGATATTTTGGGTCAGCGTTTATTTCGTTTGCACTGCCAAAGTATGCGGGTAAGTCAGTTTGCCATGCCAGAACCCATTTGTTGGGTAATGGAAACGGAGCAAGGTGAACTTGTTGCTGGGTTTGCGAAGGGCATCTATAAACTTAATAGCGAAGACTTTAGCCGCGAACTGCTTTACTCAATCGACAATGAGCCACAGCAAAACCGATTAAACGATGGTAAAACATCACGGCAAGGTTTTGGTTTTTTTGGCTCGATGGACTCTCAAGAACAAGCACCGAGTGGAAAGTTATACCGCGTTGGTCATGGAAAGGCACCTGAAGTCGTTGACCAACACTACACCATTAGTAATGGACCGGCCGTAAGTAAATGCGGGCAGTTTTTATACTCAACAGACTCTGAAAAACAAACTATCTATCGCTTCTCATTAAGTGCACAGGGCGAGCTTAGTAATAAGCATGCGTTTATCCGTTTTACCGATAGCATGGGTTACCCAGATGGCATGACGGTTGATAATGACGACCACTTATGGGTCGCAGCATGGAATGGTTATGGTGTTTATCGTTTTTCGCCACGCGGCAAGCAAGTGCAATTTTTACGTATTCCCGCACCACGTGTTACCAGTGTTGCATTTGTCGGAGAGGCACTTGAGCATGTGGCAATTACTACCGCAGCAGTCGGGTTGGATGAGTCGGTACTTGCTGATTACCCGCACAGCGGGGGCGTGTTTATTTTAAAGCCGGGTGTTAAAGGCATCGCTGAAACACCGCTTAAACTATAGATTTTCCATTACTTGGTAGCGTAATTCGCCAAGAAATGCCCGTGCTGCGGGACCTAGTTTGTCACCGTCTTTGAAGAGCAAATGTAACTTAGCACTGCGGCTACTGTTATGCGTTAAATTGAGCGCTTTCATTTGCCCTGCTGCGAGTTGTTTTTCAATCGCTATTTTTGGTAACCACGCAAAGCCTAGACCATTACTGATCATATCAATAGAGGTGCGTAAATGCGTTACCGTCCAACGTTGATCGGCACCTAGCCAGCCGCCATCTTGTTTGTGTTTATTCGCTGAGTCACGCACTACAATTTGTCGGTGTGATTTTAAATCTTCTAATGTTATTTCGCGGTCAATCGCATGCAAAGGGTGATCTGGATGCGCCACGGCAATAAATTCAATATTGCATAACTCTTCATGAAAGCCAGCCGCTATCGGAAAACCTGTAATGGCAATATCGACCTGATCATTTACAAGTAATTCATTGCCACCCATCAGCACAGATTCATGCAATTCGATACGCAGTTGTGGGTATTGCGAAGACGTGTCGTTAAGCACTTTATAAAGTAATTGCTGTGGAAAAATGGCATCAACTGCAATGCGCAGCTTACTTTCGATACCTTCGCCGAGGGTTTGGCCAATCGCTTCGACTTTGGCAGCTTCATCGAGTAAATAATTGGCACGGCGTAGCATCATTTCACCGGCTTCTGTGAGCACCGTTTTACGTCCTTGAATAGTAAATAATTTTACATTGAGTGCCGATTCAATTTTGCCCACGGCATTATGAATACTCGACTGGCTTTTATGAATGCTTTGTGCGGCTTGATTAAAGCCACCAAACTCAACAACAGCACGAAACATGCGCCATTGCTCTAGGGTGATTCTTAGCATGGTATTCCTTTGCTAACGTGGTTACTTACTAATTAGTGCCTGTAAATGGATAGTACCTATAAATTGCAAAAAAGTTTACTTTTTAGCAAAGGGCAACTCAATATATTCAAGCTCATCACCGGGGATTTTAGCAAAGCGCTGTGCTTGCCAATCTTGTTTTGCTTGCTCGATACGCTCTTTGCTGTATGCAACAAAGTTCCAGTGTAAATAAGGAACTTTATTGAATTTACTGCCACCGAGTAAAATAAAGCGGCTATGCACATGGGTCGTAATTTCGTGTTCGCTGTCATCGAGTAGAACAAAATTGTCTTGAGTATAGCGAGTATCACCAATACTAACTTCACCATAAATTACATACACAGCGGTTTCATGATGAGGATGCGGTTTAGTAATATAACTGCCTTGCTCTGCTACTGTATCTAAATAAAACATAGGTGAGTAGCTTTTCACAGGGGAGCTCAAGCCATAGGCATCACCCACGATTAGTCGCATCAGCACTCCTTTTTCTATTTTTTCAGGCAGTTGCTGTTTTTTGATATGTTCAAATCGCGGTGCTATTTCGGTCATGCTCTCAGGCAAAGCAACCCAGCATTGCAGACCATTAATGTCGTGCTCGCTTGCACGCACTTCAAGGCTTTCTCTTTCTGAGTGCACTATACCGCGACCTGCGGTCATCCAGTTAACATCGCCAGGTTCTATTTGCAGGCTATTGCCTAGTGAATCGCGATGGTAAATACTGCCAGTAAACAAATAAGTGAGCGTTGAAAGGCCAATATGAGGATGAGGCCCCACATTTATGCCTTCACCGCGAGGAAAGTGATTCGGCCCCATGTGGTCAAAAAAGATAAATGGCCCAACCATTTTTTTGTCAAAATGCGGCAAGATGCGTTTTACATCGAGCCCACCAATATCGTGGCTGGTTGCTGTTAATAACTTTGCCATATTTGCGCTCCTTAAAAACAAACCCAGCCAACAACTTAGGTTAT
Organism: Pseudoalteromonas sp. MBR-15; assembly: GCF_053628915.1. Taxonomy (NCBI): domain Bacteria; kingdom Pseudomonadati; phylum Pseudomonadota; class Gammaproteobacteria; order Alteromonadales; family Pseudoalteromonadaceae; genus Pseudoalteromonas; species Pseudoalteromonas sp. MBR-15. Next base: position 69,342 of record NZ_JBRJHH010000010.1, read on the forward strand.
TGGCTGGGAGAAATGTTATGCCTGACTACGTTTTAACATTAGTTGATCTAGGCTGATTTTGCCTGCACCAACACTGGCTAATGCTAAAAAGCCACCTGCCATTGCAATGTTTTTGTAGAACATTAAAAATTGCATTTGATCATCAAGTTGAAAGTGGAATAACAAAGCACTGGCCAGGCTGAAACCAGCAAAAGCGACAGCGGTTAGTTGTGTTAAAAAGCCGAGTAAAATAAATAACCCGCCAACCATTTCAAAAGCAATGACAAATGGCAGTAAGAACTCTGGTAAACCAACGGATGCCATGTACTGTGCTGTTGCATCGAAAAACTCGATTTTACTAAAGCTGGTGAGTAAAAAGATGGCCGATAAACCAATACGTGCCAATAAAGTGCTAATATTTTGTAATTGTGGTTGAGCTGAGATTAAAGTAAAAAGTTTCATAGTAGGTATCCTATTTAGTTAAGCTGTGTGTCTGCGATGAAGTAACTATAAATTCACTTTAAAAGAATTAAAAATTGTAAAATTAGCGCTTATTATTCTATAAAAAAGAATTTTAAAGAAGGTTCAATGTGAAGTTATTGTTATCAATAGGATTTTTTTTCTATGGCTGCAAGCAGCGTGGTGTTTGCTAATCAAAACTTACCCAATAGTCGTCATTATGAGTTATTAGTTTCAGATATAGCGGTGCAGCAAAGCTGGCAAGTTAAAGACATAATTAAAGGTTATGAGATGTGGGAATATCAAATAAACCTTAATAAAGGCAATACATTAAAGGTTGATTTTGCTCCTTCAAACTCTAGTAACTACTTTAATATTTTACCGAAAGGTAACCCAACCGCTTTGTATGTTGGCCCGGCAAAAGGTGATCATGCTGAGCTTAAAATTCCTGATGATGGCAATTATGTGATTTGGGTATTTTTGATGCGCAATGCCGCACGCCGTGATGAGCATAGTAAATTTACAGAAGATATTAGCGTTATCAAAAGCCCATTAAATGGGATGCACCCAAGCTGGGATGTCGATGGAGATGGGCCAATGATTGCGAGAAAGACGGCAGCTGTGATCACACCGTTGACTACAGTCTTCCTCGAAAGTCGAATAAGGCCTCTTATAAGGCCTCATTAAGTGACTTATTCAGGCGCGACTTCAAGGGTGGTAAATAATGAGTAACGCACGTTATCGATATCTGCTTCTGTTGGTTTTTGATCAACAGATGCTTCAATCAGATACATATCAGCGTGTTCGAATGTCACGGTGAAGAAACCTTCACTATCGGTAGTAAGTTTTACTTCATCACGCGCATTACGGTAACGAGCACTGCCGCGTACAATCGCTAGCTCAACGTTAGCGGCAGGTTTTCCATCCATTAATAATTGGAATTTAGCCTCTTCACCTGCAAATAAATCGTTTGGATGCGTTGGGCCCGAAATCTCTAAGCCTTGGCCAAGTAATGTGGGTTTAGAAGTGCCGTTACGGCTTACAAAGGTGTCAACGGTTGCGATTGACTTAATCGTGCGTACTTCGGTTGCACCAGCAGGAAGATCAGCGTCTTTTTTACCTGTAAATACACGACCACGGTTGCCGTCTTTATCTTTGTAGAATGTCATTAGCAGAGGCTTTTGCTGCATCGCAATATGGTACGTCCCATCTTGCGATAAGCTAACGGCCGCCGAGTTTTTACGTTTTAGGTAGTACGCGCGAATCTTCTCTTCTACAGGCTTACCGTTTGGCGCAAGGGCGATTAATAAGTTGTCATCATATTCTGCGCCTTGTTCATTTGGGCGGTAGGCTTTGTCTGGGCTAAACAACTCGTTTGAAATACTGGCATCAATCATCACATAATGTGTTTTTTCACCCGATAAAGAGGTGTGCGATGGCATTAACCAACGTGCGTGTGCCTGTGCGTAGCTTGATGCAAGTGCGGTGAATGTAACGGCACCGATTAGGGCCGTTTTTAATAATTTTAATTTCATTGTTTATCCTTAATTGCTAGTAATAGTAACGAAGCTAGTCGCGAATTCTTTTTCGCCAGCGAGAGTGACTTTGCCATCTTTTGTTAAGTCGATTTCAACACGGCTGTAATCACGACCACCTTCTTCACGTACAACTTCCACATTGAGTAAATATTTACCGGGTTTAACGGGGTTACCTTTTAAATCCTTACCGTGCCACTCAATGGTGTAAGTACCAGGACGTTTTGTGGCACCTGTTACGCCGTCGAAGTTATCGTTACTGCGACCTGCTTTACGCCACCACTGACGTAAGTCTTTAAACCACTCTGCTTTTTCAACCCAAAGTGCCACTGTGGTTACATGTTTACGTTCTGGGGTTTCAAGCCAAAGCGCAACATATGGGCGGTGATAAGGGGATACATCAAGCTCAGGCAAAGTGAACTCAACGGTGAGGTTGGCGTCTTTGGCAAAGCTAAGTGGGCTGAATAAACAGCTGAACAGTAGAGCAAGTAGTAAGTGGGCTTGTTTCATTAAGATACTCCTTTAAGTTGAGGCACCCAAACTAGATAAATAACCAGAGGTGTGACGACACCAAACAGTGTTAGCCAAAGCCCTGAGGTACGCTTTTTACGGTTTTGAAATAAAATAAATAAGCCAGTTATAGCGAAGATGATCATTAATACTGCTGAGATATCAATTACCCAGCTCCATGCCTCGCCTGTATGACGGCCTTTGTGCAAATCACCAATAAGGCTCATAACCCCGCCTGTTTGGTAGTCAAGATTGAGCTCTCCCGTTTGAAAGTCTATTTCGGCATAAGCAAACCCTGCAGGCAACGGGTAGTCGAGCATGACTAGTGCGTCTTGTTTTTCCCATTCAATGCTTTTTACATTCTGCAGAGAAAACTGATCTGCCATATAACGTTCAATTTCAGGGTAAAGAGTGGGTAATGCATTAAGGTTCTGCTGTGCTTTTTCGAAGAGCTGTGCAGAAATGAGCACGTGGGTTTGACCATTATGTTTGTCATTTTCAAGCCAACTTACGTGATTGAGGATGATGCCGCTGATACAAAATAAGATCAGTAGAAAAAATAGCGCGGTTGATAAATAAATATGTAAGGCACGGCTAACGCTATAAAACATGCGTTTATTGAAAGAGAACATAATGTAAGGTACTTGTTATTGATACTCACATGATAATAGTTCGTATTATTAATAACAAGTGCGTTTACGTTCTTTACATTCGAGCAGTTAATACTGAATAGCGAGGTACGCAATAATGGCGAGTTGTGAGGTAAACAGGCTAGCAAGTAGCATTAATTGCAGCCGAGTGGATATGTTAAGTTGGATCAGCGTCGGATGATTAGGCTTTGAGGGACGATTGATTAAATAGCCCAACACGCACACCTCGATAACAGCTACAAGATACATAACCCAAATCGGTGCTGCGCTTTGCAGTAAGAAGAAATAGCCCACGGCCATGCCAAGGCCAGCTAAAAACTTTGCTCTTAGCGGAACCACTTTATAGAGCTGCCAATACCGAAGTGATTCGCCATACCGAGGATGATTTAATAGCCAAGCAGACAAAGCGGGAGAAGAGCGTGTAAAACAGCCCAAAGCAAGAATAAAGAAAATAGTTGTGGGCATCACAGGGAGTGCAATACCTATGATACCTAAGCCAACCATCAATAATCCAAGTAATTGATAGCAGCCATTTTTATAGGCGGTAAATACCGTTCTTACATTCATCAATATAATTAAGCCTGATAAAACTGAAAATGCGGTGATGCATACTGTGCAAAATCATACATTTATTCTGCGTTACTTTTAACTGTAGCTCAGCTAACGTTTTTTACCTAATGTTGCATGAAGAACGTTTAAGGGGGTTAAAAAATTACTGTGTTATTTAGAGGTAAACGAGGGATGGGTGCATAGAAAGTTTAAAAAAGCCCAGCAATAGCTGGGCTAATCGTTTTAAAAGTAGTAACCGATATTGATATTGAAGCGCGTTTCGGTCTCGTCGCTGTCGCCAGCTATTGAGCCACCAACAAACGGTTGGTTTTTCGCTTTGACAAGATCAAAGTAGGTAAATAAGCCACCTGCGGCGACCGACACACCCGTTACATTCATCCACGTGTCTGCACTGTTATCTGACTTATCGTAAATAATGCCGTAGTCATTATAAAATTGCAGATTGGTTACTGGCCCCCACTCAACAGGTAAACTGTAAGCAATGTTGGCATTAGTCATCGTGGCTTCGGCGGCGATACTGTCATAAAAAGAGTAGGCGCCGACAGCCATACGATTTACGTTATCAATGTCGTAATCGTATTCACCATGTTGCAGTTGGAAGTTCCACGGGCCAATGGTGCTGTTAAGGTGCACAGCCCAAGCCATGTAGTCGCCTGCTTTGTCTTCACCGTCGTGTAGGCCGCCTGATAACGCAGAAACACCTAACTCAGTGGTGCCACCATCATGCTCGAAGTGGTAACCATAACGTCCAGAGAATGTATTGTATTCACCTATCGCATTGGTGGGTTCTGCGTAAACGTCTTCGTCGGCATCACGAAAACCAACGACATCATACGAATAACGATCGCTGCGATTATCAACGTAACCGTCAACACCACCTAATTCATCATTTTTAAAAAAGCCAAGGTCAATTTGCCAGTTATCGGCTATTTTACGCTTAAATAACACACCTAAATCGTGGTCATCTTCTAAGCCAACGTAATAAGTGGTGCCAAAAAAGTAGTTGTGAGAGTTATAAGGCCAGTTACCAAAGGGGACTTTGGTGATCCCCGCTTGCACTTGCCAATCTTCGGCAAAGTCATAGGCTGCATAGGCATATTTAACTGCGGTCATGTAATCGAAAAAACGAATTTCTGCATTTAATTGCACGTCACCAACATCGCCTGCAAAATTCAATCTGAAAATATCAAAATCGAAGTCGCCCCCGCGGTTCTTATTGCCGTCATCATAGGATGTGTGACTAAAGTTAGTACGTACAGCACCGCCAACTCGAATCCCAGACTCTTTCTTTTCGAGCTCTGAATCAACAGCAGCCGTTTGCTGCTCAAGCTGCTTTTGCTGTTTAGCAACTTGGGCATCAATTTGTTCTTGCTGCGCCGCTTGTTGTTTTGCTTGTTGCTCTGCTTTATCGAGCTGAGTTTGAAGTTGCTGCATCTGTTGCTTTAGTAATTGCAGCTGCTTTTGAAGGTCATCGATTTCTGATGCCTGACTATGACTTGAAGTAGTGCCCAACGCTATCGCTAGGGCTAACTTTGAAAGTTTAAGCATGAATTATCGCTAATGTAAGAATGGGTACTATTTAGCATAGATGATATTCACACTGAACCCAAGGGTAGCCACATAAATTTAATATTAATCAACGGGTTTATTATTGAGACTCAATGGTTCGCGTAAGCGCACCTACTTCAAGTAAGGGGGAGGCATCAAGTTGGTCTGCATCCATCATGGCTGCAATACGCTGCATAGATGACAATAATAGACTTTGTTCCCACTCTTCAAGGGCTGAAAACTTTTCAATAAAGTGCTCTTGTAAAGGCTGTGGCGCTTTATTCAAAATTTCTTTGCCGCGCTCGGTAAGGTATAGACTGACACGACGCTTATCTAGTTGACTGCGAACACGCGTAACTAGCTCACGGTTTTCAATGCGGTCTAAAATATTGGTGACAGTTGCGGGACTTAAATTAACGTTTTGTGCGATGCGGCTGGCCGTAATGCCATCGGTGTGCGCGACTTCGTTCATTATAAGTAATTGTGGGCCTGTTAATCCCGATGTTTTGTTGAGCTGTTTTGAATGAAGGTCGATAGCCCTGATAACTTTACGTAACGATACCAATAGCTCATCATACTTTTGCATAGTTGTGTCTCTTTAAAAAGGCGGTATCTGGCGACCGCAATCGCGAAATATTACACATCTAATAAATTGAGTTCAAATAAATTACACCTATATAAGCCATAGATTAAAGCTAATAATGGCATGGTTTTGATTTGTATTTAGTTAGAGAAGAAATTAAATGCTCTATTTTGTCGTTTAGATAGAGTAATTGTTGTTAACACTGAAAATGCTAATATGGGGTGACTTAGCATTTGGTTGTAAAACATTTTCATCAAATAACTAAATATTATTTACTAATTGCCACCGCTTTGGGTAAGGTGGATTTTTCTTTCATTAAATGGGACGAATTATGAAGTTATCGCCATCAGTTACGATTGAACAAAGTGACACCGGACTTGAGTTTATTAAGGTTGCGAGTGAGTTGTGTGAAGCAACTATTTTTCTGCAAGGTGCGCAAATTACTGAGTTCACGCCTGCAGGCAAAAAGCCGTTGTTGTGGGTGTCTGAGTTAGAAGACTATCAAGAAGGAAAAGGTGTACGTGGCGGTATCCCTATTTGTTGGCCATGGTTTGGTGTAAGTCAGCATGAAGGTTGGCCTGCGCATGGTGTGGCTCGTACAGGTCTTTGGCGCGCTGAAGAAGTGAAAGAACAAGAAGATTCAATCTATATCAGCCTTTCGTTACCGATGACTCAGGTTGATGATAAATATTGGCCTCATAAAACTAAGCTACTTGCTGAATTTATTTTAACGTCGAGTCTTGAGTTACGCTTAACGACCACGAACATGGATAATGAAACCATTCACTTTACTCAAGCGCTACACACGTATTTCCCAACACCTGCGATTGAAGAAACCAAAGTTGATGGTTTGCAAGGGGCAAAATACATTGAGTTTGGCGAAGGCCCTTATGAGCAGCACGACTTGGTTTCTTTTGCGCGCGAAACCGACATGGTGTACACCGAAGCAGAGGCTACACAGCGTATAATTACCCCAGACGGCATTATTGAAGTAGGTCGTGAAAACTCAACATCATGTGTGCTGTGGAATCCGTGGGTTGAGAAGTCAAAACGCTTGTCGAACTTTGCCGACGATGAGTATCATGTGATGCTCTGTTTAGAAGCAGCAAATGTACTTGATGACAGTGTAGAGCTTGCGCCAGGTGCCAGCCATACGCTTGCAACGACACTTCGCTGGGTTTAATTTACCACGCTCAACGTTAGCACGTAAGGCCAGTGACACTGGCCTTTACAAGGAATAATCGTGTTTAGTAATCAACAAATCGACACTCTGCCTCGCCACCATACTATTAAATTTCAGCCACTTGCAGATAACGCTATTTGGCATGTACAAATTAATTGGCTGCTTTTTTATATTCCACTCATGACGGTCATTGTGGCTGTTCGGTATTTTAATCAACCGTTTGCTGATGCGGTATCTGCACCTTGGTTGCTACTGCTGCCCGTGCTCGTTGTGCTTTCAATGCTGTATAACTTTTACAGTGTTCGTGTAAAAGGGATTGCATTACGTGAGCATGATATTGCTTATAAGCGTGGTTTAATTTGGCAACAAGTGACCCTGTTACCTATTTCTCGAGTTCAACATACTGAGATACATCGAGGACCCATTGAGCGGAAACTTGGCTTAGCAACACTCAGACTCTACAGTGCTGGTGGCATGAGTGCGGATCTTCATATCAGTGGTTTAACAGATAAACAATGCAATGACATTAGGCAGTTTGTACAAAGCTATGGTTATGACAATCATGCAACAGTTGATGAGCTAGTCGATGAATAACAATGATTGGCAACGCGTGTCGCCGTGGGCACTTTTATATTTTATTGTGCATTTTGCTATTCGATTTGTTAAAGATGGCTTACTAAATTTACTGCCTATTTTAGTTATTTTTGTAACTCAGGTTGAGCAAAAATGGTTTTGGGGGCAAGTCGCAGCAAGCATCGCTATTGTCATGTTAGTTGTTTATGCATTTGCGTATTATAGAAATTTCTCTTATCGCATCAGTAGCGAAAATGAAATCCTGTTAAACAAAGGGGTATTTAAGAAAGAGCGTTTAACACTGAAGTTTGCCAGAGTGCAAAATGTGAATATCGCTGAGCCCTTTTATTTCCAGCCCGTAAATTTGGTTAACTGTATTTTTGATGCAGCAGGCAGTAGCGCTCAAGAAGCCGTGATCCCAGGTGTAAAGCTCAGTTATGCCGAGCATGTACGCGAACAAGTGATGGCATTTAAAGCGCAGTTGCAGCAAAGTGACACGCCTGAAAAAGCGGAACATGCAGCACAACCATCAGCACAACACACACTCACGCTTAGTAACGCCGAAATAGCGAAGTTTGGTTTGATGTCGAATATGGCTATTTTAGCGTTAGCGGCGCTTGCCCCTTTTATGAATGCCATTTTTGATTACCTTGAAACCTCATTGATTGCGCGTCTAGAAGCCATGTTTAACGAGCAGGCTGCCTTTGTTGGCAGTGCGGCAGCATTGGCTGTGGTGACTGTCATTGTTGTTATCGTGCTGTGCGCTGTGTTGTTGTCGGTTACTATGGCTTTAATTAGGTTTTTTAATTTTCATTTATATTTTCAAGATAATAAGTTTAAACGTGTAGCGGGGCTCTTTGAGCGCCAGCAGTTATCAATAAGCTCAGAGAAAATACAAAGTGTACAAATTAAGCAAAATATCATTGCACGATTATTAAAGCGTTATACATTGATATGTCCACAAGTGAGCAGTGGTAATACAGCCCCAGGTGTTGCGGCGCATAAAAACAAACAAACACTGGTGATGCCCGTGTTAACCGCAGCGCATGTTCAGCAAGTGTGCCGTTGGTTGTTTCCGTGGTTTATTAATTTAAATGAGCTTAATTTTATTAAACCCGAACGGGCACTGCTGTATAAAAACACTGTGTTGTATGTATTTTTGCCGAGTGTGATTAGCGTTGTCGTTATTGATCAACTATTTGAAACGTTATCAATGCTTTGGGGTTTATTACCTGCGAGTATATTGATGGCTGCCGTATTTTTACGTTATCAAAAAATAGGCATGGCGCTGTATCAACATGAAGGCCGCTCATTTGCCGTGTTTAGAACGGGAATGATAGGGACTCAGTATCGTTTGTTTGAAATTTATAAAGCACAAAGTGTCACGACTATTAGTACATATTTAATGCGAAAATCAGGTTTAAAAAGCCTGTATATACAACTTGCATCGGGTTCTGTATCAATGCCGTATATAAAATCAGTTGATGCAGAGCAGTTAATTGATTTTGTGCTTTATGAAATAGAATCAGAGCCACGCAATTGGTTTTAAATGAAAATGATTCTCAATATCATTGATTCGGTTTCGTTTTTGGGTATACTGTCCAAAAGTGAGGGATGCAGGTATTCAGATGATTTATTTACTTCCAATTATCGCTATTTCAGGCTTAGTTGCTTTACTGTGGTACGCGCGCTTTAAAAATGAGTGTAAAGGCTTTTGTATTAGTTGCGCAATTACTTGTATCGCGTTATTGGTAACCAGTGCAATGATGCTCGCAGGCCTTGGTGCGCTCAGAAGCAGTATGATGTTTGCAGTGACTATTTTTATTATTTATCAACTTTTGGGGTTAGTAAAACCTATCAAAATCGATTAATTTCTTACATTTTTTAACTACACCCGCGCAAAAAAGCAACGCATACTAGTGTGAATATTTAAAATCAATATACCCAAGCTGGGGATCAAGGATTATGATGAAAAAAGCACTATTAAGCGTTGCGCTGCTTGTTGCAGGCGAGGCGTCTGGCCAAGAAATATGGCAAACAATTCATACTGAGCATTTTAATGTGCACTTTAGCGTTGAAAACCAACAGTGGGCGCAATCGGCTGCCACAGAGCTTGAAATTGTGCGTGATAAAGTGCTTAAGCAACAGCATCGTGCTTTGGATGAAGTCGTTGATGTAGTCGTGTTTGATCCTCTGAATGCCGCAAATGGCTTTGCTCTACCTGTCTCTAATAAACCCTTGATGGCACTTTTTACCACGCCACCGCAATCCGATACGGTGATTTCTAATACCGATGGTTGGCAACAATTATTGATCTTGCACGAATATATTCACTTGGTGCATTTAGCTCAGCCGACTCGCAGTGATTTTCGTCAAGCAATTAAAAATAGCTGGGATCTGTATGACTTAGCAGAAAAAGACATGCCACGCTGGGCCGCAGAGGGTTACGCAACATTATTAGAATCAAAAATGACAGGCCGTGGTCGAGTGTTTGACAATTTGTCTGAAGCGATTTTAATTGAGTTTGCTCAGCAAGGTGCATTGCCAGGTTATAAGCAACTAAGCAATACAAAAGGCGGCTTTTTGGCGGGGTCGATGGCGTATTTGGTCGGTTCGCGTTTTTTGGCTTGGCTTGAAGAAAACTATTCAGAACAAACGCTTGATGCTGTTTGGACACGAATGCAGGCAGTAAAAGACCGTGATTTCGATGAGGCATTTACAGGTGTATTTGCTGATTCTCCAGCCAAGTTGTATCGCCGCTTTGTTGCTGAGTATACATACAAAGCAATGGCTAAAGAGGTAAGTGAACAACCACTTACAAGCAAGCTTTGGTTGGAGCTTGATCTCTACGCATCAAATCCAGCACTTAGTCCAGACAACTCTAAACTGGCTATTGTTGAGCGTAATCAAGAGGGTGATACACGTTTAGTTATTTACAGTACAGAGCAAAATACTCAGGCTGCAGAAGAATTTGCAACACAGCAAAATGCGCTTTTAAACGATGATCCTCTGGATATTGTCGATAAAGCTCCCGTAATATTTAAGCGTGAGCAGAAGCATGTATTGCAGCAAATAAATAGACAAGGGATTAAAAACCCACAATGGCTGGATGAAAATACGCTGTTTTTTACAGCAACAACCACCGTGGGCAAAGGGTCTGTCCTTGGGATTTCTGATTTATACCGTTACGATATTACAACGGGTGAGGTCACAGCATTGACGCATCACGCGGGCTTGCGTCGTTTTAGCATTAGCGAAAATGGCGAAACTGTTTATGCAGAACAAAATCAGCATGGTTTCTCAGCGTTAGTGAAAGTAGACCTTACTCATGGTGACGTCACTCCCTTGTTTACAAAAAGCCTTGAAACTGTTTATGACTACCCCGTATTAAGCCCTGATAAGTCGCGGCTGGCCTATATGAAAACCACATTAAATCAGAATTGGCAGTTGTATATACAAGATTTAAACACGACAAAATCATATCGTGTGCCTATGCCTGCAGGGTATCAATATGTATCGCAACCTAATTGGCAAGCTGATGGGAAAGGCCTTTATTTTGTGGCGGGTAAAAATGCAGCAGTTGATTTGTACCACTATAACTTTGATAAAAATGAACTTTATCAACTAAGCCAAGGCCAAGAAGTTATTGCTCATCCTATGGCGATGAATAATGGTGAGTTATTGTATTTATCAGTCACACCGGATGGCCCAAATATTAAGCACTTTACAGACTTAACTCAGCGCGAAAAAGTGACTGAACTTGCTGTAAACCCCACACCACCGCGTGGCGTGACCGCAAGCGAAGTACTCCCTAAAGCGGCTATTTATCAACAAGCGACAGGTCGACAAACTGACTATGATGTATTACAGCAAAAGCCGACTTTATCGTTGGGTTCTCAGTATTACTCCGCATCATCGTCAATATTAACCATGGGTGTTAAAAGCAGTGACTTTTTAAAACAGCTTGATTTGCAAGCAGGCTACAGTATTGATTTACAAGATAGCGCATTAGAGGGGGCGTTTGCCGCTGCCAAATATTCAGCCTTTGATTTACACTTTAAAGCTTTGTTATTCGATTATCAGTTAGATACAGATAAACAGTACCACGGATACCATGCTGAAAAAATTGAAAACATGGGTATACACTTGGCAACAAGTTATCCAATGCAGTTTCAACAATTAAGTATCATTCCTTCTGTGAGTTATAACTACAGCGACTTTGTTCACGGCGATGATCAATGGTTAAAGCTGGGGCTAAAACAAAAGTGGCAATATGATAGACAAACAGTGGGGTTTTCTCAGTCAGCAAAGATAGCTTTACTGAAAGGTGATAGCAAAACGCATAATTGGCAAGGTTACGACTTTGCTACTGAGTTTGGTGCGCATGCGTTTAATATTCCTGTTTATGTTAACTTTGCTCAGCATTATCGTGACAATAATACGCTTGCGTTAGGTGGTTTTGCTTCTAACTTAATTAACAACGAGACTCAAAGTGGTTTAGTAGTGGCACCCGAATTACCGTTTATTAGCCAGCTTGGTAACCGCTATAAAGGTTATGGCGGCGGGGTTAGTTATAAAGATTCGCTCCCGTGGCTTTACTATCAACAGCATCAAGTAGATAACCGAGTATATGCACAAAGCTATGGACTAAAATGGCAAGGCGAGTTTAGCTTTGGCCTAGGGCCTGCCGGGCTGAATGATGTGAATATTGATTTGGGCGTCGCCCGTGTTGAAGGCGACGACTTTGAAAACGATTTACGTGCTTGGCTTAGTTTTTACTATTCTTTATAACGGTTACTGCTTGGTATTTAAGGCGAATAGTTTGGCGTGATAGAGCGCCCGCTTTTCGTCTTCCCTTTCAAGCTCAATGGCTTTTTCGAGCCACTCTTTGCTCGATTGCTCATTGCCTTGTTGGTAGTTAATAATAGCCAACTCTAGATAGGGTTCAGACAAATAAGGTGCTAAGGTTATGGCGTCTTCGAGCTGCTTTCGGGCTTTAAAATACTGACCATTGTTGCGTGCATTTATTGCCGTTGCTAATAATTCGAACGGATCTTGCTTTGCTAGAGCAAGCTGTGAGTTGAGTTTAGTTAGAAGTACTTGGTCGTCGAGCTGTTCGGCCAGCACAGCGTAGTTATGAAGTAAATTGGTGTTTTCAATGTTGTGCTGTAATGCGGTTTGATAAATATGTTTTGCTCCCACTAAGTCACCAGCTTGACGGTGTAATACCGCTGCAAGATTATACAGTGCAGGATCGTAAGGGGTGTAATCGCCAGCTTTAAGAATATAGCTGTAACTTAAATTAAATTGTTTAGCGACTAAAGCCTCGGCTGCTAAATTACTGTAGTAGCGACTTATTAAATCGTTTAAATGGGCTTTGCCGGTATAAAAACTGCCGCGGCTCGGAAAATAATCAATAATACTTCCCGGTGTGATTAAGTAAGTCACCTCATCATCAAGTGGGGCATAGACTTTGGTCCTAAAATGACCCGATACATACACAATATTACTTTCTTTGCTGTATACCGGTTCACTCGACACTGATTGAAACCCTGTTTTTAGCCCAGCTAACTGAGCATACGCCTGAGTTAAAATAGCAAGGCTAATACAATTACCTTTCTGTTTTTGAATTGTCTCAGAGGCAGTGAGTGTTTCACTGTAATAGTTAAAATTAGTGAGTTTATTTTCTAAATAGTGATAGAGAATTTGATCATCTCTGAGATAGCCACCTTGTCTTTGTGTAAAGTAATCAAGGAATTGTTGTTGCTCGTCGATGGGCAGAGCAAATAGCTCAGTGTCTTTTAAAGTAACAGGCTGAAAAAGTGTGCTATTAAGGAGGTCTGCAACACGAGGTGGCATAACAGGTTGGTTACTTTTACTGGCACATCCGAGCAGTAACATACTGATAAGTAAGATGCAGAAGAGTTGCTTCATCATCTACCTCTAAGCTTGTTTTTTATTCAATGTACCTATGTTATTCGTTGTATTCAAGTTATGAATGCTGTCTCTAAGCTGTAAACACACTGTACGGAAATCTTGCCAAGTCCTCGCTGGCTATTTTTTCATCTTCATTGCATTTTATGAGCATCTCATTAGAATGCCGCGCTCTTTTAAATGGCTTAAAAAACAATGGTTTACTTGTTATGTATGGGCTGTTTATAAACTGCTAACGTATTAACTAAATTGTAACGAGAGAGGTCTGTTTTGGCGCACTATTTGCCGATTATTTCATGCTTTATTTTGGCGTTTAGCTTTTATCCGCTATTAAATAAAATTCGTAAAAATCGCAGTGTGTCGGGCGTGTCGTTGCTAATGATGAGCTTTGGGGTGGCACAAAGTCTTTATTTCATTACCTACAATGTGTACTTTCAGCGCATTTACATGGTCTTACCGTTTATCGTGACGGGTGTGTTAAGTGGTTTAATTCTTTATTACTTCGTGCGTTACAATGCAGCGCGCCAGCAACGGTTGCAATTAGCTGGGCTATTAATTGTGTCGGTGACGCCTTTTTTGTTATTGCTTAGCCCGTCACTTGATACTGCCACTGTCCTTAATTGGCTGACATATGTTGGCTTAGCGATGAGTTCTATCCGTGTTATGCCGCAAACCTACAAAACAATTAAAAGCGGTGATATTAGTAACTTAAGTGCACGTTATTTTAGTTTACAGTTTGTAGCGGGGGCCTGTGGTTTAGGCGCAGAACTGGCGATGGCTTCACCGAGTGTGTCACATGTTCTAACTTTTGTGATGATATTGCTAACTAATGCCGCCCAACTTGGTTGTATTCAATATTACAAGTCACGTCCAGCGATGGCATGATGATAACGTTGAAATAATAAAAGGCTGCTCGTTGGCAGCCTTTTGTGCTTATTAATTAAGCTTCGAGCGCTTTGCTAATTAAGCGATCGATATACTGCTTATGTGCTTTTGCAGCAGTGTCGGCACCCCATGGCGTACTGATATCAGCAATTTTGTTTAGCTGATAAAGCGCAGCAGCTTTGGCTAGGTTGTCGTGCTTGCTCGCTTTACCTAAGCCTGCAATCGCAATCAGCTGGTTCACATACTCAATTTGTAAGTTATGACTTAATGAGTTCGCTTTTTTACTATCGACAAAAATGCTGGCTGTTAGGTCATCCATAAATTGGCTTAGTGAATACTCATTACCGTACATTGCGCTGTCTGAAATACGCAGCATGACTGCAGGATGCAACAATTGCGCAAGCACAAGCTTTTGCATGCCTAAAATCATGTTATGTGGTTTTGGATCTTCGTTCTTACCGTAATGATTAAAACCACGACGTTGCTGTTGTAAGTAGTTATATAGCGGTTGCATGCTGACTAACACATCAGGTGCAAACACATTTTTGGCCAGAATTTGCATAGCCTGTTGCTGGCGCTCTAATGGCACTGGCGTAAACGGTGCGCCATTTTTATCATCACCCACGACGTTGCGCTCAACATACACCCCACCAATTTGACGAGATACTACGCCAGCCTGTGTTCTGTAACTACCGAATAGGATGTTGGCAGAAGTAACTAGTTGCTGATATGACTCACCTTCAACCGTGGCTTTGTCTTTTAGTTCAGTAAATAGTTTATTGATTAAGGCCATACGGTCTGCGGCGTAGGCCGCTGGGTTTGATGACATATCACCAATCATGATACGTGGATCAATGTGACGTCCTGGCGCTCGCATATCATCAGCGTCGTTACCAAATGCAAGCGCATGCTCAGATGAGCGAGCAAGAATTTTTTCTAAACGTTGTTGCTCGGCATCGGCGTCTGCCAAAGCTTGACTGTAACCATATTCAATAGCCCAGTCGTCATAAGGACCTGGTTTCGTTTGGAAAATGTCGCCTTGCTGCATGCCAATTGGAGCGATATTTGCCGGCGCATAGTCCATAACAGAGCCTGTAACAATCCCTTGCGTTTTACGCTTGTCGTGTACGTCTTTTTCGTTCCACAAAATAGAAGATTTCATATTGTGGTTTAAGCCTAAGGTATGACCGACCTCATGCAAGACAAGTTGCGTTAAACCTTGGCGTAAAATTTCTTTGTCTTCGATGTTTGCACCAGTACCTAGGCCTTTTGCAAGTAACATGTTTTCTTGAATACTGTGGCCCAAAGAGCAGTGTAGTTCTGAGTCATTCATATGTTCAGTGAGTGTCGCCGCACCTTGTGTATATAGGGTGTCGTACATCCAACGGTTTTTCATGAAGACATACTCAAGCATGATGTCTGAACCTAAGATCTCACCCGTTAATGGATTAGCAAGTGCAGGACCATAGCCACCAAATGGTGGACGTGGAGATGCGGTCCAACGTAATACGTTGTAATTTATGTCGCCTGCATCCCAGTCTGCATCGTCTGGTTGTATTTTTACTTCAATCGCATTTTTGAAACCTGCTTTTTCAAACGAGGTGTTCCATGCCAGTACCGCATCGCGGATGGTATCGCGCCACTCAACCGGTGTGGTATTTTCAATCCACCACGTAATTGGTTTTACAGGTTCAGATAAGGCTGCGGATGGATCTTTCTTTTGTAAATCCCAGCGTTTGATCACGTCTTCATAAGGGGCCCAGTCGGCAGAGGTCATATTATCGAACTGGTTAGTAAAATAACCAATTCGCGCATCATCTTGACGAGGTTGGTAGTCATTTTTAGGCAAAGCAACAAATGAGTGCTGTACTTTTATTGATACGTTACGAGGGTCGCTTATAGCGGCAGAGCCACGCACACTTGGGTTGGCGTTGCTGAATACATAATCAACAATAACATCTAGGTTATTTGCGTAAGGGCGCTGGTTAACAATACGCGATTTTTTGTCATCTAGTTTACCTAGCTTGAAGCGTTTTTTAGCGTTTTTATCGTCAGGGTTAACCCATGGAGACACTTTATGCAGTGCTTCGCTTAAAAATAGCTTATCAACGTCAAAGGCTATTTTGCCGTCTTCTTCTTTGTCTATTTTGATACTTGCGAGAACGGCTTCACTGATATTGGCATCTGCAGAGCGGGCAAGCGCTGAGTTTTCGTCAAACTTATAGCGTGGTGTTTTGCTTACAATATCAATACGATCAAAATGCTTTCTAAACTCTATGAGTTTGGTCTCTCGGTATGAGCCTCGAAAGTGGCCTGCATCTGTCACGCCATCAACGGTATGTGCAAAATACACAAACGGGGTATTAAGCTGTGACTCATTGATGACCATTAAGTTTTTACCCGTTTTGGCATCTTGGTAAAGTGTAAAAATACCGATAAATTCGGTTTTATCTTTGATCATCTCAGCCAGTGTTTCTGGCTTTTTTTCTTCTTTTTTTGCTGCAATGGCATGACCATTGACTGTCAATGCTAGGCTTAACGCTAGCGCAATATTTGTTATTTTCACTGTTAGAATGTCCTTAAACTATGTCATAGAGCAGTTTAATGAAATAACGTCTTGATAAAAGGTGATATGTTAACAAATGTGAAATTGTGTTTTTAACCAGCTGAAATTAAAATGATTTTCTTTGTAACAAATTGTTTTATACGTCACTTTAATCTGAACGGCATCATTCTATGTCTGTTTGTAACAGTTACTTACAAATGTCACATTAATGTTTCTGTCAGCTTTGGTATGATAGGACCAGTTAAAATATTAAAGGTGTAAGTTATGCGCACGAATTTATTAAAATGGACGTTACCTATTATCGCTTTATTCATTGGTATTGCTGGTTTTATGGGGATCAATGCGATTGCCCAAGAGCCACAAGATAAGGATGAAGTAGATGTGCGTCCTCTCGTGAAAGTTGAAGCTGTTTCTAGTGATGATCACCAAGTGATTATTAACAGTTACGGTGAAGTGAAACCACTTGAAAGTACCCTGATTGCATCGCAAGTTGCAGGTGAAGTGACCAGTTGGCATCCAAATTTTGTTGCGGGCGGAATCGTCGCGCGTGGTGAAGTGTTATTTACTATTGAAAAAGATAACTACGAAGCTGCTGTATTACAAGCAGAGGCTTCGCTTGCAAGTGCGCAAGCGGCATTGATTGAAGAGCAAGCACAAGCAAAGGTTGCACAGGATGAAGCAAAACGTTACCCAGAGCGTGAACGCACAGACTTATTCCTTCGTAAACCGCAAGTATTAAGTGCCCAAGCGGCTGTAAAATCAGCACAAGCTGCATTGAAACGCGCTGAGCGTGACCTTGCTCGCTGTGAAGTGAGAGCACCTTACGATGCATTGGTCATTAACCGTGAGATTGGTGTAGGTCAATACATTAACGTGGGAAGCCAAGTTGCTGAACTTAATAACATTGAAAGTGCCGAAATCATTGTTCCTATTGCTGGTTTTGATAGTGTGTTTTTACCGAAACGCCTTAAAGGTGTTAAGGCGACGATTATTAATAAAGGTTTAAACAGCTTTACACGTGAAGCGGTGATAGACCGCGATCTAGGGGTTGTTGATAATGCGACGCGTATGAGTAATTTGGTGATACGAGTGAACGATCCATATGGTCTCAAGCATGACGTACAGCCGATTAAGTTTGGTGCTTATGTGCAAGTTAGCTTCGCGGGTGAAACACTGCAAAATATTTACCGTTTACCGCAATCACTTGTTAATAATCAAACGGTTTGGGTTGTAAATGACGAGCAAAAACTTGAGCCTCGTAAAGTCACGGTAGTGCGTGAAGAAGGTGAGTTTTTCTATATCAGTGACGGCTTACAAGTTAATGATCAATTGGTGCTTACATTACCGGAATACCCGCAAGCGGGTATGGAAGTGAAAATTGCAGGCATGAAAGAAATGACGAGCGATGCAGAGAATACTGCAGCGGTTGAAAAGCTTTAAGGTGGCGCTATGACAGACGAAAACACAGAAAAACAGTCTGGCATTATTGCCTACTTTGCCAATAACTCGGTTGCTGCGAACCTCATGATGGTCTTTATCGTTATCATGGGGATTATTAGTTATTTTACGATTCAGCGTCAGATGTTCCCGAATGTCGAAATTAACTACATTGAGATACAAGCCAATTATCCGGGTGCATCACCGCAAGAAATTGAAGAAAGTATTCTGATCAAGATAGAAGAATCGTTAAAAGACATCACCGAAATCAAACGAGGTGTGTATCGTGCGTTTCGCAACAATGGACGAGCAAGTTTAGAGATTAATACCGATGCAGAACTCACAGATGTACTTGATAAAGTAAAGCTGCGTGTTGACGGTATTGCAACATTTCCTGCAGGTATGGAACCCGTTACTATTAGTCAGGTCGAGTTTCGTCAAGACGTCATTGGTATGACCTTGGTCGGTGATATTCCGCTGAATGAGTTAAAACCGGTTGCTAATCAAATTGAAGATGAGCTACTGCAATTATCGAATGTGTCCTTGGTACAAAACGATGTGCCACTTGATGAGATTGCGATTGAAATAGACCCTGATTCGTTGCGTCAATACAACCTGACATTAAGCGATGTTGCTAATGCGGTACGTCGTTACTCGGCTAACATTTCGGCGGGTCAATTACGCACAGATGCAGGTATTATTTCTGTGCGTGTTGAAAATCAATATTACAGCGGTGACGAATTCCGCCAAATTCCCGTTAAAATTGGTGAAAATGGTGCGAAAGTCCTGTTGCAAGATATTGCCGTAATTAAAGATCAATTTATCGAAGGTGAACGCTACTTTAAATTTAATGGCGAGAATGCGGTTTATTTATCGGTAAAAGCAACGAAAGAGCAGAACATGATCCCCGTTGCAGACTCTGTTAAAGCCTTTATAGAAAAGAAAAATAAAGAGCTGCCAGTTGGTTTGCGCCTAGAACCGCTCATGGATATGACCTACTATCTTAATGCGCGTTTAGACATGATGAAAACCAACCTGATCCAAGGGGCAATTTTGGTTGCCATTATGTTGTCGATTTTCTTACGCTTTAAGTTAGCATTGTGGGTAATGATTGGTTTACCCGTGTGTTTCTTAGGGGCGATGATGATGATGCCGCTCTTTGGGATCAGTATTAATATTGTGTCGTTATTTGCCTTCATTATGGTACTGGGGATCGTGGTCGACGATGCCATCGTCATAGGGGAAAGCGCCTACACCGAAATTGAGAAAAAAGGGGGAGGCGTTATTAATGTGGTGAATGGTGCTAAGCGAGTTGCAACACCAGCAACCTTTGGCGTATTAACGACCATCGCGGTGTTTGCACCGTTTACATTATCAAGTGGCCCCGAAAGTGCGTTTTTCTTTGGTATCGCAGTGGTGGTTATACTGTGTTTAATATTCAGCTTAATTGAATCTAAACTGATTCTACCGGCTCACATTGCGCACACGAAGTTTCCACCTATTAACCCAAATAGCTGGCGTGCCCGTTTTAATAAGCGTTTTTTCAAATTTGTAAACGGCCCATATAAAGCATTTATCGTACGTTGTGTAGAGTGGCGCTGGTTTGTGTTGTTTTCATTCATTGGCCTATTAATTTTAACCTTTGGCCTGATTTCTTCTAATCAAGTGCGCGTGGTGCCAACACCAAAGGTACCTCATGATTTCCCGCAAATTCGTTTAGAGATGAACGAAAATGCGTCGGACATTCAAACAATTGATGCGGTTCGTGAAATTGAAGCCATGGTGTTAAGAGTTGATCAGGAAACTGAGCGTGAGTTTGGCCAAAAACTGATCCGCGATATTTTGGTATTTAATCAAGGCCGAACTGAAGCACAAATTTTAGCGCCGTTGGTTGATGAAGACCTTCGTCCATATAATGCCTTTGAGCTATCACGCCGCTGGCGTGAACAAATGCCAAGCATTGCGGGGGTTAAGTCTTTGCAAATTTACGATGACGTGAATGGCGGTGGCAGTGATGGCGAGTTTGGTTATCTACTTTATGGCCCAGATATTGATACCTTAAATGATGCAGGGCGTCGCTTTATTCAGTTATTACAACAGCAAAAAGGGCTGTTTGATATTAGCTCGACTATCGACCCAGCCAGTAAAGAAGTACAGCTCAGCTTAAAACCTGTGGCGTATGACTTAGGGTTAGACTTAGCAAATATTGCTAATCAAGTCGGCGCAAGCTTCTATGGTGGTGAAGCACAACGTGTTATTCGTCGTGGTGAAGAGGTGCGTGTAATGGTGCGTTACCCTAAACTCACACGTGAAGCGTTTGCCTCTTTAAAGCATGCTGTAATCACAACCCCTGCGGGTAAAGAAGTTATGCTAGGTGACGTGGTTGAACTAACCGAAAAACCGGGCATCAGCTATATTCGCCGCGAAGGCGGTTATCGTACGGTTTATATTTACGGCAGTATTGATGAAGAAGCCATTGAGCCGGGTGCCGTTGTTAAACAAGTTGAAGACACTTTATTACCACAATTAAAAGAAGAGTACCCATCAGTGAAAACTGAGTTAGGAGGCTCAATTGAAGAGCAACAAGCGCAAGCAAACGAGCAATTAATGTTCTTCATTGGCGGTATGATACTTGTGTATATTTTGCTTGCAGTCCCACTTAAGAGCTATTCACAGCCGTTGATTGTGATGTCAGTTATTCCATTTAGCTTAACAGGCGCTATATGGGGTCATTTTTGGTTTGGCCTAGACATTAGTTTAATGTCGGGCTTTGGTTTAATTGCAGCTGCTGGGGTGGTTATTAATGACTCCTTAGTAATGACAGATTTTGTAAACCAAGCGAGACGAGAAGGCATTTCAACTCGTCAAGCCGTTATCGAGGCGGGGTGTGCACGTTTTAGGGCTATAACCCTAACCTCTATTACAACGTTTGCCGGTGTGTTGCCGATCATGTTCGAAACAAGCCTACAAGCGAAGTTTGTTATTCCGATGGCGGTCGCACTGGGTTTTGCTGTGATGTTTGCAACGTTGATTACCTTAGTGCTTGTCCCTTGCTTATACATTGTGATGAGTGACGTTGGGCACGTATTCTTACGTTTCTTTCGCTCGGTGCGTGAGTTATTTCCAAGCGCTAAGCCAGTAAGAGATTAAGTTAAGATAATGTTTAAAAGCCAACCTCCGGGTTGGCTTTTTTGTATCTGCATTTGCTAGTACTTAATAGTTATATGTATGTTTTGGTTACATTCTTTTGTTTGATTTGTTTTCCGGTCGCGATTATACTCAACTCAGTTTTTGGCAAACTAACTGAAAAGTTAGGACGCAAAGTTTCCGGTCTAAGGTTTTGTTAACAAAACTATGATAGCGGGGCCGCCGATAAGCGCATATTCTTCGGGCTTTGGATCTTTTGCCTCAAACTAAAAAATGTATTTATTTTGTTCGGTTATTGTTGGATAGTACCTATTAGTTGTTCTTAGGGTGTTACTTTGTTTATGCATTCGTCATTGGCCTCTGGAAAGTGGTTACCGATTGGTTGCTTGAACCATCATACTCAGCTTTTTGTTGGGGATACGGTGGTCGTAACCTTTTATGACATGCAAGGAGAGCTAGTCGATTTATCATTCAATTACCGGATCACCAGTACGGATGAAGGTGAGCCTCATAATTGGCCACGTTTAGTTGCCGAGCATATAAACGTGCACATTCCACTGGTTGAGGCCGGAAAAATGACCGAACAAGGTTTGGTGGTTGCATACCGTTCAAACCAAATTTATGCCCTTGAAGATTCGGGCATAACACATGCAAAAGTGGCGTTTAACTGCATCGCGAAATGTAAAGAACGCGCGGTCGATAATCCACAAGATTATGATTATGTTTACCCACAGGCATGCAGTGATTACAGTGCTGGTGTAAAAGTGCTACAGCCTAAAACAGGCCACATTTATATGTGTAAGCCTTGGCCATTTAGTGAATTTTGTCGTGTTAAAGATTCACACAACCCGTTGTTTGAACCGGGAGTTGGCAAAAGTTGGGCCATGGCATGGCAGCAGATATCGCATTAACCGTTTTCCCCCTAAATGCTATTTTAGCATTGCTTAGCCCACTCAATTTGAGTGGGCTTTTTTATACCCATTTGTTAAGCGAATTGGCCAAGCTTCTATGGTAAACTCGGTTTAATTCGTTTTTTAATTGTGGTTTCTTTGTGTCATCAAGTTCGTATTCATTGTCATTATTAGCGCATCCGCCGGTTGCTAAAAAACAGCCTCATTCCTTAAGCACTCATCAGTTTACTCGCATCGATAATTACTATTGGATGCGCGATGATGAACGACAAAATACCGAAGTATTAACTCATTTGCATGCCGAGAATGATTATTGTGAAAAGCAGCTTGCAGGTATAAAGCCACTTCGTGAGCAGCTATTTGATGAGCTAAAAGGGCGTATTGTAAAAGACGATAATACCGTACCCGTAAAAGATGGAACGTATTGGTATCATTCAGAAGTGCGTGGCGATGATGAATATGCCCGCCACTACCGCAGTAGCTCAATTGACGCCCATGATAAGCAGTTACTATTAGACGTAAACCAATTAGCCGGTGAGTTTGAGTTTTACGAGCTGGGCGAAGTGGCCATTAGTCCAAATGAGCAGTTGCTTGCTTACTCAGAGGATACTGAAGGCCGACGTGTTTATACGGTACGATTTAAACACCTTGCCACAGGTGACATGTTTACTGATGTGCTCGAAAACACCGAAGGGCAAGTCGTGTGGGCAAACGACAGTAACACCGTATTTTACGTGAAAAAAGATCTGCAAACCTTGCTTGGTTTTCAGGTTTTTCGCCATGTGTTAGGCACGCCTCAGGCCGACGATGTATTGGTGTATGAAGAGCAAGATAAAAGCTTTTTTATGGGACTTGGCAAAAGCCGTGATGAAAGCCTTATTATCATTGATCTTGCGACCACAGAAACCAGTGATACATGGGTGCTTGATGCCAACAATCCATGTGGTGAATTTAGTGCGTTAACACCACGTGAAGAAGGCCATGAGTTTGATGTAGATAAGCTAGGTGATACGTTTTATATCGTGACTAACTGGCAGGCAAAAAACTTTCGTTTAATGACGGCTACGTTAAGTACAATCGCAGATAAATCACTTTGGCAAGAACACACTCCACACCGCGACAATGTGTTACTAGAAGGTGTAGAGATATTTGATGATTATTTAATTTTAACTGAGCGAGAGCTAGGACAAACACGATTTGTTGTGGTGAATAAGCACGGTGAGCGACTCACTTTAGAGTTTGATGATCCCTGTTATTACGCTGCAATTGCAATGAATCCAGAACCCAACGTACGCTCTGCGCGTATTTATTATTCGAGTCTGACGACACCGGGATCACTGTATGATGTTGATTTAAATACAGGGCAAAAAACCTTATTAAAACAACAACAAGTGTTGGGTGAGTTTAAACCAGAAAAGTACCGTTCAGAACGTATCATGGTGACGGCAAGAGATGGCGAACAGGTACCTGTATCACTGGTTTACCGCATCGATAAGTTTAAAAAAGACGGCACAAATCCATTGCTGCAATATGGGTATGGTGCGTATGGCATTACTATCGATCCGAGCTTTTCTAGTAGCTCATTGAGCTTACTCGATCGTGGCTTCGTGTATGCGATTGCTCATATTCGCGGTGGTGAAATGCTGGGGCGTAGTTGGTACGAACAAGGCAAAAAACAGCACAAGCAAAATAGCTTTAATGACTTTATCGATATTACGCGAGCGTTAACCAAGCAAGGGTACGCACACCCTGCAAAAGTCTGTGCGTCAGGTGGCAGTGCTGGAGGTCTATTAATGGGCGCCGTCGTTAACCAAGCACCCGAGCTTTATTTAGGCATTGGCTGTCATGTGCCATTTTTAGATGTTTTGACGACCATGTTAGATGAAAGCATTCCGCTGACGACTAACGAGTATGATGAGTGGGGAAACCCGAACGACCCCGCGTATTATGATGTGATTCAGGCCTATTCTCCGTATGACAATATTAAGGCGCAAGCGTACCCTAATATTTTAGTGACGACGGGCTTTCATGATTCACAAGTACAGTATTGGGAGCCCATGAAATGGGTGGCTAAACTTCGCGAGATGAAAACAGATGACAACATTCTTGTCTTTAAAACAGATATGGATGCAGGTCATGGTGGTGCGTCGGGTCGTTTTAAAAGCCTTGAAGAAAAGGCACTCGAAATCGCATTTTTTATTGCTTTATTATCGAATTAAAGCTTAGATAACACCTATAAGCACAAAACTTAAGTTGTATTTTAAGGGGTGAGCATGTTTAAAGCCCACGGTGATTGGCGTTACTTTATTGAACCGCCAGTGATTTATGTGGAAATAAGTGGCAGTTTTAATAAGGAAGCTGTTGCTTCGTTTAGTGTTGAAGTTGCTCAAGAAATAATGAAATACCCTGAGCACTCAATTCAGTATGCTGTTGTTAATTTAGCGCAATTTGAATTAGCAACGGCAGATAGTATTGAAACCGCGAAGGCGTATTTTCAAGCTATAAAAGCACGTGGTTACAAACGCGTTGACTATATCAAAGCAAATATAATTGCGCGCAATTTACTCGAGACAATATGGTCGGGTGTCGATATGGATATTAACTTCCATCACAATGCTGATAGCTTTTTTGAAGACAGGCCAGAATACAGTCACCTGAGAAAGTGGTTAAAATAAAAAAGCCCTCATAGAGGGCTTTTCAAGTGATGTAAAGTAAGAGCCTAGCCTAAGTAAGCTTTTAACATCCAAACAAGTTTTTCTTGTTCTTTAATGTAATCACTCATTAGTGATGCAGTCCCTTCGTCATCAGCATCGCCAGCTTCTGTTAAAATTTCGCGCTGCATTTGAATAAGCGTGCTGTAACCTGCTAATAGGTTTTCAACGGCTGCGGTGCCTTCAGTAATGTTCTTCGCTTCATTAATCTTACTTGCTTCGAGGTATTCTGAAAACGCATGAACAGGTGCGCCACCAAGTGTCAAAATACGCTCTGCAATTTCATCTACTTTTTCAAGAAGTAGGTTATAAATTTCTTCAAATTTAAGGTGTAATTCAAAAAAGTTACGACCTTTAATATTCCAATGAAAGCCACGTGCATTCATATATTGAATTTGGTAGCAGCTTAATAAAGTATTGAGAGATTTTACGATATCTTCACTTTTTGCGCTGTTTAAACCAATTGCATTTACCTGTGACATAGATTAGCTCCTTAAAAATAATCGTGAATAGGTTACTTGCTAGTGCGTGATATCAAGTATTGGCCATTTTTATTAATCTGTAAAATGGTTTAATTCGAACAGGGTGATAGGTTTTAGCTATCAATGCGCATTTTGAATCAGTCGTCCACTATCAGCATAACCTTGAAGTACTCTTTTATAAACTTGGGGCAAATGACGCAAAAAACCACCATAAAAAGTGATTATTTTTTAATGAAGGTCAAAATATGATCTAAAACAAGTTTTGCTTTAGCTAATATACATGCCGATTTAGAACTTGATTTAGGTCAAAAAATCAACGCAACAGAAGCGCATAATACCTTTACCGCATTTAGCTAGGAGAACAAAAATGGACGGTAAAACAGTAAAAGAAAACAAAGCAGAAATAGTGGTTGTTGTGATTGCATTACTTGCGTTTGTAATCGGTTTAGTTGGTCATCTTGCAGGGGCAAGCTTTGCTAATTTTGACACCTTTGGTTATATCGCTGCGCCGGTGCCGCTGATTCTGGGGATTATTGTATTAATTTCTTACAAAGTTGCCGCAAGTGCTGAGAAATAAAATACAGCTAACGTTGATTGATAAGCTTAATAATGTAATCCATGACTTGGCGTGAGTAGATCATACTGGTGTGACTTAAATGAAACACCTTGTGCTCTGCCATGCCATTGAGTTTGGTTTCATCTATAAGCACTGTGCCATCGGAGGCACTGCCTTTAGCAATGAGCGGCATTAATCCAATGGGTAAGTCGCCTGCAATACTATAAAGCTTGGCATTAAACGGCCAGTCGCCATTTTCAGACAACAAAAACTCGACACTATTTTTAAGTAACATATCGAAGCCTTTTTGCTGCATTTGCTTAGCAATATGGCTGCCTTTATGAGGCGTGCCTAAGGTAATAACTTTTTCAACATGTTTGCTTTGTAGAGAGTTTGCTTCAAGGTAGGCTCGGGCGACTAAACCGCCCATTGAATGACACACCATTGCTGTGGGTTTGCCATTAATAAAGCGGTCAATCTTGTCAAAAATAGCCGTTCTATTTGGCGACAGCGTATTGTAGGTCAAATTGAGTATATTAAGCCCTGATTTCTCAAGACGTGCGCACAGAGGGCGCATCACAAAGCCCGACATATAAAGTCCGTGTAATACTACAACCTGCCTAATTGCCATCGCATTCCTTACATGAGTTGCTGAGGTTTAATTTCGATATTTGCTGTGTCTGAGCTCACCCATACCTCACCGTCTTGAATCGTAATCGTAAGCTTAATATTACGGTCTGCCAGTGCGGCTAATGCTTGAGTCGCAGCATAATCGAGGCTAAAAATACTTAAGTTTTTAAAATCATACAACTTAGGTTGATGCTTTTGCCACCAAATAGTTTGGTTATTTTCGCCGTAAGTATACAAAATAACCTGTTTAGCTTTGTTACAGGCTTTTTTCAAACGCTTTTCATCAGGTAGACCAAGCTCAATCCATAACTCAATTTCTTCGCTGTAGTTTATGTGCCAAAGCTCAGGTTCATCATCAGCACACAAGCCTTTGGTAAACTCCAACCCTTCACGGGCATTGAGTGCAAATGCCAGCAAGCGGATCATCAGGCGCTGCTCGGTCTCTGATGGGTGCTGTGCAAGGGTTAGATTGAAATCTTGATACAGGTGTCGGTCCATATCGCTCAGCGATATGTGTGCTTTTATAATGGTTGATTTAAGAGCCATAACTGCTTACTTGAAAAAATTTGCGTCATTATAGCGCAATTAACTGCTGAGCCAGTTAAAATACCGTGAAATTATCTTGTAGGAGTAAAACATGGCAATCCAGTGGTTCCCGGGTCACATGAACAAAGCCCGTAACGAAATTAAAGAAATCATGCCACAAATGGATGTGATCATTGAGGTGCTTGATGCCCGTATTCCTTATAGTAGTGAAAACCCGATGGTTACAGCGCTTCGCGGTGATAAACCCGTTATAAAAATCATGAATAAAGCTGACCTTGCTGATCCTAAACTCACGCAAGCGTGGAAAGACTACTTTGAACAACAAAGCGGTGTTAAAGCAATTGATTTTGGTAATGATAAAGCGGGTGAAGTGCATCGTATTAATGAGCTTTGTAAAAAGTTAGTGCCGCATAAAGTGGGTGCAGATAAGCAAATAAAAGCCATGATAATGGGTATTCCAAACGTAGGTAAATCAACGCTAATCAATACCTTAGCTGGCCGAATCGTTGCAAAAACGGGTAATGAGCCTGCTGTAACCAAAGCCCAGCAACGCATTAAACTTGATGATGGCATTATGTTGTACGACACGCCAGGCATGTTGTGGCCAAAAGTAGAAAACGAAAACTCAGGTTATCGTTTAGGTGCAACAGGTGCGATTCGTGATACTGCGATTGATTATGAGGAAGTGGCAAGCTACACGGCGGAGTATTTATTGCACGCATACCCTGAGCTTTTAAAAAGTCGTTATAAGATTGACGAATTACCTGAGTCTGACTGGGAATTTGTTGAAATGGCCGGTAAAAAGCGTGGCTGTATCCGTGGTGGGAATCAAATTGATACCTATAAAATGTCAGAAATTCTGATAAATGAATTACGTGATGGCATTATTGGTCGAATTACCATGGAAACCCCCGCAATGCGTGAAGAAGAAGAGCGCATGGTGGCAGAGCTTCGCGCTGCGGCAGAAGCTAAAAAAGCAGCAAAAGAAGAAGAGAAAAAACAGCGCCGAGCGCGTGCTCGTAAAAACCGCCGTTAATCACACTTTATTTGCAGACATAAAAAAAGCCCGTAAGGGCTTTTTTAGTTTCATATCTACCGTCACCGATATGAGCAATGTAGCAAGTAAAATAAGTAGGGCGATCGCCTGTTGCCAACATCAAGGGGCGCTGCGGTTAGCAACAAGCGATCTTAGCTTTATCGTGGGCCACACGTGTTTCAGGGTCGAGAAACAAATCAGTTTATTCCGATAACAATTCGCCAAAATACGTAATTAAGCGAACAGCTATTACAATCCGTAATGCTTTTTTCGTCTTGTTGATATTGATTATCAATTAGATTTAGATATCTGTCAACACTCTATTGCAAATAATTCTCATTTAATTTTTATTTTCTTCAAAGTATAGCTATTACACGCATTAGCACTAAAGTTAGGCTGTAAATTAGCGCCAATAAAAACTATGCTGGTGCCATAATAATTAAAAAAATCACATGCGATGTTTTCAATTTGGTCAATAAGCCTACTTGCGATTGTTTATTTAGCAATTTTATTTGCTGTTGCAGGCTGGGCTGATAAAAGAAAGGTGTTGCCTTTTAAAGGCTTAACTTATGGTTTGTCGTTGGGCGTGTATTGTACGTCGTGGGCTTTTTTTGGCACTACGGCGCAAGCAGCTTATAACGGCTGGTGGTTAGCACCAACGTACGCTGGCACGATTCTGCTGTTTATTTTTGGCTGGCAGATTTACTGCCGAATTGCCCATATTTGTAGACAGCAAAAAATCACTTCCATGGCTGACTTTATCGCGACTCGTTATGGTCAATCATCAAGCTTGTCGGGCTTAATATCGCTAATTTCTGTGATTGCTATTGTACCGTATATTTCGTTGCAACTCAGTGCGACCGCACAAAGTATTAATTTACTAACCGACCGAGCAGTGACACAAAGCAGTGAGGTATGGGCCGACAGTACTTTTTATATCACGCTCTTGTTGGCGTTATTTGCAATTTTATTTGGTGCAAGACGCTTAAAACCCAGTGAACATAACCCCGGTTTAATCGCCAGTATTGCCTTTGAGTCGGTGGTGAAACTTCTGGCATTTTTAGCGGTTGGTTTATACGTATGCTTCGTTTTATTCGACAGTCCCATCGCTCTTTTTGAAACGGCACAACAATTAAATATTGACCAACAAGTTGCGGCTTCAAAGAGTCCGACCTATGTGTATGTTGCACATACTCTCTTGGGTATTTTGGCTACCTTGTGCTTACCACGTCAGTTTCATATGAGCTTTATTGAAAAAAATAACGATAAAGAACTGGCTTCAGCACGTTGGCTGTTTCCTATTTACTTATTACTTATCAACTTGTTTATTTTGCCGATTGCGTATGCCGGGCTTATTTATTTTCAAGGACAAGACGTAGGCTACGATACCTTTGTATTGGCATTACCCATGGCCGCAGACGATGCCTTTGTTGCATTGTTGGCCTTTTTAGGCGGCTTTTCAGCGGCGACGAGTATGGTGATTGTGTCGGCAATTGTACTCTCGGTGATGATCACCAATGACTTTATTAACCAATTCATTTTACGCCGCTCACAACTCACGTCGAGTAGCCGAGGCTTGGATAAAAATAACCTTTTGCATGCGCGTAAAATCGTTATCGTACTGATTTTATTATTAAGTTACTTCACGCATCGGGTTTTAGGCGAAAGCACTACCTTAGCTAATGTTGGTTTGATGTCGTTTACGTTGGTCGCCCAATTTTCACCGGCCATGATCATTGGTTTATGGTGGCGACAAGCGTCTTGCCGGGGTGCACAACTGGGTATTTTGAGTGGCTTTATTATTTGGGGTTACACGTTATTACTGCCCAATTTAGCGGGCGGATTAGGTAACGATAGCCAATGGTTGGTTGATGGCCCTTGGCACATTAGCTGGCTTGCACCGACTGATTTATTTTCGCTGGGTCTTGAAAGTATCAGTCAGGCTTTATTGTTATCGTTGGGTGCGAATTGTTTGGTGTACTTTTTGGTGCCTCTGTTTAGTCGTGCAACACTGGCTGAGCGTTTACAAAGTAATAAGTTTGTTGCTCAAGGAAATGAATCTCGTGTAAGTAACCATTTGCAGCCTTTAAGTTATCACGATTTAGGGGCTTTATTGCAGCGCTTTGCTGAAAAAGAAGCGGGGCAATCGCTGGTAAATCACTATTTTCCTGAAGATAAAAGTAAATGGAAGCGGCCCGCAAATGTTGAACTTGAGTTACTCGTAGAGCGTGAAATGTCGGCGGTCATCGGGGGCGCTTCAGCACGGCTTATTTTGGATGTTGCCAAAAATGAGCAGCGCCAACCTCTTGAGCAAGTTGCTGAATTTGTTGATGAAGCAAGCCAAGTATTGAAATTTAATCGTGACTTGTTGCAATCAACCATAGAAAATATTCAACAAGGTATCAGTGTAGTCGACAGTGAACTGCGTTTAGTTGCTTGGAATCAAGGCTACAAAAACATGTTTGCTTACCCAGATGATGCCTTGTATATCGGTCGTCCGGTTGCCGATATTATTCGCTTTAATGCTGAGCGCGGCTTGTTTAGCGGTGAAAGTATGACCAGTGAAGTTGAAAAACGCTTGGCGTATTTGCGCCAAGGCAGTGCGTATAAATATCAGCGCTCACACAATGATGGCCGCGTGTTTGAAATGCAAGGTAATCCGCTGCCAGGTGGTGGCTTTGTAACGACTTACACAGATATTACTGAATTTGTAAAACAACAAAAAGCACTCACAGAGGCCAATGTGAGCCTTGAAGAAAAAGTGGCGGCACGGACCTTAGCACTCACTCAAGCGAACCAAGAGCTATCAATGGCAAAACAAGTCGCCGAGCAAGCAACCGTCAGTAAAACGCGCTTTTTTGCAGCTGCCAGCCATGATTTATTACAGCCATTTAATGCTGCGAGCTTATTTTGTTCCTTAATGAATGAAAAAGCCCAAGACACAGAACTTAAAGAACTGGCAATGAATATTAAGAATTCGCTCGGCAGTGCTGAAGAATTGTTATCGAGTATTTTAGAGTTAACTAAACTTGATTCGGGATCATTTAAAGTGCAAATGAGTGAATTTGCCATCAGTAGTTTGGTTGAACCATTGCGCAATGATTACGAAGCGTTAGCAAGTGACAAAGGGTTAAAGTTCATTTTAGAAACATGTGATGTCCGTTTGCATACAGATAAAGCATTATTGCGTCGTGTGCTTCGCAATTTACTCAGCAATGCAATTCGTTATACCGAGCACGGCGAAGTTCGCCTGAAAATGCATCACGATGATGACCATGTATCGTTTATTGTTGAAGATACAGGGATTGGTATTGCTGCCGGTGATCAACACACCATATTCCAAGAGTTTAAGCAGTTGGGTGTTAAACCGAGTGCTGAAGGACTTGGGTTAGGTCTTGCCATTACAAAACGTATTTGCGACTTATTAAAAATACCGCTCGTAATGGGCTCTGAGCTGGGCAAAGGTACACAGTTTACTTTAACCTTACCATGCAAAGTTAGCACTGCACCAAAGCAGGCACAACATGCTGAAATATCGCAAGAAACAGAGCTTGGGCAATTAAGGATTTGGCTGCTGGATAACGATAGCAATGTATTAGAGGCGTTAAAGCAGTTACTTGAAAACTGGGGATGCGAAATCTCTACGGCAACTAACTTAGCTGAGCTGGAACAATTAAAAGCTGAGCAGCCCTTGCCGCAGTTGCTGATCATTGATTATCAACTTGATGATGGTGTTACGGGTCTTGAGGTCATAGAGCAAGCAGGCTTAACAACACTGCCTGCAATTGTAAATACCGCAAACCATGACGAGGGTATACGCGAGCTGGTGCTCGATGCGGGCTATCCGTTGCTTTATAAGCCACTGAAAGCGCCCGCATTAAAGCGTATGATTAAGCGACTGACTTAATCTGCGTTTTGCTCAGTTGCTGGGGTATTGGCTTTAATTAAGCGCTCTACCTCAGCGACAAACTTCTTATCTAAGTCATCTTCATGGCTCAAAAATAACAGCATTTCATCACCATTGTGGTCAATGACCGTTAGCGTGGTGGTTAGTAGGGCGCTTTTAGCATAATCAACGTTGAGCTTTTTAATGTCACTAAAGCGGCGCTGATCTTTCTCAAGCACACCGTGCTCATTTTCCCAGTAACTAAAAATGGTGTTTTCAGTTATGCCGTTTCCATCAGTTTTAAAATCAACAAAGGCATCACTATAAAAGTATTGCACATTCTCATTTGCTGGGATGATCTCTTTTCGTTTTAAGAAGTTAACTTGATACGACCATAGCTTATCGCCGGTTACTATGGTTGAATTTGGCAACAAATATAGCTCATAAATTAAGCCATAAAATAGCCAAGGCAGCATGAATATCGAAATGATAACCTGCCTCGCTCGCCATTGAGAATGGTACTCAAGAGCTTGTTCAGGTTGCTTGAGGTTTTGAATGTAATTAACTAGAGGCAACCATAAAATAGGCGTAACTAAAAACAGCCAGGTACCATATTCCCAGTTATAGCTTACGACTTCAGAAATGATAATCGCCAGCCATAACACGAACCCAACCGCAACGGGCATGATCTTATTTTTGCCAAAGGTTTGTTCGCTGTGCTTGCAAAGCTCAAGTAACAACGGAATAAAAAACAGTGGTGCAAATATACCTCGGGCAATCGGCATTATATGGCTTTGTTGTTGCTCTTTTATCGCTTTCCAGTTGCGATAGCTCCAGTAGTTAATGAATATTCCTAAGCTCAATAAGCTGTAAATAACAAACTTACTGTTACTGACAGGGTAGAACTGCGTACCTTCAAATTCTGGACGTTTTCGAACTTCAAAACGCCAAGCCGCGATGAAAAAGATGATTGCCGCTAAGTAGCTTAAAATAAAAACGCTATACCAATTGGTTTCTTCATCTACCTGCATGGTAGTCGCAGTGTTAGTACCATATTTGATAATGCCATATTGCGTTTCGTTAATTAGTTTTTTCCTCGCGTTGAGGTATTGCTCTATTTGGTCTGCAGGAATATGGTCTTGCTTCGCACTGTAATCAAAGTAAAGGGTAAGTATAGAGTCTTTGAAGGTAACGCGTTTTTCCAGATGGAAAAAGGGATTGTCGATACTGAGTTGTTCTTCCTCAAATTCCCAATTAGGCTCTGAGAATGCGATTTGAATTGTTGTTTCAATATCATTTGGATACCGAAACCACATGGGGGCATTACGCTCTAGCTGTTCTGGTTTATAAACGCTGTTTTGAATTTCGCTGGCATAAAAATCGTTGCGATAGCCTTTATTGTCAGGTTTCCAGAAATTATCAATTGTGTAGTATTCATTTGTAATTAGTTGACCTGTGTCATCAAGGGTATCTACGGTCATGGGTTTAGCTGTTTTTAAACCTTTGAAAGAGTCTTGATAATATTCTCTGTAATCATCTTCTGTGCTTTTAAGGCTATTTTTTGCTATTGAACTACGGCGGCTTATCGCTTCAAAATCGCCGTATTCATAGCGAGTTGTAAAGTGGGTGGCATCATCTACCTTTTCGGGGATTGAGTAGCTATCAAAGACTTGAACACGCTTGACCAGAGGCTTAGTAAGCATGTCTGTAAAGCCTGTTTCACCTTCTTTAACGATTAAAGCCACGCCATAGTTTGGTTGTGCTAAATGCGCTAAGTCGCCGCGTTGATATGACGTGGTAGGATCAAGCCAATAGCGCTTCCCTTGGTGCTCTAGGGTGACAATGACGTGATCAAATAAGTTTGGGGCGACAGGTAAACTCGCTAAACGCTGTGTTTCTTCTGTATTTACCAATGCTGGATAGGCGTCAACGCCCAGTGCTTTTAACAATGAAATAAGCAGTACTGTTTTGTCTTTACAATCACCATAGCGCAGTGCAAGGGTTTCTGATGCCGGAGTTGGCCGATGCGAGTTGGTGCCCATTTCGAGCCCCAAGTAACGAACTTCGTCTTGACTGAAACGCAGTGCTGCAACTATTTGTGACTCTAAATCAGTATGCTGCAACTTGATTTGACGAGTAATAGTTTCAATAGCAGGGCTAATTTCAATGGCTGATTGGTAAAGTGGCAGTGACCAATCAATGACCTCTTGCCAGTTATTAACTTCAGAGAAATAAACTTGTTTATACGGTGAGTACCAATAAGGTACTTCACTTGCTGAGATCATTGTAGGTTCATTGTGTTGGTTTATTTGGTAGTCAAATCCTATATTTAGGGGAGTACTGATAAGAGTTGATTCGCCATTGACAAAGTTGATGTGTAAAGGGGTTGGCTTTTGCCATAGAACCCGCATAAATTGCTGCACAACGGGCACAGACCAATTAAGAGTTCTCGCTGTACTAAAGTGTTGATAAACCGGATTGCTGCCCGAAATCGTATAGCTGTAATCTAATATATCCATGACACGCATATCATCAATAATGATATTTAGGCTTAATGTGCCATTGTATATTCGACTTGCTAGGTCGGTCTCACGTTGTAAAACCTGTCGCTGAGCACTACCCAGTTTGTCTATATATTCACCATTACGGATAATCCCTAAACTATTGAGCGAAAGTGATTGATAACTAGGGTCAAAATCAATATTGAGTTGACTAATATAATCTACTCCAGATTGATTGGCAGCTTGCATAACCGTTCGAGTAAAACGTTGCTGTGGTGCTTGTTCAGTCACCTTAAACTGTGTATCGAGCATAAGATAGAAGGTCCCATCTTTAATATGCTCATTGGGGATATTCGGTGTTAGTAGTTCATGCTGTTTGACCCAGCTATCCGCTGGCGTAACCTGGTAATCATCAGCAACTACCAAGCAGCTTATAAAAAGTAAAAAAAGCGATGATAACGTGAGGTATAGGTGCGTCCATTTCATTATTATTTTCTAATTACGTTTAGTTTTATATGACAAATTACTGAAATAAACAGTATTAGCCAACCAAAATTAGCCTTTTTTGTCTCTTTTTTAGTTATAAAGGCATTTGGTGAAAATGAAGAGTGGATGATGTTTAAATAGTGTGAGGTGGAAATAGGATTCTTCAAAAATCGGCGTATAGTGAAAAAATAATAAAAAGGAGATGTCATGGAAGAGGTTAAACAACAAAGCGCGACTCAAACAGCCGATGTTCAAGGAGATAAGGATTTAGTCGGTATAAAAGGTTGGCTGATTCTGGTTGCTATTGGAGTGGTTATCAGCCCACTTCGGGTTTTTTATGAAAGTATCAACACATTTAAACCTATCTTTACTACTGATATGTGGCAAAGATTAACCTCACAATTTGGTGATATGTATCACCCGTTGTGGGAGCCTCTTTTAATTATTGAGATACTCTTTAATGTTACATTATTTTTTGCATCACTTTATTTGATTGTGTTGTTCTTTAAGCATAAAAAAGCATTTGTTAGCTGGTATTTAGCTATTTTACTCGGCGGCCTCGCATTTATAGTGCTTGATGCTTTTGTTGTGAGCTTACTTGTGCCGAGTGTCACCATTTTTGATAGTGAAATGAAAACTATGCTGATAAGGGGAGTTATTCAAGCCTTAATTTGGGGCCCCTATATGCTTTTATCTCAGCGTGTTAAAGCAACATTTGTTAAATAGTGCTGCAGGGCACGCTCACTTTTGCTTGCGTTCCATGCGCTGGCTGCGACGTTAAAGTAAGCTCGCCACCTTGATTGCGTATTAGTTCGCGGGTGATTATCAGTCCTATGCCTGTGCCGTTAGCTTTGGTTGAGTAAAATGGCACAAATAGGTTGTCGGGGTTTTGAATGCCACAACCTTGGTCGCTAATTTCAATATTTAAGTTATCACCTTGTCTTGACCAAGTGAGGCTAGGAGCAGAATTGCTACCTGCTTCAAAGGCATTTTTTATCAGGTTGATTAAGGCTTGTTCGAGTTGCCCTAAATCGGCACTAAAATGCAGCTTTTCGCTGCTATTTATAACGAGTTCAGGGAAGATAGCTGTTAAACGCGTATTTAATTGCTCGTTGCTTATCGGTTGTTTGTTTGCAGGTGGTAGTTTTGCAAAGGCGCTGTAACTGCTCACAAAGTCTAACAAGTGCTGGGCGCGCTTTTCGATGACTTGCAGCATATCTTGGGCAAGATCATCGTGATTGCTTATTTGTCCCTGACGCTTCATGGTTTGCAGCGATTGGCTCATTGAATAAATCGGGGTGAGGGAGTTACGAACTTCGTGATTTAATACCCGAATGAGGCGCTGCCAGACAAGCTGCTCGTTTTCGCGAAGTTGTTTCTCGATAGAAAAAAAGGTCAGTAATTCAAAGCTTCTGCCAGCCCGCCAAAAAGTTTGAGAGGCTATCTGAAAGCGCTGTGTAAAGGGGGCGCTTTTTTGCTGCTGCCATTGCCCATCTTGAAGTGTTAACCCCAGCTCACTGGCAGTTTTACCTTCTATATTGCTATTTTGTATACTGTTTAAAAAAGCACGGTTGCTAAAATATACCAAGCTATGTGGGTCTAATATCACAATGGGTAAATCTAGCATGCTCGCAAATTCAAAGACAAACTCTTCGGTTTGCATATAGTGGCGTTTGTTTTTCGCTATTTTATCGCTCAGCTTAGCAAAGTCGTTTTTGAGTGAGGCAACCCGGCCACTTTCATAAAAAGCTAAATGCCAGCTATTGCTCTCGTCGTTGGCGAGTGCGTCAAGCTGTAAACCAAAACGCTCTACGACATCGGTGATCAGGCGGTAGCTTTTAATTAATGCGAATGCGCTTACGCCAATAAAAGGCAGCAGTAGACTAATGCTGGCGAACCAGTCGAGCTTTAGGCTCAATGTGAGTGCGATGCCCAATGTGAATAGGGCAATTAACACCACAGAATAATAACGTTTTACACGCTTCTCTAACGATTGCTTTGCACCCATTTAACGGTCTACTTCTTTTAGGTCAAGTTGGTGTTTATCAATGCGACGATAAATAGCTGATTTACTTAACCCTAAAAATTCGCCAGCAGCAATCACATTGCCATTAAATTGCAGCAATGCTTTTTGAATCATCTGTTTTTCAAGCTCTTCAAGGGGCAATAAGGGCAGCGTTTTATCTGCACTGTTATTTGGTTGCTCGCAGCTAGGTTGATCTAAAATGAGATCGCTTGCTTGAATATTGATGTTGTCACTCATGATCACAGCACGTTCAATGCAGTGGCTCAGTTCACGAATATTACCCGGCCAACTGTATTGTTCTAATGCCTCGATGGCTGAGTTACTTAGCGACATATTTGAACGTTGGTATTTTTTACCATGAGTGAGTAATAAATGCTCCGCTAAGGGGGCAATATCCGCTTTTCTGTCGCGAAGCGCAGGAATATGTAGCTCAATGGTGTTGAGTCTAAACAGTAAATCACGGCGGAATTCACCTTGCTCAATCGCCGTTGCAAGTTCTGAGTTGGTTGCCGAAATAATCCGAACATCGGCTGTTCTGGTCTGGCTTGAACCTAATACCTCAAATTCTTTGCTTTCGAGCACGCGCAGCATTTTGCTTTGTAGTTCAAGGCTCAAAGTGGCTATCTCATCAAGAAATAAAGTGCCCCCTTCGGCAATTTCAAAACGCCCTAAGCGATCTTCTTTGGCGTCAGTAAACGCCCCTTTTTTATGGCCAAATAATTCGCTTTCAAAGAGTGATGGCGCAATGGCGCCTATATTTACGCTTACATAGCGTTTGTCACTGCGTATA
The DNA here is from genome assembly GCF_053628915.1 of Pseudoalteromonas sp. MBR-15. NCBI lineage: Bacteria > Pseudomonadati > Pseudomonadota > Gammaproteobacteria > Alteromonadales > Pseudoalteromonadaceae > Pseudoalteromonas > Pseudoalteromonas sp. MBR-15. The sequence goes on from NZ_JBRJHH010000010.1 coordinate 107,462, forward strand.
GAATGCTGGTGGATATAATTGGCCAGTAAACTTTTGCCTGTGCCATTTTCGCCGGTAATTAAAATACTGGCATCGGTTTTTGCGGCGCGCTCTGCTTTGGCGAGTAGTTGTTGCATTACCTCAGAATGGGCTATATAGCTAGCGTGTGTGTTATTGGTAAGTGCTTTTAAGCAGGCATTATCATGGTGGCTTTGTTTTAGTTTTAACTGCTGTTGCACCACCGCTGTTAAGCGCAAATTATTCCATGGCTTTTCGACAAAATCGACCGCGCCTAATTGCATGGCTTTAACGGCGACATCAATGCTTGCCCACGCCGTCATTACGATCACGGGAATGGTTGAACCTAACGTATTTAGTTGCTTTAAAAAACGCAGTCCTTCCTCACCCGATGTGGTGTCGAGTTTGTAGTTCATGTCGAGTAAAATTAAGCTAATATGCTCTGATTTCAACACGTCAAAAGCGTGTTCAGGGCCTTCCGCTTCAAGGCATTGTAAGCCGAGTTGTTGTAATGCAACGGTTGCAGCCAGACGCACATCAGCTTGATCGTCAATGACTAAGATTTTGTCCATGATGTTTTTCTTTTTGTCCTGTTGATGTGGCTTAAGTTAGCACTTAAGCCACCGTTTTGTGCTGTTAATCGTTACGCAGTGCAGCCATAGGTTTTGCTTTAAGCAGTAAAACCAAAGGCCTAAAGCAAGCGAATAGGGCAATACATAAGGTAATGCTCCAAGCGAGTAATTGCAGCCTTACATCAAGTACCAGCCAAGACATTAGCTGCCCTTGTAATAAGTAAAAACCAGCAATCACAGCAGCCAACGCGACACTAAAACCAATTAAAACAGGGATAATCGCTTCAACACTCATCAGCTTGAATAAACGTGCTTTTTTAGCACCTAAAGCCATACGTATACCGAATTCATAACGGCGCAGACCAAGGTTGTAGCTCAGTACCCCAAAAATACCGATTGCCGCTAATAATAGAGTAAATAGCGCTAAGGTACTACACAGAACCACAGTTAGTCGGCTCATATACAGTAAATTGTCGTACTCGTGTTGTAAGTCATTAAACTGCCACATGGTTAAGTCGCTGTTCTTTTCTTTTAGTGTATTAAGTATTTGTTTATTGGTCAGCTTGACGCCTTCAGAGGCTTTAATTGTGAACATATAGCTATACGGCTGGGCCGGCCACCAAATATGACGGCCAAACGATTCGTCGTAGTATTTTGGGTGATTAAAGTCTTCGGTTACGCCGACCACTTCAAACATTTTTTCTTCCAGGCCTTGATAAGATTTACCAATAATATTGCGATAATCTTGATCGGGTAATAAGTTTTCTGCCACGCTTTGTGACACCAGTATCTCGTTGGTTTCACCGCGTATTGCTTGCTCAGTAAAAGTGCGCCCCGCGAGAATTTGCGTGTTAACTAAAGCAAAGTAATCAGGCCCCACCCACTGACTTGGGAAGAAAATTGAGCTTTTACCATTAACATCAGTCAGGGTATTGGCGTTTTGTCTTGGCGACACCGGGCTGTGACCGAGAGCCACATCTTCAATGCCTTCGCTATTAAGTAAAACTTGCTTGTATTGCAGCATGTGTTCGTAGCGCTCAGCCAATGACATTTGATTATTTGGCTGGAACAGGTTGGCAAAATAGAGGTTCTCAGTGTCACTGCCTAAAGGGCGGTTAATCGTACCGAGGGCTTTGCTTACAACCATTACCGAAAAGCTAACGAGTAGGGCGGCAACAAACATTTGTGAGCCAATTAAAATGCGTACCGTACGGCCAGATACTTGTGATACACCGCCTTTACCACTGTTTTGCATTTGCGTGTTTAGGGTTTTGTAATTCACTAAACGCGCTGTTATCAGTGAGAAAATAGTGGCAAGTGCAATACATAAAAGCACTGCAACGATCACCAGTGTACTATCAACAGCAAGGCTATTAACCAAGGGTAAACGCCCTTCGGCCAATACTTTAAATAAGCGAATGCCCCAGACTGCTAAAAACAGTGCAATACTGACCGACAAAGTCATTAGAATCAGTGACTGTAAGAATATGCTATTAAACAAGGTTTTTCGTTTAGCACCGAGCACTGCTTGCAAAGCGAGGGTTTTATGTTGCGCCAGCGCACGCGAGAAAAATAAAGTACTGACGTTCAGCACCGCAATGATTAATAAGCCCACGGCTCCTGCAAGCATCATTAAGCTTAAGTCATCATTTTTGCCTAATTCAACGTCGCGATAGGCGGTTACTTCGGGTTTTACATCGGTAATGCCGCCATTGTTGAGCCATTCTGATTTTATGGTGTCAATTTGTTGTTTTAAGTCGACTTTAACTTGCTCAATTGTTACGCCGGGTTTTAAAACGGCAATTAGCTTTAAGTTTTTAAAGGTGTTTGTCCACGGGCTTTGCCAGTCTTCATTGTGAAAAAAACGACGGTCGGCGCTTGATGGAAACCACACTTCAACATCACTTGCTTTAAACATATAAGGTGGGCTAAATGAATCATCAACAACCCCCACGATACGGTGAACATAATCGGTTTTACCGGCCATTACTGAGAGTGTCTTACCAATAATATTCGGATCGCTGCTGTAATGCTTGCGCCAAAAGTTGGCTGAAATCACTACGCGATCGTCGGGTGTTTCTAGTGTTTCGCCAAGGTCAAAACCTTGCCCTAGTAAGAATGGGGTGTGCAACAAGTCAAAATAATTGCCGCCCACATAAAGTACCGGTTCTTTTGGTTGGCCATCGAGGTTGGCAAAGATTTCCTCGCCAGCATTGATCATCATACTTTGCTCGAAGCTTTGATTATGCTTGAGCCAATGCACCATCGACTGATAGCTTTGAAAGCCGGTGGCGTCGTAGTCATCATAGGTAAGGGATTGTTCAACGACCACCATGCGATTTTCATCGTAGACATCCAGTGGCTTTAAAAAGTAGCTGTTTACTAAACTGAGTACCACAAACAAGGTGGCGAGGGTGAGTGCTAATGTTGCGATAACCGCCGTTACAAAGCCGGGGGCATTCATCAGAGATGCCCACGCTAAACTCAATTGAGTGCGTATTTTGGTTAGTTTCATGTTAGATCACCTCTGCACTTTCTTCATTGTGTTCAGTGGCTGCTAAGTGATCTGAGGCTTGACGCGCCTCTGAGTAGGAAATAATTTCGCCATCGAGTAGTTTTAGCTGGGTTTTGGCACGTCCTGCGTAACGTAAGTCGTGGGTAACCATGCAAATCGTGGTGCCTTTTTTATTCAGCTCATCGAGCAAGTCCATAACCGCATCACCATTTTTTGAGTCTAAGTTACCCGTTGGCTCATCCACTAATAGAATGCTGGGTTTACCAGCCAGCGCACGGGCGATAGCAATGCGCTGCTGTTGACCACCCGATAATTGATTGGGTTTATGCTGAGCACGGTGGCCCATTTCTACTTCATCGAGTGCTTGCTTTACTGCCGCTTCAATGTCGTTTTGGCTCATTGCGGGCTCTCTATAGGTGAGAGGTAGTGCAACGTTATCGAATACAGATAGTTCATCAATTAAATTAAACGACTGAAAAATAAAGCCAATATGTAGATTTCTCAACTCTGCTTGTTTATCCATATCGAGGGTTTTAGTGTCGACATCTTTAATGAAATAGTCGCCACCTGTAGGGCTATCAAGCAAGCCCAGTAGTGAAAGCAGCGTTGATTTACCACAGCCTGAGGGGCCGCTAATGCAAATATAGTCACCTTGGTTAATGTTCAGACTGATGTTTTTTAATGCATAGGTTTCAACATTTTGGCCGCGATAGACTTTGGCGATATTGTTTAATGAGATAAGCGTATTGGTTTTCATAAACTGTCCTGTTCGATTTTTATTGTTGCCAAATGCTGCCATTTAGAAAGATCTGAAATGATCAGCTGTTCGCCCTCAGTGGCGCCGCTCAAAAGTTGAATTTGGTTGTCACTGAGTGTACCAAATTCGATATTAATTGGCGCTGCTAACTGAGTACTTGGATTGAGTTTAAAAAGAGTGGCATGGCTGTGCGCCGTTGCTCTTTGCGGTACATTAATGGTTAATGCATCGGGGATGATATTACTCACTACATAGCCTTCGATGCTTAAGTCGGGTCGAGCATTGGCAGGCAGCGTCCCTTCTAAATCAAGTTCTATGATCACGCGACCGTCGGTCACGATAGGGTCAATTCGGGTCACTTTAGCGCTTACTTCTCCCTGACCCGCTTGGCTAAAGGTGTTTACTTTAGCTGTCATATTAAGTGCCACTTTTTCTGCATCGGCTTGCTGTACACTGAGCTCAGCTTTGAGTGCTTTATTTGAACCCACAACAGCAAGGCGGGTGCCCGGCATGAGGTTTTGTCCAAGTTCTACATTGAGCTCTTGCAGCATGCCATCGATACCAGCTTTGATTTGCAGTTCATCAAATGCGTGTTGTTCTACCTGATAATTCAGCTCAAATTGGCTTAATAACTCTTGCTGAATTTTATCGCGCTGTAGGTGCATTTCTTTTAGTTGCATAAGGCGTTGCTTTTCGATGTTAACGCGTTCGGTTAGTTGTGCGACACTGAGTAAGCTGCGTTTGTAATCTAAGCTTGAAACAATACCTTGCTCAACTAATTTGCTTTCGGCATCGGCTCTAAGCTCTGCACTTTGTAATTCACTTTTTAAAATCGCGAGGTTAGCTTGGCGTTCAAGTAGTTCACTTTGCTGGTTAATTTGTTGCTCATTGACACTGGCTTTTTGGCGGGCGAGTTCTAATCGTGCAACCGATAAACGTTGTGCTTGTTGCGGGTTTATTAAGCTGAGTATAACCGTGTCTTTAGTCACTAAGGTGCCAGGGTAAACATGGATAGCCTCGACCATGGCAGTATCGGTATTGGTTAAATAGCGTTGGAATTTGGGTTTTAAACGACCAAAACCGCGTATCTTCACTATAAAATCGGCTTTTTTAACGGTGGCGATTTGCAGTTGCTTGGCCAAGAGCGTCGTGGGGGCGAGCCATGATTTGACCAACCACATTACAAGCAACGTGCTTATAATTAAGACGCCAATGATCAACTTTTTACGCTGACTTGGCTTATTGCTAGATTTTAAGGTGCTATCTAAATCCATTGGCTATGTTTCATTGTGTTTTTAATTAATAAATACAATAGCGAGGAACATGCCAATATTTAAGCTTATGAATTATATTGATTTTTATGTTCTTGTGAATGCGGAAATTCCCACTTTCGGGATTAATAAATCAAAAGTGGGACAGCGTATAAAAACGGCGTTTATTGATTTAATTTTGCAAGCTTAGCCAGTTGCTTTTTCGCATGCGCGTTATCAGGTTGTAGCGTAAGCACATGATTATAGTTGGCGATTGCGTGTTTGTGGTAACCCAAATACCAGTAAGCTTCTGCCAAGCTATCAAAGGTATTGTAGCTATTTGGGAAAAGGTGTGTGTTGAGTTTAAAAATGGCTAATGCTTCATTGAGCTTATCTTGATTGATAAGTGAATAGCCCCACTGGTTAATATTTTTTTCATCAAATTGGATGTGCTCTTTTTGGCTCAATATGTGTGCTGCTTCAATTGCATTTTCATAGCCTTGAACTTCAAGTACTTGCCATAGTTTTTTAAGATTTTTGCTTAAACCAAAGCCATTCTCACGTTTCATTTCAGGGATATAAAAACCGGCAATTTCATCAACAAACTGCGAGGGAAGTGCGCCAATTAAGTTGGTTAAAATGACGATTGACATATTATCTTCAGGGTAAACAAACACACCTGCTCTATCGCCACCTACAGCAGCTATCGCAGGGTGTTCTTCTCTCGCCATTACAGGCCAGCCGAGGCTATAGCCATTTAAACGTTGGTTAAACCCTTGCGTATTGCCATTTAATAAACGAGTAGGGGTCCACATTTTGCGCACACTATCAGCCCCCATTAATTGATTTGTTTGTAATGCAATTAGCCAATGTGCCAGCTCAGTTGCTGTAGAAGCCATGCCCGCGGCTGTTTGCAATAGAGGAGAAAAAATCGCTTCTCTAGAGTTTAAAAGGTCATTGCCTTGGTTTTCGTATCGTCTCGCTGAGTGTTTTACGACGTTATTGAGGTTGTTAAAGCCTGCTTCAATTGTTCTGTTCATTTCGGCCTGTTGTAACTGGTTTTTTTGAATAAATTCCTGAAAAGGCATGCCTGAGAGTTTGTTAATAAGCTGACCGACAATAACGTAATTTGTTTGGTTATATTTAAAACGAGTACCTGTATTAAATTCTAATGGCATAGTTTGTACTCGTTGCCACGCGTGATCAGGGCCTTGATCGGAGATTAAATTACCAATGCCATCTTTTAAAATCTCAGGTAAACCAGACGTGTGGCTCATTAGTTGCCTTGTTGTGATTGGGTGCCACTGTTTAGGGAGGTCTGGTAGGTAAGTGGAAATAGGCGCATCAAGGTTTAGTTTCTTTTGCTCAACCAGTTGCATTAGGGCTACGCCGACAAACGCTTTGGTGACTGAGTTAATAGCAAATAAAGTAGTTGAATCAACGGCAATATTATCTTCAATATTCGCAGTGCCATAGCTGGCAGTTTTGGTTATTTTATTATTTTGCACGACAGCTAGCTGCAACCCAGGGATATTTCTTTTTTGCATTAACTCAACGATCCATTGGTCGAGTTCGTCTGCATGCACAGAAAAAGCACTGAATGTGATGGTAAGAAAGGTGATAGTTTGTAGTATGAGTTTTTGTCTAAGCTTTTTGCTTGTTGAGTACACGTGATTATCCTTAGCGTTCATTTTTATCGGTATATGCTTGTTACGAACACATAAGCGAGGAGTGTGCCAAGATTTAAGTTATTAAAATATATAGTGTTTTGTTTTTAATGCGGAAGGTAAATTCCCACTAATGGGAATTTTAAATAAAAACGGGAGTCGCGTTTATTGCTGTGGTTTATTAATGTGGGTTTAGTACAGTACTCGTTGTCTTCTATTTTAGTTGTCTTCTATTTTACCAACCTGCGAAAGCTGATTAAATAAAATACCTGCCTGAGTACGGTTATACACATTGAGTTTGCGTAAAATGGCTGATACATGCTGTTTAATGGTGGTTTCTTGAATCGACATTTCAAAAGCAATTTGTTTATTGAGTAAACCATCGGCAATCATCGCCAGCACGCGGTATTGTTGTGGGGTGAGTTTTTCAAGGTTACGAGCAAACTCACTCTGCTCATCATTGATTACCACATCGGTTAAATCAACTTCAGGAGGTAACCACGTATCGCCATTTAGCACATGACTAATTGCTTCGCTGATCACATCAAGAGACGATGACTTAGGAATATAGCCAGCTGCACCTAGGCTCATTGCTTGTTTAATAATGGCGGGTGTTTCATTGGCTGAGACCATAATGACTAAAATATCGGGGTAGTGATTACGCAATTGCGACAGGGCCTGCAGACCATTTGCACCAGGAATGGTGAGATCTAAAAAAATCAGCTCAATTTCTGGGTGAGCGGCTAATAATGTAAATAAGCCATCAATATCACTGGTTTCTTTTATGTGTTCTTCAGGCACAGATGTTGCGGCCGCTTGACGAAGTGCACTTCTAAATAACGGATGATCATCGGCGATTATGGTGTTCACAGCTAAAGACATTCCCTCGATTCTCCAATGCGTTATGTTATAAGTGATTTTACAGTTGGAAACAAGGTTTGCCTGAGGGGAAGTATCAGGCAAACCTTTCTCACACAAGGATTTAGAAACGGTAACCTACGGTGAAAGCGACAGTGCGAGGGTCGCCGTAGTAACCGATTAGCGTATTATCACCCCCTAAACCTGGGGTGTATTTGCTAGTATCGGTAGGGTCGCTTGGATCAGGTGCTACGAATTGGTAACCCCCAATCATGTACTCTTCGTCGGTTAAGTTTTTACCGTAAAGACCCGCCGTCCAATGACCATCAGTGCTGTACCATGTCACACCCATGTTGAAGATACCGTAAGCATCTTGCGTTAATAGGCTGTCTTCTTCGAACAGTGCATAATCACCACGGTAGTAGTAATTACCATTGACGACAAAGTCACCCATTTCAGTGTACATACGGTATGTTGCACCTAAATTAAAGGTTAAGTCAGGCGTATTTGAAACGCTAAAGCGGTCTGACTTGTCAAATGCTTCACCTGTTTCAGGATTGTAATCAATAACATTGTCGAAGCTACTGTCGATATAACCGACTGAGGCATCAAAGCTGAGTGATTCTGTGGCTACGTAATTAAGTTCAAGCTCAATACCGTCTGATTTAGATTCACCAATGTTACCTAAACGTTGGTTTAAATCAGCTGCACTGTCGCCCGGTAGTACAGAAATATATTGGCGGTCTTTATGATCAAGGGTAAATACGGTGACGTTTGCACGTAAATTATTGTTCCATTCGCTCTTCATACCCATTTCGAAAGAATCAACAATTTCTGGTCGTGCAGCTGGCTCTGCGGTTGTTGCACGCGGGTTGAATGTGCCTGATTTAAAGCCTTGCGCATAACTTGCGAAGAACATAATGTCGTTTGAGTATTGGTACTCAACACCTGCACGAGGTGTAAAGCGTGACCACTCTTCTTCATCATCAAGTACGGTAGGGACTAGCTGGCCTTCTGGGCGCACATAACCTGGGATCCAGTCTGATTCAGGATAAACAATGTCAAATACAAGGCCGTTGTTAACAATGGCCTCTTTGCTGTCTTTGGTGTAGCGCGCACCTAATGTCATTGACCATTTTTCACTCAAATCAATCGAGCCTTGTATATAGGCTGCTTTACTATTTGAATTACTACAGCCGCTTACTTCACGCGTTAATCCCGCAGCGCCTAAGCTTTGACCTAACACACCTAAAATAGCCTCAAATTGACCACATGACTCACCATCGTAATAGTAAAGGCCTGACACCAACTTGTAGTTATCGCCTTGATGGTTTAGTTGAATTTCGTGTGTCGTTTGTTCGTCATCGTAAATAGCCGGTACGTCAAAAATAGGCAGTGAGGTGTTATCAAAGTCAATATTGGTTGGTGAATAACTTTCACGGCTCGAACCGATGTATTTAACACTGGTGCGGTCGCTCATATCCCAACGTGCAGTTAAGCTGTAACCCTCAAGCTCTACTTTATTCCATGTTGGTAAGCTGGTGTATGAGTCGTATACGCTGTCGGGGACTGGCGCATCCGTGAGTAAGCTTGGTAGTAAACGGTAGCCGCCTTTGGCGTTCGATTTATCTTCTGTTTTATCCCACGCTAAGCGGAAGAATAAGTCATCTGTTGGTGTGTATTCTAATGTAACACGAGCTGCAGTGACATCTTTGTTGTAGTTTTCGCGGTCTTGGTTATCAAGTGCTGAGGTTAAAAACTCACCAAAGCCATCACGGTTTAATGTAGCAAACCCAAAGCCCACATACAGTTTTTCGTCAACAATAGGCAGTTGACCTGTGATTTTAAGGTCCTTTTGGTTGTAGCTACCCACTGTGCCCTGCACATTTAACATGGCATCGCCGCTCATTTCTTTGGTGACATACTTAATTGCGCCACCAATGGTATTTTTACCATACAGCGTCCCTTGTGGACCACGAAGTACTTCGATTTGTTGTACGTCTAGTAGGTCGAGTACCGCACCTTGTGGACGCGCTAAATAGACGTCGTCAATATAGATACCGACACCAGGCTCATAGCCCCACAGTGGATCTTGCTGACCTACGCCACGAATAAATGCAGTAATGGTTGAGTTAGTACCACGGCTTGCTTGTAGTGTGGTGTTAGGTGAAAACTGCTGAACTTCGGTCATCACTGATATGCCATTTTCAGCCAGCTCTTCAGCACCAATTGATGTCACTGCAACAGGTACTTCTTGTAGGTTTTCAACGGTTTTACGCGCTGTTACCTGAATGCGTTCAAGTTCACCTTTCTTGGCTGCAGGTTCTGCTTGATCAGCTGCTTGCGCATTCACACCTGCTAAAGCAAGGGAGACTGCCAGAGTAAGTGGCGCGACTTTTGGGTTAAGCTTTATCATGTTGTATTCCTTGTTATTGTTGTCATTTGTCTTGTGGCCACTCACGATGATGTTGCCTAAGACTCATAATATTTGCCCGTGTCACCTGTCAGTTAATGTAGAAGATAGTTGCGAAAAATGAATTAGTACCATAGTGCTATACCCGCTATAGGCCTTTATTTATCAAGCTTTTAAGCTATTTTTAAAGCAGATAGTACCTTAGTGTTATGTCTTTTTTTGGCGCTTAAGGTAAGACTGAATGCATTATTCCGATGTCACCTCATCTGTTTAATAACAATAATTATAGGAATGTCTATGCTGAGCATGATAGGACTGTTAGGCGGTTTAATACTGCTGATCATTTTAACGTTGCGTGGGGTAAATTTATTTATTGCCGCGCCAATCTGTGCGCTACTTGTCGCACTCAGTAGTGGCATGGCTATTTTTCCTGTGTCGGCTGACTCAAACTTTATTAATGCCTACATGGACGGCTTTGCTGGTTTCTTAAGTGCGTGGTTCTTTATGTTCTTGCTGGGATCTTTATTCGGCAAGTTTATGGAAGACACGGGTGCGGCAGACAGTGTGGCAAGTTATATTGTGGGTAAACTAGGCATGAAGCACGCGGTGCTTGCTGTGGTGATTGCGTGTGCTGTATTAACGTATGGTGGCGTTAGCGTGTTTATCGTAGCGTTTTCAGTCTACCCAATGGCACTTAGTTTGTTTAAAGATGCCAATTTACCGCGCCGTTTTATTCCAGCGACCCTCGCATTTGGCTCAGTGACCTTTACCATGACCTCGGCTGGTTCACCTGAAATCCAAAACTGGATCCCCGTGAAGCACTTAGGTACCTCGCCTTATGCTGCATGGGAAGTGAGTTTAGTGGTGGCTATTTTCATGGCTATAGCAGGCTATTTTTGGTTAAACAAAATGATCAAAAAAGCGGTGGCTAATGGCGAAACTTTTGAAGCGCGTGATGACGACCCGGTAATAATTGAACGTCGTCGCCCGCACCCAATTACGGGGGTGATCCCTTTGATTGTGGTACTGCTTTTATCATTTACTTTACACGATGTGTTACAGCAAACAGCACTGATCGTTGCGTTGCTGGGAGGGGTGTTAAGTATTGTGATTATTAACTTTAAGCATTTTCACGATATGGGGAATGCCATTAATGTGGGCACAACCGGGGCATTGGTCGCTATTGGTAATACCGCAGCAGTTGTTGGTTTTGGTGCGGTGGCTAAGGTGTCACCTGCGTTTACTGCTGCTGTGGATGTAATGACGCATATGCCTGGCAATGAACTTGTAGGGGCTGCGGTTGCCGTGAGTGTCATTGCGGGTTTAACTGGTTCGGCTTCTGGCGGGCAAGCCATTGCATTACCCCTTGTCGCACCTGGGTATTTAGATATGGGTGTGAACCCAGAGCAACTACACCGTGTGGTGGCAATTAGCTCGGGCGCACTCGACACCTTGCCGCATAATGGCTATGTGGTAACGACAATACGCGCTATCTGTAAAGAAACGCATCAACGCGCTTATTGGTCAATGGCAGCGCTAACAGCGGTTATTCCGCTCATAGGTGTGGCATTGGCACTTGGACTCTTTATTTTATTTTAAGGAACAGCAATGAAAACTAAATTAATAATGTTGCTATGGTTGGTTGTATTTAGTTGCACAGCGTTTGCTGCTGATAACACACCACCTCAGACAATGCTGGTAGAAAAACAGCATTTTACGACAAAGGACTTTACCACTGTCTCTGGCGTGACTTTACCTAAAGTCGATATTGGTTGGGAAAGTTACGGTAAATTAAATGCCAACAAAGATAATGTGATTTTAATTACCCATTATTTTTCGGGTACCTCACATGCTGCGGGTAAATATAAAGCAGATGATGCATTACCAGGGTATTGGGATGCGATCATCGGCCCAGGTAAGGCGATTGATACTAATAAATATTTTGTGATCAGTTCAGACACCTTAGTGAATGCGAATTGGCACGATTCTAATGTGATCACCACAGGTCCTGCATCGATTAACCCAAAAACGGGTAAACCCTATGGTTTGGATTTTCCTGTTGTGACGATCACTGACTTTGTTAATGTGCAAAAGCGTTTATTAGACAGCCTAGGCATTAATAAATTACATGCAATAATGGGCGCATCTATGGGCTCGTTTCAAGCGCTTGAATGGGCAACACGTTACCCTGATAAAGTAGAGCGTTTAATTCATGTCATTGGTGCGGCAACGATGGACGCATGGACTGTCGCAGCACTTGAAAAATGGGCTTTACCAATTCGCCTTGATAAAAATTGGCAACAAGGTAATTACTATGGCAAAGAGCGCCCGTTAGAGGGGCTTGCTGCAACCATGCTCAATATCACTCAAGATGCAATGCACCCGATTATTTACAATGCCAGTTTCCCAGATTTTAACGTTCTAGATGACGGGGCGTTAAAAGACATTCGCACTTTGCCTAAATTAAACCAAGTGCTTGCACAGCGTGCAATGGCGCGTGCGCAAACTCAAGATGCGAACCATGTATTGTATTTGGTCCGGGCATCACAATTATTTACGGCGGGTATGCAAAGTGATTTAACCAGTGCACTTAAAAACGTATCTGCAAAAACCTTACTGCTTCCTGCAAGTAACGACTTATTGCTACGCCCTGAAAACATGCGCGCTGTGTATGAAACCATGAAAGCGCAAGGTAAAGATGTCACGCTTTCTGAAATCGAAGGCGGTTGGGGGCACCTTGATGGCCTGTTCTCAATTGCGCCTAAGGCGCAGCTTATCAGTGAGTTTTTAGAGGAGTAACCCGATGAGCAAAACAGTTTTAATTACCGGTGCTGCCAGTGGTATTGGCCTGTATATTGCCCAGCAACTTGCGATGCAAGGGCATACCATTATTGTCACTGATTTAAATCAACATGCGGCGCAGCAAGCAGCAGCAGGAATTGTAGAGCAAGGCGGCAGCGCTGAAGGCTATGCACTGAATGTGGCAGATAGCACTGCGATAGAGCAATTTTTTACTGAGCTAAATCAGCCGATTGATGTTCTTATTAATAATGCGGGTATTCAGCATGTTGCCAAGCTTGAAGACTTTCCGGCAGATAAATGGCAGTTTTTACAACAGGTAATGCTTGTTGGTCCGGCAATGATGACCAAAGCGGTATTGCCGCGTATGCGTAAGCAAGATTTTGGTCGCATCATTAACATTGGCTCAATTCATGCCATGGTCGCCTCTAAGTATAAGTCGGCTTATATCGCAGCAAAACATGGCTTAATTGGCTTTGCAAAAACCATGGCACTCGAAACGGGTGATGCCAACATCACGATTAATACGGTGTGTCCGGCGTATGTGAAAACCCCGCTGGTGGAGCAGCAAATAGCGTCTCAAGCGAAAGAACATGGCATTTCTGAGCAGCAAGTGATCGACACCATTATGCTTGCACCTATGCCGAAAAAGGCATTTATCGGCTTAGATGAAATACTGCATACCGTGAGCTTTTTAATGGCGGATGCAGCAAGAAATATTACTGCGCAAGCAATCGCCATTGATGGCGGTTGGACAGCACAATAGGAGGAGCCCATGGCTGGTTTTGATAAAGTAGTAACAACGTATAGTGATGCAATGGCAGGCCTTGAAGATGGCATGACTGTCATCGCTGGCGGCTTTGGCTTATGTGGCATTCCCGAAGGTCTAATTGCTGAAATTAAACGTCAAGGCACGCGTGATTTAACCGTCGTGTCGAATAACTGCGGCGTAGATGGTTTTGGCTTAGGTGTGTTGCTCGAAGACAAGCAGATCCGCAAAATGGTGGCGTCGTATGTCGGCGAAAACGCGTTATTTGAGCAGCAATTATTAAACGGTGAGCTTGAGGTTGAGCTCACACCGCAAGGCACCTTAGCTGAAAAAATGCGTGCTGGTGGTGCGGGTATTCCTGCATTTTATACCGCGACGGGTGTGGGTACACCGGTCGCTGAGGGTAAAGAAACCCGCAATATTAATGGTCGCGATTATTTATTAGAGCCAAGTATTACGGGTGACTTTGCGATAGTAAAAGCGTGGAAAGCAGACCGTTACGGCAATTGTATTTATCGACATACGGCAATGAATTTTAACCCGATGGCGGCAACCGCGGGCAAAATTACGGTTCTTGAAGTTGAAGAAATCGTTGAGCCAGGGGAGCTTGAGCCAAGTCAAATTCACACACCGGGTATCTATATTGACCGCGTGATTAAAGGTGAATTTGAAAAACGCATCGAGAAAGTTACCACTAAGCAAGAGAGTCAATAAGGAGCACGCAGATGGCATTATCACGAGAACAAATCGCTAAACGCGTGGCGATGGAATTACAAGACGGTTACTACGTTAATTTAGGCATTGGAATTCCAACCTTAGTCGCGAATTATGTCCCTGATGGCATCGAAGTGATGCTGCAATCAGAAAATGGCTTACTCGGCATGGGGCCCTACCCAAGTGCAGATCAAGTCGATGCCGATATGATCAACGCCGGTAAAGAAACGGTCACCGCAGCAACGGGGGCGGCTATTTTTAACTCTGCAGAAAGCTTTGCCATGATCCGCGGTGGACATGTCGATTTAACGGTACTGGGTGCCTTTGAAGTTGACCAAAACGGTAACATTGCCAGTTGGATGATCCCGAAAAAGTTAGTTAAAGGCATGGGAGGCGCAATGGATTTAGTGGCAGGAGCGAAAAACATTATTTGCACCATGACGCACGCCAATAAACACGGTGAATCAAAGCTACTAACAGAGTGTAGTTTACCGCTCACTGGTGTTGGTTGTATTAATAAAGTGATCACCGATTTAGCGTTATTAGAAATTAAAGACGGTGCATTTCATTTATTAGAGCGTGCCCCAGGTGTTTCGGTTGATGAGATTATTGCAAAGACACAAGGCAAACTTATTGTCTCGGGTGACATTCCTGAGATGGCATTTGATTAGGCGTTTTTTCGCATTATTTCGAATCTCTTTTTATTTTTGGAGACATAAAATGACTCCTTGGCACCTTAACATCACTTTAACGGCACTTTAAAAAGTGCCGCTTATCCTTTGCATATAAAAATTTTATAAAATTGATTGCATTTTAAGCGACTTCTATGGTGATGTTCGCTTTAAGTAATGCTATACTCCCGCCGAATAATTTTTCGACTTTATTAAGAGTAAAATAATGGCAGATTTATCGAAGTACAGAAATATTGGTATTTTCGCCCACGTTGACGCGGGTAAAACTACCACCACTGAGCGTATCCTTAAGCTTACGGGTAAAATTCATAAGACTGGTGAGGTACACGACGGTGAGTCTACTACTGACTTCATGGAACAAGAAGCTGAGCGCGGTATTACAATCCAATCAGCAGCTGTAACTTGTGAGTGGAAAGGCCACCGCTTAAACGTTATCGATACTCCGGGACACGTTGACTTCACAGTAGAAGTATACCGTTCACTTAAAGTACTAGACGGTGGTATCGGTGTATTCTGTGGTTCTGGTGGTGTTGAGCCACAGTCAGAAACTAACTGGCGTTATGCGAACGAATCAGAAGTTGCACGTGTAATCTTCGTAAACAAACTAGACCGTATGGGTGCTGACTTCTACCGCGTAGTTGGTCAAGTAGAAAAAGTACTTGGTGCTAACCCACTAGTTATGACTTTACCAATCGGTATCGAAGACCAATTCTGTGGTGTTGTAGACGTACTTGAGAAAAAAGCATACGTTTGGGACGAGACAGGTCTTCCTGAAAACTACGAAGTACAAGACGTTCCAGCTGACATGGTAGACAAAGTTGATGAATACCATGAGATGCTAATCGAGTCTGCTGTTGAGCAAGACGATGAGCTAATGGAAGCGTACATGGAAGGTGAAATGCCTTCATTAGAAGAAATCAAGCGTTGTATCCGTAAAGGTACTCGTGATCTTGCGTTCTTCCCAACGTTCTGTGGTTCTGCATTCAAAAACAAAGGTATGCAATTAGTACTAGACGCGGTTGTAGATTACCTACCTGCGCCTACAGAAGTTGATCCACAGCCTCTAACTGATCCAGAAACAGGTGAAGCGACAGGTGAAGTAGCAACAGTTTCTGCTGATGAGCCACTTAAAGCGCTAGCGTTCAAAATCATGGACGACCGTTTCGGTGCACTTACATTCATCCGTATCTACTCAGGTCGTATGAAAAAAGGTGACACAGTACTTAACTCAGCAACAGGTAAAACTGAGCGTATCGGCCGTATGGTTGAGATGCAAGCTAACGACCGTAACGAGATCTCTGAAGCGCAAGCGGGTGACATCATCGCTGTTGTTGGTATGAAGAACGTTCAAACTGGTCACACGCTTTGTGATCCTAAGCACGAATGTACACTTGAAGCGATGATCTTCCCTGATCCAGTTATCTCAATCGCTGTTGCGCCTAAAGACAAAGGCGGTAACGAGAAGATGGGTATCGCGATCGGTAAGATGGTTGCAGAAGATCCTTCATTCCAAGTTGAAACTGACGAAGATTCAGGCGAAACAATCCTTAAAGGTATGGGTGAGCTTCACTTAGATATCAAAGTAGATATCCTTAAGCGTACTTACGGCGTAGACCTAGTTGTTGGTCAACCTCAGGTTGCTTACCGTGAAACTATCACGAAAGAAATCGAAGATAGCTACACGCACAAGAAACAATCTGGTGGTTCTGGTCAATTCGGTAAAATTGATTACCGCATCAAGCCAGGTGAAGCTAACTCAGGTTTCACATTCACGTCTTCAGTTGTTGGTGGTAACGTTCCTAAGGAATTCTGGCCTGCAGTTGAGAAAGGCTTTAAGTCTATGATGGATGAAGGTGTTCTAGCTGGCTTCCCAGTATTAGACGTTGAAGTAGAACTTTTCGACGGTGCTTTCCACGCAGTTGACTCATCAGCAATCGCGTTCGAAATCGCTGCTAAAGGCGCTTTCCGTCAGTCTATCCCTAAAGCGGGTGCACAACTTCTTGAGCCAATCATGAAAGTTGACGTGTTCACACCAGAAGACAACGTAGGTGACGTAATCGGTGACCTTAACCGTCGTCGTGGTATGATCAAAGACCAAGAAGCAGGCGCAATGGGCGTTCGCATCAAGGGTGAAGTACCACTTTCTGAAATGTTCGGTTACATCGGTCACTTACGTACTATTACGTCTGGTCGTGGTCAGTTCTCTATGGAGTTCTCACACTACGCACCATGTCCACAAAACGTAGCTGAAACTGTAATCGCTGCAGAAAAAGAGAAAAAAGCTGCTAAGTAATTAGCCTTTTAACTTCTTAAAAAAACCCGCACTTGTTGCGGGTTTTTTATTGCCCGCCAAGCTCGATTACAAATAACACATCTAAATTAATCTTCTATTCAGTACTTCTTTATTAATGTTCCCAATATGATCACGGTTTTTAGTATTGGTTTTATTTTCATAATTACCAAATAAGTACTAAGTGGTTTGATGTGCATGATTTTTGTACAAATTTATTTTTAATCTAAAAAGCTATGCTTTTTAGTAAGTTGTGAATTAATCATTTTGTTCTAGTCTAAAAGTCTTATTTTGTACCTTGTGTACCTTTTTTGAACGGTGTAGAATTGCCTTGCGAATGATTAGTTAATCATTTTGTATTAAAAGTCCTGCTTATTTTTATTAAAAATTAAAGATATATTCTCATGAAAACGATTAAGTTAAGTCCAAATTGGACCGTACAGGGAAGCAAGTTAGTGCTGGCTAGTCTTGTTGCATTTAGTGTTAACATTATTGGTACGTCATTACTGATGTTTATTTTGCCAGTTTTACTGTTTATCACGGTATTAAACTTTTTGCAGATCCGTTTTTTACACTGCTACAAAGCAGGCATTTGCTATTCTCGTGGTTTTGGTAAGCGTTATATAAATGCTGAAGAGATTAAAGCCATTGAGTTTAAGAAAGTGGCCTTTCTTACGGTGTTTAAGATTAGCCTTGAGAATGGTGAAAAATACCATTTTAGTAATTGGCAAATTAATGAAGAGCAGCAATTAGCAATTACGAAGTTGTATAAAGTAAACAAAGGCTCTAGTACATTTAAGGCACATGTAGAGTGTAAGGCTTAAATCGCAGGATGAATAAAGGCCGCAATTGCGGCCTTTTTAATGTTTATGCTTTAAAGCGGCGGCGTACAGCCACGAAAGGTAAAGCAAGTAAACTCAGCCAGCCAAATGAGCCAGAATCGTCTTTATCTTCATCTTCATCGTCAGCTTCATCATTTTTCACATTGATGTAAAGTAGTTGCGCTTCCGATAAGTTACCTGCGCTATCTTCAGCGCGGATCATAAGTGTTAGTTTATTTTCGAACTCATAATCAAGTTCTTTCGTAAGGCTGATTTGACCGAGTGCGTCGATTGATATCGCATCTGCGTTTTCACCAGAAACAATGAATTTTACAACAGGCGTATACTCAGCATCAGCATCGCTGAATTCAAGTTGGCCAATGACAGTACCAATCGCGCTATTTTCAAGTACTTCAAAAGCTTGCTCTGGGCTTATTACTGGGGCTTGTGGCTCAGGAATAGGCTCTGGTGCTGGCTCTGATTTAATATCAATGATGACTGGGTCATGATCCGATGCTCGATAAGCATTGTCTGCATAGAGGCTTGCTTGTTGAGTTGATGACTTGTATTCAAGATTATAGTCTAAGCTAATTGGCTCATCGGCATTGATATGCCAATCTGTCGCTGCAACTACTTTACCAAGCAGTGATTCAGATACTAATGCATGATCAAGGCTACCAATACGACCAGAGAAGCTATAAGAATAACCTAATGTGTTACCATCTAACTCTGCAACAGCACTCTTAAGGCCTTTGTCTGCAAATGCACGGATAGGGTCTTCCATGGCATAAGCGTTCATATCGCCAACCAAAATGACATCGTCATCTGCGACACCCGTAGGATGAGTGGCTAACCAATCTGCATAGGCATTGGCACCCGCAACTCGAATTTCATTCCAACATGCTTGGCCATCGCCTAAATCTGCATTATTGCCTTCGGCACTGCCACAGCCACCTTTTGATTTTAAATGCGCAACAGCAACAGTGAAAACCTCTTCTGTTTCTAGCGATTTAAAACTTTGTGCAATTGGCGGACGATTACTGTAATCAAATGGTGCAACCGTAGTATGCGCGGCTGTGCCAACCTCGGTTACTTTATTTGCACGATAGATAATTGCCGTTGTAATCGCGTCAGTGCCTACTTGTGGGACGTTAAAGTCAACAAAAGCATAACTGTTGTTTATGTCTTCATCATTGAGTGCTGCGACTAGGCTGGCGATAGCGCTATTTTCACCAAAGCCATCGTTTTCGATTTCCATTAAGCCAATCACATCTGCCTGAATTGCAGTGATTGCACTGACGATTTTCGCTTGTTGACGAATAAACTCTTCTTCACTGTCTGCACCGCGGCTAGTAGGGAAACCTGCACCTTGGCCATCACCATTGAAGTAGTTCAGTACATTGAAACTAGCAACACGTAAATCTGCGCCTTCGGCCAGCTCAGGAGCGTCTGCACGTGGATTTGTTGCTGTAAAACTAGGTTGCACAGTCGGGTGAATACGGTAACGGTCAAAGCTGTAACCCATTACACCGGTGATAGAATTTACTGTATCGCCTAAACGCAGAGTATTATAAGCATCGAGGCCCGTGCCAGGATAAGCAATTGGATCACGGTTTTGTTTGGTTGAACCATCATCAATTAAGATTTGCTTCTTCAGGTTTTCAGCTTCAATTGCATTCGCAGCATCACCTGGGAGCGCAACTTGCGTGCCTTGGTATAAACGCTCAGTACCTAAGTCAACTTCGCCGTAGCGGCCAAGGCCATAGTTGTTATTAACGACAAGTGGTTGAGAGAGGGTAACGAGCATACCTTCGTAAGCTTCAAGGTCTGCAACGTCAGCAACTGGCAAGGTGATAGCCGTAGCGTCGGTAGTTAAACCTGTCGCACAAATTTCTACTTGGCTAACATCA
The DNA here is from genome assembly GCF_053628915.1 of Pseudoalteromonas sp. MBR-15. NCBI lineage: Bacteria > Pseudomonadati > Pseudomonadota > Gammaproteobacteria > Alteromonadales > Pseudoalteromonadaceae > Pseudoalteromonas > Pseudoalteromonas sp. MBR-15. The sequence continues at coordinate 127,486 of NZ_JBRJHH010000010.1, forward strand.
CCCAGTTGTGTTGCGCTGTAGTATTCAGCCACGCTGCCTTTAACACGTACGTGGTCACCAACAGTCACATCAGTATCAGCGAAATAAACGAATACGCCTTCAGAGGTAAGTGGGTTTGCATCGATATCAGCCGCAAGTGAGCTGATGAAGAAACCTTTAAGTTGATCATCACCTTGGAAGTCAGCAGTGACTACGCCTTCAACTTCTACTTCAGTGTTAATAAGTGGGCTATCACCCCCTTCACCTTGAATGGCGCTGATTAAGGTTTTTTCTGCGCCACACACAAGTGGTGTTACTGGTTCTGGCTCAGGTGTTGGTTCACTGCTGTCACCATATAGGCCTAAGTTGCTGAAATCGTCTTGATCGAATTGTTCCCACTCTTCGCTTGGGTTAAAGACTGCCGTTGCATCGGTACGGCCAGTGGTTACAGTCGTTTTACGACGGAGTGTTTTATTGACTGTTGTTACTCCCCCCTCAGACCACGCTGAACCTGGATCAACACCGAGTTGACCAAAGCTATCAACAATTGCTCCGTCTTTGCTTAATACCAACGCATCATCACCATTAAAGTAGGTAATGGTTGAATCTGTATCTGCTTTTGCTATTAATTCTGCACTAGCGCCTGCATTAGCAATCACATATGTGCCATTTGCAGCAAGGGTACCGCTTAAGGTGAGGCTGTTATTAGGAGAGGCTAAGTCACCATTTCCATTTGAATACAATGAGATAGTGTAACCATCGAGTGATAACTCAGTGCTTGACGTGTTGTAAAGCTCAACAGCTTTGTTGTTGGCGCTTCCTTCAACGTATTCTGAGATGATTAAGTTGGCTGAGGCAGGCGCGCTCAGGCTTGCAATGACAAGCGCGAGCGGCGTTAATTTAGTATTTATCATTATATTTTCCCGTGTATTTATGATTAGAGTCCCAAATTGGGACACAATACTTTAAGGAAAATCTATGACAAATTGAATACAAAATGTTAATAAAAGTGAAATAATCACTGTTTTTTAGACTATTTACTTTAGGTTAGTTATTTTTTAACCACGTTGCTGCTTGTTTAGCAAAATAAGTGAGGATGCCATCGGCACCTGCACGTTTAAAGGCCAGTAAAGATTCCATGATTATTGCCTCTTCTGCAAGCCAACCATTATCAATGGCTGCTTTATGCATGGCATATTCACCGCTCACTTGATACGCAAATGTTGGTACGCCAAACTCGTCTTTCACGCGACGTACAACATCTAAATATGGCATGCCAGGTTTAACCATCACCATATCTGCACCTTCTTGTAGGTCTAACGCTACTTCACGCAAGGCTTCATCTGAATTTGCTGGATCCATTTGATAGGTTTTTTTGTCGGCACCTTTTAAATTACCTGCTGAGCCTACCGCATCACGGAATGGTCCATAATAGCTTGAAGCGTATTTAGCAGAATACGCCATGATGCGAGTATGGATATGGCCTTGCGCTTCTAATGCTTCTCGAATTGCGCCAATACGTCCATCCATCATGTCAGATGGGGCGACGACATCAGCACCGGCTTCGGCATGTGAAAGTGCTTGTTTTACGAGTATTTCAGTTGTCACATCGTTAATCACATAGCCTTCGTCATCAATAATGCCGTCTTGGCCATGCACAGTGAATGGATCGAGTGCAACATCAGTGATTACACCCAGCTCTGGAAATGCTTCTTTTAGTGCACGCACAGTGCGTTGTGCAAGTGCATCAGGGTTGTAAGCTTCTTCAGCGAGCAGTGATTTTTTATCACTCGGTGTAACAGGAAAAATCGCGACAGCGGGTACACCTAATTCAACAAGCTCTTTGGCTTCTTCTAGCAATAAATCGATAGAAAGGCGCTCAATCCCCGGCATTGATTCAATGGCTTCACGGCGGTTTTTACCTTCTAACACAAAAACAGGGAAAATAAGATCATTCACGGTTAGTTGGTTTTCAGCCATAAGGCGTCGAGAGAAACTATCACGGCGCATACGGCGCATACGTGTATATGGGAAAAGATCGAGTCCTGATTGGGCCATGCTTTTATACTCCTAGTCTGGTAGAGGATAACTTACTACGCGATTACGGCCTGTTTGCTTTGCGTGATAAAGGGCTTTGTCGGCATAGTCTGTGAATAAACTTGGTTTATTAACGTCTTCTGCAACGGCGCTGAAAACACCGGCACTGAGTGTAAATTTAATCGTTGTTCCGGCAACTATTATATCAGTGTTAGCAGCGGCTTTGCGTATTTGTTCAGCAATTATTAGGGCACCTTCAAGGGGGGTGTTAGGCAAGAGTACAACAAACTCTTCCCCACCATACCGGGCGACTTCATCGAGAGGGCGCTTTAAGTGTTCTTTAATAATATTTGCAGTCGTTTGAATGGTTTGGTCACCGGTTAAGTGGCCAAAATTGTCATTAATCGCTTTAAAATGGTCGATATCGAGCATAATGACGCTAAGCGGGGTTTGTTCCCGGCGAGAGCGGCGAATATCCATTATTAATTTTTTATCGAAATAACGGCGATTTTTCGTTTTCGTTAATGCATCTTCCATATTGAGCTGCTCAAGCTCACGATTTTTGTCTTCAAGCTCACGTAGGGTAACTTGCAGCTCAAATGTTCGCTCTTCAATGTTAGCCTCTAAATCTTGCCGAGCTTGTTCTTGAAGGGCTAAGCGCTCCTGCATTAAGGTGTCTTGCGCTTTACTCTCTGCTAATGCGTTTTGTTGTGACACGACTTCGGCATCACGTTGCATCAAGAATAATTTAATAACGGCATAACATAAGCTCAGACTACAAATTAAGAAGCAAACAAACGTAAGAGAAAGCATACCAATATTTAAATTAAATGGGTTAAAGACACCTAAACCACTGTAAATAATCGCAGAGAAAAATGCAGATAAGCCAATAAGGAAAGCAATGCTTGGTTGCTTGTACGCCTGGTTAAATTGCTTCATGGCAATGATGAAAAACACCAGTAGTAATACAGGCAAGCTGATTAAACACAGTGAGAGTGCAAAATGTTTAGGGAGAAACCACATTAATACTGTCATCAGTATCATGGCCCAGGCTAACCAATATTGGGTGCGACTCAGGGTTTTATTATCAGTGCTAAAAATACACCGTTGTATAGGAACAAATAGCGCACCACTTATAAAAAATAGACTCGGGATTGCCAACTGCTGGAATGTCAAACCACTCGGTTGTAAGTAGCGATACCCAAAACCATATATATAAGCAAGTGTTAACCATAATGAGGTTAGTAAAATACCTGTGTAGGCAAAGTAACGGCGTCTTGAAAAACCGTACAGGACGAGGTTAGTGATCGCCAAAGAAAGAATAAAACCAACTAATAATCCATAGAGTAAGTTAAATTTACTTTTATATTTAAGGTATTCAGACGGCTCCCATAGACTAAGTGGGACACGTAATCCGCCCTCATTCTCAACTCTTAAAAATACTTCCGTATGACTTGCTTTAGGCAAAATGAGTGGAACAAGTAAGGACTCATTCTTTATTTGCCGATTTGCAAGCGGCAGTGCGTCGCCAATTTTGGTCTTTGACAGAATGTGCCTACCTTGCACATGAAAAACACTGACTTCATCAAGAAGCGGGTTATCGACCGAGAGAATCAGGGTGAGATCATTCAAGGAGGTATTTTTTATCGATACCTTTAGCCATAAAGGTGTCAGGTTTAAGCCCAAGTTAAGAGTGTCAGCTTGATTTTTTTGCCAGTCGATATCTTTACTGATAAATGCTTGTTGCTGAGTGATAGGCTCGAGCGTGTACTCAACATTTATGATTTGTTGAGACTTAAAGTGCGAGCTAACGGCGATAGGGTTAGCCTTTAAATAAGGACTGAATAAAACAACGAAGAGTACGCCACATAGTGACCATAGGCGCTTCATTTTAACCCTTTGTGGTAAATAATGTCTGAAAGTTTAGTGTAGTTTGTTTTGCCACTTCAGTAAATTCACAGCCTTTTAAGTCAGCAATTTGCTGGCATACATAGGTAAGATACTGTGGCTCGTTCCGGCGAGACTTAGGTTTAGGCTTAATGGTTCTTGGCAATAAAAAAGGGGCATCTGTTTCAATAAGCAAACGTTCTAATGGAATGTCGGGCACAAGCGCCTGTAGTTGCTCACCACGGCGTTCATCACACACCCAGCCCGTAACGCCAATATAAAGCCCAAGCGCCAGGTAATTTTGTAATGCTGATGCATCACCTGTAAAGCAATGTAATACACCACGTACGTTGTAATCGGCTAGAATCTGTAACATATCTTCGCTGGCATCTCGCTCATGAAGATAAACAGGTATGTTAAGTGTTTCAGCAAGTGCCAGCTGTCTTCTTAAAACGCTTCGTTGTACATCACGTGGAGAAAAATCGCGATTGTAATCGAGCCCACATTCACCAATAGCAACCACCTGTGCATGGTTAACAAGTGCGCTTAGCTCACTCTCAAGTGCCTCAGTGGCTGTTTTCGCATCGTGGGGATGAACTCCGGCGGTACACAGCAGATTAAATTGCTTTGCAAGCTGTAATGAGTCATGGCTGCTTTGTAAATCACAGCCAATCAATAGCATTTGCGTTACACCCGCAGCCTCAGCTCGCTGTATGACAGCGGCGTGACGATCATCAAATTGATGATTGCTTAAGTTGACGCCAGCATCAACAAGCCGTGTGCTCATTAGTTTGTGCGCTTAACACGAATTGAGCGGTTTTGACCTTCAACTTTCAATAAAAATGAATTAAAAATACCGCGCTCAATCACGACTGTGTCATTGGCTTTTAGACGTAAACTATCTGAGCCAATTTGACGCCATTGTTGACCATTTTTCAGTTCGATGATGAGCTCGCCATACGCGGCTTTTTCAACGCTTTTAACGACGGCACTAATCTCATCATCATTGTCTTTTGCTGCTTCTTTGTGCTCTAGACCAAAATCTTCATTTTTTGTCTTAACAACTTGGTTTGATGAAGCAACTACAGCAGGTGCCGCAACTGCGGCGGCGTTTGTTACAGGCTTTTCAATTTGTTTGTTTGCTGCAGGTTTAGTCAGTGATTTACCTGCCATAATGTTGTCGTAACAAAGCAAGCGATTAAAGTCGTTTTCAACAAAAGTACAGGCTTGCAATGCTTGAATATTAATTTCGTTAGCGTGCGTTGTGCCTGCAACTGTAAGTAGTGCAATAAAGGGAATTAGTTGTTTTTTCATTTATTCCTCTGATTCCTGTTGGGGTTTGGCGGTATAAAATGCAGCCAAAATTAAGCCTAACTCAAATAACAACAGCATGGGTAATGCTAATAATGTTTGTGACAATACATCGGGGGGGGTTAAGAACATGGCTACCACGAACACACCGACCACGATATATGGGCGTTTCTCTTTTAAGCTTTTAGTGGTTGTCGCACCGCTCCAGCATAACAGCATAATGGCAACCGGTATTTCAAAAGCAATGCCAAATGCATAGAAAAGCTTAATAACAAAGCTTAGATAGCTGCCTATGTCAGGGGCTAAGGTCATCATCTCGGGACCTGCTGCAGTGAAAAAAGCCAGTATCATTGGCAGCACGACGAAATAACAAAAGCTGACCCCACCATAAAATAAAAACACACTTGAAATCAAAATGGGTACTAACATTTTTTTCTCATTTTGATACAAGCCGGGTGCGATAAACCCCCAAACTTGGTGCAATATCATGGGTATGGCAATTAAAAAAGCTAAAAACAGAGTAAGTTTAATCGGAACTATAACAACAGAAGTAACATCTGTAGCAATCATGCTTGTGTTACTGGGTAAGTTTGATACTAAGGGTGCAGATATAAAATCATAAATATCGTACATAAAAAATATCAAGACGATAAATACCAGCAAAGTGCTTAGGAGCGCTTTCATGAGTCGATTTCGTAACTCAATTAAATGGCCCACAAAGCCTGAATGAGCTTGCTCAGTCATAGTGTTATAAATACTCTCTAAAATGGACAACTAAAAGAAAAATTAATTTCATTTTTTTTCACTGTTTTCAACTTTCGTTTCTTCTTGGTTGTCTTTTTTGTAGCTGTGGGTGACAGACTGTGCTGCTTTTTGCAGTTCGTTCACAGAGTCTTGCAGTTCAGGTGATAACTCTTTTAAGTTTTGCTGCTCTGCTTTTTTTAAGTTTTCATGAAGCTCATGGATACGGAGTTCTTCGTTTACTTCAGCTTTCACTGAGTTGGCAACTGACTTAAGCGTTTTCATCCAGCGACTAACGGTGCGTATTGCGACAGGCAAGCGCTCAGGCCCTAAGACAATTAGGCCTACAATCAGTACGACAACAAGTTCCCACATCCCCATATTGATTAAGCCTTATGGTCGTCTTTGCTTTTTTCTGCGGTCTCTTTGCTTTGCGTATTAGACGCTTGCTCGATCTGCTCGTTGTTGCTGCTGGTTTTATCGTCTTCAGACACGGCTTTTTTAAAGCCTTTTACTGCACTGCCCAAGTCGCCACCAATGCCACGTAATTTTTTAGTGCCAAATAACAATACAATAATTGCTAAGATAATGACTAATTGCCAAATACTGATACCACTAAGCATGGGTTACTCCATATTTTATCAAATTGATTGAATGTACTTGTTTTGATTATACTCACCAAAACATAAATAGCACTTAGTTTATGCGCTGCGCCAAGCTGCAATAAAACCAACCACAGCAAGTCCTGTTGTGATGCCTGCTGCAATTAGGTCATCCTGTAAATAACACAGTCCCGACACAATAAAGCAACTGCCCGCAAAAATGCTCAGGAGCAGAGGTTTTGACGACGGCTGCTGCGGCAATTGTACAGATTGTTGATGACGCTTTAAGTTTTGATAGATTAAATCGGGTAATTCAGGCATTTTTTCAGCCCAGAATGGTAAGTTCGCGTACATTTTTTTCATTACTGCAAGCGGACCCACTTGTTCTTTAACCCACTCTTCTAAAAATGGCTTAGCGGTTTTCCACAGATCAAGCTGCGGATAAAGTTGCCTGCCAAGGCCTTCAACATATAACAGTGTCTTCTGTAATAACACCAATTGCGGTTGAACCTGCATATTAAAGCGACGTGCGGTATTAAATAAATTAACCAGTACGTGACCAAATGAAATCTCAGCCAGTGGTTTATTGAAAATGGGCTCACATACTGTGCGAATCGCAAACTCGAATTCTTCAATACTGGTATCTGCGGGGACCCACCCCGAATCAACATGCAGCTGCGCTACTTGGCGGTAATCACGATTAAAAAAGGCAATAAAGTTTTCTGCAAGGTAACGTTTATCTTCTCTATTTAAGGTGCCGACAATGCCGCAATCAATGCCAATATATTGAGGGTTATGGGGCGTCTCGCGAGAAACAAAAATATTGCCCGGATGCATATCTGCATGGAAAAAGCTGTCGCGGAAGACTTGTGTAAAGAAGACCTCGACACCGCGTTCAGCGAGTAATTGCATATTGGTGTTTTGTGCAAGGAGCGCTTCGGTATCAGAGACAGGGATACCATAAATACGCTCCATAACTAAGACATTACTGCGGCTATAATCGCTGTAAACAAAGGGAATATAGAGAGAATCTGAGCCCTCGAAGTTGCGACGTAATTGAATGGCATTCGCGCCTTCGCGCATTAAGTCGAGCTCATCTAGTAAGGTTTTCTTGTACTCATTTACCACCTCAATAGGGCGCAAACGTTTGGCTTCTTTTAAAAGTTTTGCAACGAGCTTAGCGACCTTTTGCATCAGCATTAAGTCGGCGTCTATCTGCTCTTTAATATTAGGGCGAATAACTTTAATAACGACATTTTGCTCTTCACCATGCTCATCTAGCAAGGTTGCCGTATGCACTTGTGCAATGGATGCTGACGCGAGAGGGGTTTGCGAAAAGTCATTAAAAAGCTCACTAATGTCATTTATACCAAGCGCTTTTTCAATCAGTTGCTGAGCAAGCTCTCCTTCGAAGGGCTCAACTTGGTCTTGTAACAAAGCCAGTTCAAGCGCGATATCATGCGGTAATAAATCGCGGCGTGTAGAGAGCATTTGCCCAAACTTAATCCACACAGGCCCTAACTCTTGTAAGGCTAAGCGTAAACGCATCCCCGCAGGTTTATCTTTATGTTGATTGCGTAACCAAAATAAACTGCCTCGCGCTAATGTGGCAAACCAAGGTATTTTTTTACGTGGGATCAGTTCGTCTAAGCCGAAGCTCAGTAATGTTTTTGTGATGTAATACAGACGAGCAGTTGACACACAATATCCTTAGCGCACTAGCATGACTTTAATAAGGCGTTTATTCGCATCTCGAGTTGAGACACTTGGTTCTTTAATTGGCGGTTCTGTTGCTTAAACTCAGCCAGTTCAAGTGGGTGAATTGTCACTGCAAGCTCGTCTTGACATAAGGTGGTCAGTGTATTTTCGAGTTTATTTTTTACGTTCACACCGTGACGTTTCATTGCTTGCAAAGACAGCCATAGCTGCTGTGTTGGTGCGTCGCCAATATAACGTGAAAAATGCTCTGGCCAATCAATATTAAGTGCAGCAAAGGCATTACTAAAGCCTTGAGCTATGTGTAAATCGCCTTGTAAATCTAATTTATCTTGGCGGATTAACTGGGTTAGCATTGCTGGATTTTTCAGCGTGAGCAGAGTGTCAATATCAGCACTGATCATGCAGTCGAAGTGATGTTCTTCAGTGCTATATAAGTGTATTTGCTCATCACTGTAAACGCATAAAATGCGCTGTTGCCAATCACGGATCTCAATCAGTAATTGCTTGTCTGAAATAGCCGCTAGGTTGTCCTTTAGAGACGAGTCTAGCTGCAAAACATGATTAATGATTCGTTCTACCAGTGATAACAGAGCATTTGCTAACATCGCGTTACCTACTTAATCTGTTTAATTTTAGTATTTAAAACCACGGTGTAAGGCGACAATACCGCCGGTGAGGTTTTGATAGCTAGTGTGTTCGAAGCCAGCATCTTCCATCATGCTTTTCAGCGTTTCTTGGTCTGGGTGCATACGAATCGATTCGGCTAGGTACTGGTAAGATTCGCTATCATTTGCAACTAGTTGCCCCATTTTTGGCAAAATATTGAATGAATAAAAATCGTACGCTTTGCTGAGCGCTTCATGTTCTGGTTTAGAAAATTCAAGAACGAGTAAACGACCACCTGGTTTAAGGATACGGTACATTGAGCGCAGCGCTTTGTCTTTGTCAGTTACGTTACGAAGACCAAATGCGATGGTGATTAAATCAAAGCTGTTATCAGGGAACGGCAGCGCTTCAGCATTCATTTGTACGTATTCAATATTGCCTACTCGGCCTAGGTTACGTAACTTTTCACGGCCGACTTTTAGCATTGAAGAGTTGATATCACCCAAGATTACTTGACCTGTTTCACCGACGAGTTGGCTAAACTTCGACGTTAAATCGCCAGTACCGCCTGCAAGGTCTAATACGTAGTGGCCTTTGCGAACACCAGAGCTGGCAATTGTTTGACGCTTCCATAAACGATGAATACCGAACGACATAAGATCATTCATAACGTCATATTTTGCAGCGACTGAGTGGAATACATCTGCAACCATAGATGCTTTGTCGTTTTCAGCAACAGTTTTATAGCCAAAATGCGTGGTCTTTTGTTGATTCTCGTTCATGATTTGTCTCTATCGTGGCAATAAAGACTAGTGTACTTGATTGTAGCTGTGGGGTGCAATTTGATTATAACTAAATCATCAGATTAGCATTGGCTTTTATGATTTAGCGCAGGTTTATTGGCCGGCAATAAAACTGCTTTGGCCTAGTGACTTTGCTTTCGCAGCAGCAAGCGAAGCTTTGCGGACTAAGCTGTTGAAGTCGTCTTCATCTTGATGTTTAGCAATCCCTAAAGCAAGATGAATAGCGGGTAGTTTTGTGCCATTCTTTGAACTAATAAAGCGCAGCTTTTCAACACCATTACGCACTTTTTCAGCAATTAAATTAGCCGTCTCAGGCTCAATATCAGCCAGTAAAATAGTAAATTCATCTTTGCCAGTACGCCCTGGTAAACCACTTTCAAGGACATATTTTTGCACTTGTTTGGCGACCTTATTCAAGATCACCTCGCCAATGACATCACCGTAATTATTGATGAAGTGCTCAAGGTTTTCTATTTGAATCGCAATGGCGCACACCGCTTTTCTTTGACCAAGCCACAATTGTGTTTGTTGATTTAAATAATGACGTTTATACAAACCAGTTTGCTGATCGGTGATGTGCTGTTTACGAAGTTGGGTGAGTTGTTTTTGGGTCTTGTCTTGTAGTGCTTTGGCTTTTGCGATTTCTTGTTTAAATTGGCGATGTTGAGCCAGTAAATGTTCTGATTGTTTACTGAGCATTTTTAGCGCATGACGTGTTTGTTCTAAGTTGTTTTCGTCAATGGCGTGTACACAATCACTAATTTGTTCAGTAAAGCGAACAATATTTTGTTCATTATTGTTTGCATTGCGCGTTAGTGTGCCCAGAACAGAATCAACATTACGTACAATCGCTGTTTTCATTTTATGGCCTTGCTCCATAAAATCAAAATACAGTTGCTCTATAAAGATACTGTCGATCGGCTTTTTTTGCGCGATGGCGCGATCCAGTGCGGCATTAAGTTTTAGATTAGACTGGCTGACATATGTATATACAACCTGGTAATTAAGTGGTGACGGCGGTAATGCATGATGTTCTAAAAAGATACATACCTTTGTCATTTTTTCTTGAGCAATAGCCATGGAATCATGGAACATCATTTTTTCAATACCACTAAATACGCATAACAACCAATTAATCATCTCTTCCGTAAGGTTTAATTGCATCCAAGCACCTTATATAAATCCGCATAACACGTAATCACGAGAGATAAAACTTGACGCTAATTGTGTTAAAAACGTCTGTTTTACGGCTGTATCAAAGCAGAAAAGTTGCTGAGTTGAACTCATTAACGAAACGTTTGCCGTACCTCAAAATGGATCACTTAATTAAGCGAATGGGTATTACAGTAATCTGTAATCTGTCTATTTAAAAGCAAAATCGCTAATTTTGGAACTTAAATTTGTTTCGTTTGGGTCTAATAGCTGATTTTCTCAGCAACTTTAACAAGTGTAATTAAAAATTGCTTAAAGCCTGCTCATTCATGCATTTATAGTGATGTTAATTTGAGCGTATTAAACCGCTGCTTGGTCGCATTTGCTTGGGTTTTAGTGTGAGCTACGCTACTTTATCTCTATTGTTTAAAACGAATAAGAATCCTATGAAACAAACATTATCGCGAACGTTAAACCGTTCTTTAATAGCCATTGCTTTAGCGTGTACTTTAAGTGCGTGCCAGGTAACCACTGTTGATGCAGATCAGCAGTTTAATCAGGTTGCAGAAAATGTGGTCAATTACCGTGAAAGTATTAGCCCTTATGGTAAAGAAAACGGCGTTAATGGTTATTTATTAGCAAATTTATCTGCTGAGTTTTTAGAACAAAAATACCAAAAAAATACCGAACTCCTTGCAGAGCTAGATGCCATCGACCGCGATAAATTGTCGGAAGAAAATCGTATAAATTTAACGATTTTACGTGGCCAAGTACAAAATAGTGTTGATGAATATGTGTTTAATACCCACTACATGCCGTTAACGTCTGAATATGGCTTTCATTCGAGCCTCTCATTTATGATCTCAAGCTCCGATTACACGAAAGCGAAAGATTACGACGTTTATCTTGCCAAACTGCAGCAAATTCCCCGCTTTTTTCAGCAAAACATTGGCTGGATGCGTAAGGGCCTTGAAGTTGGATTAACGCAACCGCAAGCCGTTTTAGAGGGTTATCAAGATTCGATTACAGCATATATAGTTGATGATGCGACACAATCTGAGTTTTATAAACCCTTTTTAAAAAATACTTCAGGGCTCAGTGAGAGCGAATTTTTACAGCGTCAACAACAGGCACAAAAGATTATAAAAGAACAGGTGATTCCTGCATACCAAGGCTACCTGACTTTCTTTAATAACGAATACCAACCGGGTGCTCGTAAAGAGATTGGTATTTCGAGTACGCCTAACGGCAAAGCATTTTATGAAAACCGAGCGAAGTACTACACAACAACAGATATGACGCCAAAAGAAATCCATGAATTGGGTTTGCAAGAGGTCGCGCGTATCCGTGCAGAAATGGATAAAATCATTAAAGAGGTTGGTTTTGAAGGCAGCTTTGCCGACTTTGTGCATTTTTTGCGTACAGATCCGCAGTTTTATGCCAAAACGCCCGAAGAATTATTAAAAGAAGCGTCTTACATTGCTAAAAAAATGGACGCACAGCTTCCTAAACTATTCCATACGTTACCAAGAATGCCTTACGGTGTTGCACCAGTGCCAGCCAGCATTGCGCCTAAATACACCACGGGGCGTTATTCGGGATCACGTCGTGACGACCAAGCGGGCTATTACTGGGTCAATACTTATGCGCTTGATAAACGTCCTTTGTATGTACTTGAAGCGTTAACTCTGCACGAAGCTGTGCCAGGACATCACTTACAAATTTCATTAAATTCAGAGCTGGAATCGCTACCAAGCTATCGTCGTAATGCGTATTTGTCGGCATTTGGTGAAGGTTGGGGGCTATATTCTGAATTTTTAGGTATTGAAGCCGGTTTTTACCAAGACCCATACAGTGATTTTGGTCGATTAACTTACGAAATGTGGCGAGCTGCACGTTTAGTCGTTGATACGGGGATGCATATGTATGGTTGGAGTCGTGAGCGTGCGATGACGTTCATGAGCGAAAACACGGCGCTTTCACTGCATAATGTAAAAACAGAAACCGACCGCTACATCTCATGGCCAGCACAAGCGCTGTCTTACAAAATCGGTGAATTAACGATAAAACGCTTGCGCCATGAAGCTGAACAAGCACTGGGTCAAGATTTTGATGTGCGTGAATTCCATCACCAAATATTACGTCATGGTTCTGTGCCGATGTCGGTGCTTGAAGAGCAAATTCAACTTTATATTAAGGCTGAATTAGCAAAGCGAGCCTAAGCAATTGAGCTGATTAAAAAAGGCGTGTTTAAAACACGCCTTTTTTGTTTGTTGCGCGTATTTTAAACTGCTTATATGATTTGCAAGGACGTCATCATCACACAGGAGTCTTGAATGAGTGATTTTATAATTTTTAGTATCGATGTATTTGCCAGCTTGTTTATCTTTGCGTTAGGGATAGGGCTGTTGGTAATCATCTGTTTTTACATTAGTGATGTGACGCAGTCGAAACAGGCTATTCGTCGTAATTACCCTGTGATAGGGCGTTTTCGTTACTTTTTTGAACGCCAAGGTGAGTTTTTTCGCCAGTATTTTTTTGCGATGGACAGAGAGGAGCTTCCGTTTAACCGTGCCGATCGAAGTTGGGTCTACCGAGCAGCAAAAAATGTTGACCGTACCACGGCATTTGGTTCCACTCAAAGCTTAGAAGCCACAGGCACTGTGATGTTCATGAACTGTGCATTTCCGACGCTCGATGAAGAGGCACTCGAACCTAGTCATGTCACCTTGGGACCCTATTGTGAAAAACCTTATTCTACCAATGCATTATTTAATATTTCGGGCATGAGCTTTGGAGCACTTTCAAAACCGGCTGTTCGCGCTTTATCTCGAGGCGCAAAACTAGCGGGATGCTGGATGAATACAGGTGAAGGGGGGTTGAGTCCTTATCATCTGGAAGGAGGAGCCGATATTGTATTTCAGATTGGTACGGCAAAATATGGTGTCAGAGATGAGCAGGGCAAACTGAGCCTCGAAAAACTCAAAGCGATTGCTGGTCATGAGCAAGTAAAAATGTTCGAAATTAAAATGAGCCAAGGCGCAAAACCGGGCAAAGGTGGCATGTTGCCGGGCCGAAAAGTCACCGCAGAAATCGCTAAAATCCGTGGCATACCAGAAGGACATGATTCGATTAGCCCTAATGGGCACCCAGAAATAAAAAAACCTGCTGATTTACTCGATATGATTGAAACTGTTAGAGCTACGACAGGAAAACCCACAGGATTTAAAGCAGTAATCGGTGAGTATACGTGGCTTGAAACCTTATTCAGTGAAATTAACAATCGCGGTATTGAGTCAGCACCAGACTTTATTACCATTGATAGTGCTGATGGTGGCACTGGGGCTGCCCCGCAGCCATTGATGGATTCTGTTGGTTTACCTCTAAAAGAAAGCTTACCTTTGGTCGTTGATTTGTTGAAAAAACATGGTTTAAGAGAGCGGGTAAAAGTGATTGCATCGGGTAAATTAATCGTCCCGTCGAAAGTGGCTTGGGCATTGGCTTTGGGGGCTGATTTTATTGTGTCAGCGCGCGGGCATATGTTTTCATTAGGCTGTATTCAAGCATTACAATGCAATAAAGATACTTGCCCGACCGGTATTACAACGCACAATGAGCGATTACAACGCGGCTTAGATGTGACAGACAAAGCGCAGCGAGTTGCAAATTACAATAAGTTTATTCACTACGGTGCAGGCTTAATTGCTCATTCATGTGGCGTGTCGAGCGCCCGAGAACTTGCGCGCCACCATGTGCGTGTTGTACAAGAAAATGGGTTGTCAGAACCGCTTGATAAAATGTATGAGCATTACAATAAATAATGATGAGATTCAATAAGGCGCGATAAGCGCCTTATTCATTGGGTAGCTGAATAACTAGTTTAATAAGCTGATCAATAAGGTAAAAAATTCATCTCTATTTTCGCAACTTGTTGCGTTAAGCATCAATTGTTCGCCTAACACTAAGGTTTGTTGCTGCACAGCTAAGCGTGCTTGCTCGTTTTCAATGCCGTCAATGTCAGCAACGTGGGCAAGGCCAATCGTACGGCGAATAAGTTCTGCACCGCAATAACCAATGGCATCATGCAACACGCTTTTTAAGTAATCTTCTGTAAAGGCGCGGTTAGCAAAGCTTACATCGGTTGTCTCATTACTTGCTAAGTTCAACCACTGCTCTTCAAACTGGCTATAACAGTCTTGTAAGCATGTTAATAAATGCGTTTGATAGTGGCGACGCTTTGCTAATTCAGCTATACGGCCATTTTGCGCGCAGTAATTAAGTAATAAATTACCCATAAATGAACCGATATCGAAACCAACTGGGCCAAAAAAGCCAAACTCTGGGTCGATCATCTTGGTTGTGTTGTTATCAACAAAAATACTGCCGCTGTGCATATCGCCGTGTAACAAGGTTTGCGGACACGATAAGAACCTAGCTTTTAATTTCGCTGCGGCAAGTTTTAGCGCGTTGTTATTACGAATGTGTTGCACTGACGAATTGAGTTCAGCCGGGAAGTGATTGCGCTCGTGCTCGATATAAGGGTCAGTGAAAAAGAGGTCCTCAGTGATCTTACATAAATCTGGGTTGATAAATTGGCTCACTTTGGCTTTTTTATCGTCGGCAGAAAGATAAAAGTCGGAGTTATAAAAACCGGTGCGACTGAGATATTGGGCAACATGACTGGCTAATTTAGGGAACTGCTCGGCATTTATTTGTGCACCACGTAAAATTTGTAAGTGACCTAAGTCTTCCAGCACGGTTAATGCAAGCTCAGCATTGTGGTGCAAAATGGCTACGGTGTGCTCTGGGCACAATGAACCATGATTTATCAAGACGTCAGCCTCGATACGCGCACGGTCTAACGATAACGGCCATGACTCACCCACGCAGCGAGCATAGGGTAAAGCTTGCTTTAAAATTACACTGTTGTTGTGTTGATCAGTGACCCGGAAAACTAAGTTTAGATTTCCGTCGCCGAACTCGTACGCTGACAGCTCAGCGTTAGGAGTAAACACTGAACTGAGTTCACTTTCGGTAAGTTTTTTAATGTAATCAACAGCATGCTCTGCAGTGAAGGCAGTGTAATTAGCCATGGCTCTATCTCAAAATATTATTAACTTTGGGCATTCTATACCTGTAAGCGTTTAGATGTCCATACATCCAGCTTGTTAGTTGTGTAAACTGATGTAAAATACCCTTTCATCAAATTAGTAATCTGGATGCACTATGCAAGATCTCATCGCGAGTAGTATTAAATATCAGCAAAATACCTTAACTGTGCTTGATCAGTACTTATTGCCTCATCAACAGCATTGGCATGTATGCAATGATGTTGAAACGATGAAAGAACTGATTTTGACTTTAAAAATTCGTGGTGCCCCTTTAATTGGCTTAGGTGCCAGCGTACTCGTTGCTCATTTAGCAGAGCAAGGTATGAGTAAAGCAGAGCTTGCTTCAGCGATTGATGAATTAGAAGCAACGCGTCCGACTGCTGTGAATTTAATGCACTGTATGGCACAGCTTCGTGAGGCATTAATGCAACCTGCATATGTTGAGGCTGTTGTAGACACGGCTGAGCAGTTATTTTTTGAAGACATTGCGCTGTGTGACAGCATGGCACAGCGTGGTGCTGAGCTTGTTGCTAAAGGCGATAATATTCTTACTCATTGTAATACTGGAGCATTAGCTACGGCGGGAGTCGGCACAGCGTTAGGTGTGATTTATAAAGCTCACCAGCGCCATGGAGATCTGCATGTCTGGGTTGATGAAACACGCCCATTATTGCAAGGGGGCCGATTAACTGCATTTGAGCTTGAGCGCTGGCAAATACCTTACACGTTAATTTGCGACAATATGGCAGCAAGCTTAATGGCTGCGGGTAAGGTCGATAAAATTTTTGTAGGTGCCGATCGTATTGCTGCAAACGGCGACTTTGCTAATAAAGTGGGTACGTATAATTTGGCAGTATTGGCTCACTTTCATAATATTCCGTTTTACGTGGTTGCGCCGCTAACAACACTTGATACGCAAACAGCCTGTGGTGATGATATTGAGATTGAACAGCGAAGCCCCGCTGAAGTACGTGGTGTGAGCGGTAGTTTTGGTGAAGCACAGTGGGCACCGACGAATGCATCAGTGTATAACCCTGCTTTTGATGTCACGCCTGCAAAGTTGGTTACAGGCTGGGTATTAGATACCGGTGTTTACGAGTATGCTGATATCGAGCAAGGTGTATTAACGCAATTAAAATAACTAGTTGCTGGGTCTTTTCTCAGTGTAAAGCTCAATACTGTTTTGATTATTAGCGGTTACGAATGAAATCGCTAATTTTTCATTTTGTGCGTTGAGGTGCAAAATATAGTTAGACGGTTTCATTTTAATCAGTGTATTCACTTCCGTTAGTTCCTCTAAAGCGGCACTGTAAATGTCAGCAGAGGTGGCGATAAACAGTGTTTGCTCATTACT
Organism: Pseudoalteromonas sp. MBR-15; assembly: GCF_053628915.1. Lineage (NCBI taxonomy): Bacteria > Pseudomonadati > Pseudomonadota > Gammaproteobacteria > Alteromonadales > Pseudoalteromonadaceae > Pseudoalteromonas > Pseudoalteromonas sp. MBR-15. The sequence continues at coordinate 144,788 of NZ_JBRJHH010000010.1, forward strand.
CGCCATCGTTACTATTGACGGTTTTATTGCAGTCAACTTATCTGGCATAGGTAATTCATGGTAGCGATTAGTTTGGCTATCAAGTTCTAAAAACTGTGTGTGTTTGGCATGCACAATCAATTGATGATCATTACGCCAAGCGATAGCAAGGGACGTATCAATCGTGCTGATGACTGTTTCTGTATTGTCAGTATTCAATAGCATTAACTGATTTTGTAAGGTGGTTGCATCGGCGTAGATTATCGCAATGCGGTTTTTACGTATTTTAGCGAGCACAATTCGGCCTGGTATTTGCCATTGCTTAATTGTCTTAAAGTCTGTGGCATCTAATAGTGAGAGTTGATGCGTGTGTTTATTGAAACTCAATAAACGCGTGCTGTTTTCATTGGCAGAAACAATGATATTGTCAGTGCCAACCCTATCAGAAATAGGGATATATTGGTTATTGGTTTTAAGCCAATGTTCACGCTTATCGTAATAGGTATCGGCAAAATAAATATCACCATTTGCAAGCGCTACAGCAGAATTTTCATGCTTATTAGCGGTGGCTATGTAGCTCATTTCTTGCGTCTTTAAATCAAAAACACTGGCATCTAGATCATGCAGATCGGTACTTATTAACAAAGACTCTTTGTTGAGTGGGTAAGCGTAGTTAGCGTCTTTAACGGGGGCTTTAATAGCGTGGGCTCGGGTCATTGAGTCGAACGAAAATGATTCAATAGTCGAATTGGCACGGTTATACCAAATGAGCGAATTACTGGGTTCATCATACGTGGCAGCCCATGATCTATAGTTATTTGTCGTGAGCAGCTTCATGGAGCTACCGTCTAGGTTTGCCATATAAATTTCTGCTTGGCCAGTGTTGTGGCGTTCAAAAATAATCCGTTCAGGATTTGATAATGTCGTTAATAAAAAATCACCTGTGCCAGTAATATTGGGTGATGTAATGCGGATTTCTTCTGCTGTTTTTTTATCATAAGCGTAAAGCGCAAATAATTGGCTTAAGCCACGATAATGATTACGTCGAAAAATAGCGGTATCCCCGACTTCTGTGTATTGCGTTAACTTATCACCTGAAGAATAAGGATACGACAGGGGGGATTTTTTGATTGTTTCAGAAAAAAAGTCACTGGCCTGCCATTGTTGGCACTGACTATAGTCACCGGGTTTACATTTGACATAAAATAAGCGCAGACCATCATCAGACCAGCCCTGAATATAAGCGTCACCTGAGTCAACTAAAAACTCTTTTTTGGTTTTTAGGTCCATTACATAGATATTCATTATGTCATTTTGCTTGGGAGGTGTGAGCAAATAAGCAAGCTTACTTTTATCGGGGGGCAGTAGTAAGTGAGAGTAACTGCCTTTATGCCAAGAAATAGTGTCAGCATCTAATGCTAGAAAAGGCATGGTTTGTCTGGTTTCACTACTTGCCGCAGGTTTATCTGAAAAAAACCAGAAAAAACAAATTAGCGTTGCTATTAATATGGCGGGAATTGACCACGACCAATTTACATTTCTTTTGGGATGACTGTGTGAAGATGATTCAGCGGCAGCGACTTCACTCGAAGATTCATGTTGATTTTGCTGTTCTGTAGTGACTGTCTCGGTTTTATTTGAGCTGACAGGAATAAATAAACTATACCCTTTACGGTAATGTGTTTTGATACTTTGGCCAGGCTGCTTTTCTGATTTGAGTGCTTTTCTAAGCTCCGATATCGCTCGATTGATGGCATTATCATCAACGTAGCTTTGCTGCCAAATGTTGTCCGCCAGCTCTTGGCGAGAAATAATACGTTCATTATGTTCAATAAAATAGCACAGTAACTTAAATAACAGCGGTTCTAGTTCGCGAGCATGCACGCCGTCATTAATTGTTTGCAATGATATGTTTAGCTGCCATTCGCCAACATAAATAATATTATCGCGTAAGGGTGAAATTACCGACCCCATGTGTAGTCCTTTAGCTAATAATTAAGTACTGAGCATTGATGAGGTGATGATACCAGAAGTTGTTTTTGAATTGGGTTTTTTTGTTTTATATTTGTAAATTAAAGGCCGTTTTTTGCAACATATAACCAAGCAGAAGTATTACATTGGAATTTTTCTGCAATGCGTTGATAGTCATCTACCTCATAGTCATCGGCTTGGGCCAACTCTTGTTCGGTGATTAAATAAATTGTGCCATTCACAATGTCGCAGTCTTCACCTGTTTTAATTAACGCAGGATGAAAACGCTGGCCACTGCTTTTTAACACCGCAGGATCAGTAATTTCAATTTCACCGACAATGTACCCTGTTAAAGTCGCAGGCTGACCTTCGAGCAAACGCCCGAAGGTATCGAGTTGCACCTGTTTATATTGCAAAGTGCCGTATGAGAAAAGCTTTTCCATATTAATCAAGCAATGGAAAGTCATTCGCGATAGCTGAATCTGTGCTTTTAGCCACCCAGCCTTCGGTATTATTAAATAAGCGAATAGCAGTAAATTCAGGGTTGCTGCCCATGTCAAACCAATGAGGGGTTAATTCTGGCACCGAAATTAAGTCACCTTGCTGGCACAGCACTTGGTATACTTTATTATCGACATGCAGACAAAAAAGCCCTTGGCCTTTTACAAAAAAGCGTACTTCATCTTCGCTGTGGGTATGTTCAAATAAAAACTTACCACGTAACTCAGCGGCATTCGGGTTGCCTTTTGCGAGCGAGATAACATCAACAGTTTGATAACCTCCTTCACGCTTTAAGCGCTCAATGTCGTGAGCGTACGCACTTAAAATAGCATCATGGCTGGTTGTTTCATCAATATGTGCATTCGCCTGCCACTGTTCAAAGCGTACACCCACTGCATTTAGTTTCGTTGCTATGGCGTTTGAGTCGTCGCTGTGAAAAAGGATGTCATCGGCATTGTTATCATTAAAAACTGTTAACTGGCTCATGCTAAATACTCCGCACTAAATTCACTAAAATCATTAATATAAGGATGCTCGCTGGTACTGTCTTGGCCATCGCGAATAAGGTGCAAAGTGCGTAAACCTGCCGCTTTAGCTGCCTCTAATTCAGCAGCAACGTCGCTTAAAAATAGCACCTCAGAGGCGTCAAATGGCAGTGCAGCGATAATTGTGTTGTAAGCGCTTTGCTCTTGTTTTGCGCCCACTTTGGTATCGAAGTAATCACTAAAAAGAGGTCTCACATCACCATAGTCAGAATATTGAAAAATAAGGTGCTGTGCTTTTACTGAGCCTGATGAGTAAACATACAGGCTTCTTCCTGCTTGTTTTTGTGCGTTTAAAAAAGCGTATGCGTCAGGATAAAGGTGACCGGTAAAATCACCATTTTCATAACCTGTTTGCCAAATTAAACCTTGTAACTGTTTTAATGGCGTTACTTTTTGATCCGTTTCAATCCAATGAAGTAAAGTACTAATCACCGTTTCTAGATCAGCTTCTGGCTGTTCAATGTGTGCTTTTACACTCGCAATATGTTCTGCGACATCGTGATCGTCTTGGTGTGCTTTAATAAACGCAGGAAGCTTTTCAGCGGCATAAGGGAATAGCACATCTTTTACAAATGAAATGCGTGTGATAGTGCCTTCAATGTCAGTTAAAATGGCTTTGATCATGCGTGGATACCTTCCAGTTTTAGGCGCTCAAGCTCGCAACTAAATAAAAACTCCAGCCCTTCTAAATGGCGCAATACTTCTTTGATATCTCTGCCGACAACATAGAGGCCGTGGCCGCGAATAAGCACCGCGTGCTCTATTGGCGTATGCAGGTGATGGTCGCTTACTAATAGACTTAGGCGATCAATGTCTTGATCGTTGTCGAAAATAGGAATGCTTAGCGTATCTAAATGTGAGGTAACACCACTGAGTGACTTTTGCATCTCGTAGCCATGTAAATTAATGGCATGTCCTTTTATGACGCGAGATAAAACGGTGGCAGCAACCGAGTGGGTATGTAAAACAAACTTTGCAGAAGGGATCAGCTTATACATGTTCAAGTGTAGTTCTGTTTCTGCCGAGGGTTTTCCCGACCCTTTAGTGCGGTTGCCTGCGTGGTCCAACTCAATAAATGCATGTGTACCGAGCTGGCCTTTATCGAAACCACTGGCGGTGACGACATAACCCGTTTCTGTGCGGGCTGAAAAATTACCACCGGTTGCTGGGACCCAACCTCGTTGGCTTACCCATTTACCTGCTTCTATTAGTTCTGAAATAGCGGTATTGTTATGCATACATTCCTCGACTTTCTAAAAGTTATTTAGACGGCTATACATCTGTTTTAAGCAATGATAGCATCGCTTCGAGCGCAAAACCATCTTTAAGGAACCTCTGTGTTTGAAAGTAAATTGCCGAATTTAGGCACCAGTATTTTTAGCCAAATGACTGCTTTAGCGAATCAGCATCAAGCACTTAATTTATCTCAGGGCTTTCCTGAATTTGACGCCCCTGATTTACTAAAAAAACAGTTAAATCATTATGTACTTGAAGGGGTTAATCAATATGCTCCGTCAAGTGGTATTGTGCGTTTACAGCAGCAAATAGCAGCACTGATTGCGAGAAAATACCATAACAATATAGATTATGAGCAGCAAGTCACGGTGACATCGGGTGCAACCGAAGCATTATTTGTGGCAATTCAAGCGCTGGTAAGAGACGGTGATGAAGTGGTGGTGTTCGACCCTGCCTATGATTCGTACCAGCCCGCGATTGAATTAGCAGGGGGACGCAGTGTACATGTTGCCTTACATGCGCCTGATTATCGGATTGATTGGCACGCGGTTGCAGAGGTCATGAGCGAAAAAACGCGCGCTATTATTATCAATACGCCACACAACCCGAGTGGCAAAATACTTAAAGCTGACGACATTGCAGCACTGAAAGCCTTAGTTAAAGCACACGACTTATACGTGATAAGCGATGAAGTGTATGAACACATCACCTTTGATGGTGTTGCACATGTTAGTGCACTCACGGATACAGAATTATTTGAACGCAGCTTTGTTATTTCAAGCTTTGGGAAAACGTTCCACAGCACAGGCTGGAAAATGGGCTACTGTGTTGCTCCCGCGGAGCTGATGATAGAGTTTCGTAAGATTCATCAATACGTGACATTTTCAAGTTTTACCCCAGCACAACATGCTTTAGCAGATATGTTAGAACTGGAGCCTGAACATGTTGATGGGCTAGCGGATTTTTATCAACATAAGCGTGATTTACTCAGTAACGCGTTACAAGATAGCCGTTTTACCCTTTTGCCCAGTGAAGGCACATATTTTTTATTGCTTGATTACAGTGATGTGTCAGACCTAAATGATGTGGAGTTTTGTCATTGGTTGGTAGAGCAAGCAGGCGTTGCAGCAGTACCGCTTAGTGTATTTTACAACAGCCCAAGTAATGATAAAGTCATACGAGTATGTTTTGCAAAAAATGATGACACGCTGTTGCGTGCCGCGGAGATTTTATGTCAGCTTTAACGCTTGCCCTTGTACAATCCTCACTTTATTGGCTAGATAAACAGGCAAATCTTGCGCATTTTTCTGAGTTGCTTGAGTGTTTAACTGAGCCGGCTGATTTAATCGTGTTACCCGAAACATTTGCGACAGGGTTTGCCATCAATCTTGACTGTAGTGAGCCTGAGCAAGGTGACGTTTTTAACTGGTTAAAAGCCACTGCAAAACAAAAAAATGCAGTCATCGCTGGGTCGGTATTAGTGTCTCACGGTGATAAGAAAGCAAATCGTTTTTACTGGGTGTGGCCAAATGGTGAGGTAAAGTTTTACGACAAGCGTCACTTATTCTGTTTAGGGAACGAAGGCCGCTATGTTGAGGCGGGTAAGCAGCGTGAAATTTTCAATATCAAAGGCTTTCGCATTTTACCGCAGGTGTGTTACGACCTGCGCTTCCCTGTTTTTCAACGTAACTGCAATGACTATGACCTCATGGTGAATGTTGCAAACTGGCCTGCGGCACGTCGCCATGTTTGGGATACCTTATTAAAAGCGCGCGCAATGGAAAATGTCTGTTATGTGGTCGGTGTCAACCGTATAGGGCCAGATGGCAATGAGGTTGATCATAATGGCGGCACTGCAGTATACGATTTTAAAGGGGATACATTAGCAGCGCTCGATGATAACCAATCGGGTATCATAATTCAGCGCCTTGATATATCCGCATTAGAGGATTTTCGGCGTGCTTTTCCTGCGCATTTAGACGCGGATCAATTTCAGTTGATCTAAGCCGCATCGCTAAAAATTTGTTAAACTCATGGTTGGTTTATTAACTACAAGCAATCATGAGTCGCAAAATTACCCCTGTTATTCTTGCTGGTGGCATAGGTTCACGCCTATGGCCGTTATCACGCAAGGCCATGCCTAAGCAATTTTTACCTTTGCTAAGCGATGAATCGCTACTGCAAAGCACCTTAAAGCGGGTAACTGGTTCGCAATTTAATGCACCGATATTAGTGTGTAATGAAGCGCATCGATTTATTGCCAAATCACAGGCATTAGACGTATCTAAAAATGTGACTCTTTTACTTGAACCTGAGGGCAAAAATACCGCGCCAGCTATTGCGTTAGCGGCTGAATATGCGCAGAAAAATGGTTTACTAGGCCCGTTATTGGTAATGCCTGCAGATCATTATATCTGTGACTTTGAAAAGCTACTCGCGCGATTAGATGATGCCGTAGCCTTGGCAGAGGCTCAGCAACTCGTTACGTTTGCAATTACCCCAACGGAGCCGCATACAGGGTATGGTTATATTCGCCAAGGCCTACCACTGCACCGTGATGGCTGTTACAAAGTCGCTGAATTTAAGGAAAAGCCAGTGCTTAAACTTGCTGAGCAATACATTGCCAGAGGTGAGTTTAGCTGGAATAGCGGTATGTTTTTATTTTTCGCTGATGTGTACTTATCTGAGTTAAAACGGTTTGCGCCAAAAATAGCGAGTAGTATCGCACAAGCAGCCTCTTTTACTGAAGATCTCGGTTTTTTGAGACCCAACGCAGACATACTGAAAACATGCCCAAGTGACTCAATTGATTACGCTATTCTTGAGCGAAGTGAAAATGTCGCTATGCTTCCTGTTGATTTAACGTGGAGTGATGTGGGCAGCTTCTCAGCCCTTTCAAAAATTGCTAACAAAGATCAATTTGGTAATTATTTGGGCTCGCAGGGAGTGAGTATTGATAGTGAAAATAATTTGCTGATTAGTGAAGCTGATCACACGATTGCAGCTTTGGGAATTAGCAATAAGGCGATTATACATACCCACGATGCCACCCTCGTCGCAGATAAAAAAGCCCTTGATAAGTTGCCTGAATTACTTAAACAACTCGCGCAACGAGACAACGATAAATTGACGCACCATCAAGCCGTATTCAGACCTTGGGGCAATTACCGTACTTTGGTTGAGAGTGTTGGGTTTAAGGTTAAGAAAATTATTGTTAATTGTGGTGCGAAACTCTCAACTCAGCGTCATCATCACCGTGCCGAGCATTGGGTTGTGGTTTCGGGCATTGCCAGCGTACATGTGGGAGATGATAAGTTTGAACTCGGTGCCGATCAGTCTTGTTATATTGCCGCCCAGCAAATTCATAGCCTGGCCAATTGTCATGATGAGCCCCTCATTGTCATTGAAGTACAAACCGGGGCGATACTTGATGAAAGTGATATCGAACGGTTTGAAGATGAATATGGGAGAGAGTAATTGTTAAGCCTCAGAGGTCAGTCGTTAGTCGAATGAGCGGATGATTTAATTCTCGGCGTAATGAAACAAAAAGAGTATTGCCATCCGTAAGGGCAGATTTACTTTGTTAATCTAAACTCACTAACCTAGCTCACTTCTTACATGGTTTAAGTACGCTTGTAGGCTTTCTTGCCAAAGTACTAGGGCATCGGTGAGTGATTCTTTTAAGGGCTTATTATCGAGTAACTTACGCTCGATCTTTTTCAGCTCTAAGCCGTAACGATTAAAGCCGAGCTGTAAGGCGGTACTTGCTTGGCGATGCAGTAGTTTAATACATTGATCTTTATCATCTTCAACAAGTTGTTGGCTTCGTATCAGTTTATTCCGCGCCGAGAGAACAAACTCATTATAAATAGAAGACACTTCATCTTCATTAAATGAGCTAATGAGTGCAGCAGCTGCTGTTTCGTCATATAAGGTGTCACGCAGCTCGACGGCAATGCTGGCAGCTTGATTTGTTTGCGAGTCGCTCAATGCTTGGCGCAGTTTTTGTTGTTTAATTGGCTTACCGACAATATCTTTAATCCCCAACGCTAAGTATTCTTTTATTTCATCGGGGCTTAGACTCGCAGTGAAAGCAAGTACTGGCGTGCGTTGATTTAAATGGTCGATATTTTTTAGTTTTTTTAATACTTCTTGACCTGTCAGGTCGGGTAAATTCATATCCAGTAGTACCACATCAAAATGATGTTTTTGCATCAGCTCAATTGCGCTGTTACCGTCTTTTGCGAGTTTTATTTTATGCTCGTCATCGGCCATAAATTCAATGGCAATTTTTTGATTTAAGTCGAGATCTTCTACTAACAAAACATCTAAACCGGTCACATAATCTTTCGATTGATGACGTTGCTCAACAAGACTAAGCTCACCAATTGTGAGTGTGATATCAAAACTAAAAACACTGCCTTTGTTAAGCTCACTACTTATGTTGAGCTTACTGCCGAGCTTTTCGAGAAGGCGACTTGTAATAGCAAGGCCAAGGCCTGTGCCACCTTTTTCTTTTCCTGCACTGCTTTGAACATAAGGTTCGGTTAGGTAAATGATTTCTTCATCTTCGATACCTGGGCCTGAATCAATCACACTGATCCGAACGACATGGTCTAGCTGCCCTTCATTGAGCAGTTTGACGTGGATTTTTACAGAGCCTTTATCAGTGAATTTAATTGCATTGCCAACAAGGTTAATAATTACTTGTCTAAGCTTTTGCTGGTCACAATAGTAACAAGCCTGTTCGGGTAAATCGTAAATCAGCTCAAATTTCAGGTGCTTTTGTTCTGCAAGCGGACTGAGTAATAAGCATAAGTTGTTTAACCATGTTTTAAATTCGACATCTTCTTCGTAGAGGGCTTCATCGCGTTGATCTAGGCTTGCATAGTCGAGCACTTTGTCGACCAGTAAGTTCAGTGACTCTGCTGAATTAATAATGGCTTCACAGTATGGTTTATCTCGCGGGTCGCTCGACTGATTCATGATCAGTTGAGCGCTTCCCAGTATGCCATTGAGGGGAGTGCGAATTTCATGACTAATGGTTGATAAGAATAAGCCGCGAATTTCGAGATCTTTATGTGCTTTTTCAGTAAGCTGGTTAAGGTGTTGCTCGCGGCGTTCATTACACAAAATTGCCATGCCTGTGGCATAAAACATCGGTGCAATCACCCCATTAATGAATAGGGTGATACTAAACCAATTTTCGGAAAGTAAATTAGCGGTGCTGACATCGCCCATCATCAGTGTTCTGCCTGTAAATATGGCAAGAATAATGGTTAATATTAAGATATAAACAATGCTGCCATTCGGGTAACTTTTGCGGCCATTGCGAATGAATAAGGCAAGTAGAAACAAGGCCTCAATAATGTGTTGTAAATCAGATACTAAAATCCGGTTTCTAAGCTCAGCATTGTCTGTCGCTAAATAGATCATGCTCAGTGCTAATACCCCGGTTATCCCTATAAATGCTCTAAACCCTATACACTTGGCATTTAAGAACTGACAAATAGCGAGTACATGAATAATAGAAGCACTGAATAATAAGGCGTTTGCAATGGTGATACTTGCAATATCATTGATATGACCGAGAAGTGCAAAACTCAGCACTGAAGTGAACATCACTAAAGGATAGAAAATATAGAGCAAGGTGCCCGGAATGCTTTTATTTGCTCGCCATGTCAAATAGTTAAGGAGTGTCATTACCGCCATCATGGCTGCACTTGTGTAGTATAAGGTGACTGAATCGAGCATGGCTTTTCCGAGGATTACGAACATCTTCGAGCATAAAGTCTATTTGGGTGTTTAGCAACTAGAAACAAAAACAGACGCATTGTGCGTCTGTTTTTTTAAAGAAGAGAGTTTAGCGTATTTCGTCTGGGATATTTTGTTGTGCCCACGATAAAAGCTCGATGCGATTTCGGCATTTCGTTTTTCTGAATGCACTATAAAGGTGCGTTTTAACAGTGTGTGGGCTGATACTTAAATCTTCAGCAATCTCTTTATTTTTCGAACCTTTGCTCATCAATGAGATGATGGCTTTTTCGCGTTTAGTTAGCTTAACAGGCTCGATATTACCGTCAGTTAGTTTGTGCAGGGCATCTTTATTAAATTGCAGCATGCGGTTTAAAGCATTGCACATTATTTCGCGGCGGTACCACAATTGATCTTCAAGCAATAAACGAATGCCTTTCATCAATACATCAGCGTTATCAGTCGTGTAAAAAACACCACGAATACCACTTAATAGTGCGCGGTTAGCAATCTCTGGGTTTTCGTCAAGATTGAATAGTACAATATCGCACTTAATGCGTAGGTTAACTAGTTGTTCTTTTAATTTACCCCAGGCATCTGTGCTCGATGTTTCGATGAATAATAAGCGTGTACCTTCTGGCACTTCAGATATATCAGTCCCAGATGTAACAGTTAGACCTTGTGTTTTTAACAACGGCTCCAATACGTTAACACCAATCGTGTTAATTGGTTCTGGATCTAATAATAAAAAAGCTGAACTACTCATATTTATACACTCTTGAATAAAGTTGACTGATTCATCCTACCATGCAATCCACCCCTTTCGTATTAGAAATTTCTGAGTCTTATGCAGGAAAAGTACAGTTTGTGTCTATTTTGTTTCAAAAAATACAGTTAGTTAACGTAACTAAATATGTTAACTAACTGATATATATTCATAATAATCAATAATAGTATATTAGTTCGACTTTTTACAATTTTTTACATAGCAAAGTGCTAGATATTTTGTTTTTTCTTGTCCTGATAAGGAGGCCAACCCATTTCTTTACCAGCTAACATATGTAGATGTATATGGTACACGGTTTGACCGCCATGATCATTACAGTTCATAACCACACGAAAGCCGTCGTCACTAAAACCAAACTGCTTTGCAAGTTTTGCGGCTACGACATAAAGATGACCTACCAAAGGAGCATGTTCTTCACTGATATCATTTATGGTCGCAATGGGTGTTTTAGGAATGATCAAAACATGAAAGGGGGCTTGTGGGTTAATGTCTTTAAAGGCAAGTGACTGCTCATCTTCATAGATGATATCCGCAGGGATCTCACGATTAATAATTTTTGTAAAAATAGTCTCTTGGCTCATATTTACCTCTTTTAAAATTGGCTTAATTACCCGCTCACTAATGACAAACTTTATTTGCAGTGTCAAACTGAAACTGTCGCAAATGAACAACCAAGGAGTGATCATGCGTAAGTTAGTATTACTAAGCAGTGCGTTAATGCTATTCAATAGTATCAGTAGTTTAGCTGAGACAATCCACTTTCCTGAGGAATTTGTCCCTTTGCAAGTAGGTGACCGTCTTATTGAACAATCATTTTTTAGTCGTGTTGACGATGTTGAGCTTGCTCCTGGAACATATCAGTTAAAACTGAAGTACACAGATCTTTACGAACAAGGCTACGATGATCATCAAGTCGTTGAATCTGAACCATTTTGGGTTGAAGTGACGGTTGAACAAGGTAAAAACTATGATTTAGTGTTTAATCGTGCGAGTAATGCCGTTGCTGCTGAAGTGTTTGCTGAGTCACCGCAAGTGAGCCTAAAAGCCAAAGGCAGTGAATTGGCTATGCCTTTATCGATTGTGAATTACCGAGCGGTTTCGGCTCCTGTGCAGGCGGTTGCGACGGCTCCCGTTGTTGCTGCAAAGAACAAACCGGCGACCGCGGCACCAGTCACCCTGCCTGCAAACGTGTCTGGTGGTAAGGATGGATTGAAAAAAATGCCAAATGCAGCTGCCATGTTGGAATTTTGGTGGCAACAAGCTAGCCCAGAAGAGCGTCGAGCGTTTTTACAAAAAGTAAGTCAATAGTATTGAGAATTAAAAAAGGCGCTGATATTCAGCGCCTTTTTACATTTAGAAGCGTCTTATTTTGAAAATAAGTCGTCAACGGTACCTTGTGCTAGCGGGTGATAACCCGGACGTGCTTTTAAGTACACATCGTGCGCCCAGTCTTTTTTGCCGTTTTTAATCAGTGCTTTATAAAGTGGCACTATTAATTTACGGCGGCCAATACCAGACAAGTGCTTGTCCAAAGCAGGGTAAATAGGCTGATAGCCATTGCCTACAGCCAGCATAAACCATGCAAATGCACGCTCAGCATTGGTTGATTGAGTTAAGTTGAATTGTTTATCAAGCTCAGTCATTTTCTCAATGCTTAAATCGCGAGGGAGGTTATTGAGGAAATGTAACCACTCATGCACTGTCCATTCAGCAGTCGGCAATTCTGCCGCATCGATCTCATTGTTTAACCATGTTTTTGTCACTGTATCGACTTTATCAAATGCATCAGATGTTGGGTTAGGAGCATCAGTTGGTAACCCTGGCTCAAAAATCCACTCGTTTACTTTATCCATGCTCACTACGCCTGGATACTTGTCGATGAGGTTTGCTTTTATGTAAGTAACAAATTGGGCTGTCGTGAGTGACTTAAATGCGAACTCGTCGAAATAACCTTTTACAAATGGGTCAAATTTATCGCGACCAAATTTATTCTCTAGGTAAATAAGAAACAGCTGCCCTTTAGTATAAGGCACTGAGCTGAATGCATCGTCAGGATCACGACCATTAAGCTTTAAATTTAGGCGCGTGTCTGGAGCAGGAAGTGTTTTAAGTAAAGCACGCAGACCTGCTGCATCTAAAGCTTGCTCCATGATTGCGCGGTCACGACCAAAAACTTCTTCCATGATGCGGTTTTCAACATAAGAGGTAAAGCCTTCGTTTAACCATAAATCTTCCCATGTTGCGTTCGTCACTAAGTTACCCGACCATGAATGTGCGAGTTCGTGAGCGATTAGGTTAACTAAGCTCTTATCGCCTGCAACAACGGTGGGGGTGATAAACGATAAACGTGGGTTCTCCATACCGCCAAATGGGAAGCTAGGTGGAAGCATTAATAAGTCATAACGCCCCCAAGCATATTCACCGTACATGGCGTTAGTTTTGTCGATCATTGCTTGTGTGTCGTTGAACTCAGCAACCGACGCATCTAAAATTGTTGGCTCAGCAAAAATACCTGTCTGCTTAGACATGGCTTTAAATTCTAAGTTACCAGCCCCTATCGCGATTAAATATGGCGAAATAGGTTGTGGCATATCGAATAAGTAATCACCATCTTTGTATAACGCATCTTTATTGTCTGCACTCATGACTGCGCGAATATCTTTAGGTGTATGAATACGCGCAGAATACGTAACACGCATTGCTGGTGTGTCTTGCACAGGGATCCAACTACGCGCATGAATAGCTTGTGATTGGCTGTACATGAATGGGTGTGATTTACTGGCTGTTTGCTCTGGCGTTAACCATTGTAATCCTGAGGCTTCTGGGCGGCTATTGTAGTAAATACGTGCTTTAACCGCTTGGCTTTTAAATTTAATTGTTAATTTTGAGCCCTTTACGTCATCGCGTGCCGCAAGCGTGAAGTCGGCTTTGTGCCAGCCGCCTTTTTTATCTTGATACATAACTTTGTCGATATCTAAATCGCGAGTATCAAGTACCAGAGTTTTGCTGCTAGCATTGTGCCAATCTAGCGTATGCTCAACAAACCCTTCTAGTTGCTTGTCATCAAAATCAACATCTAAATCTAGTAATAGGTGAGTGGTTGTTACGTCATCTAAGTTTGCATAGGTGTGCTGGCTAATTGCGTCAGCAGTTGCTTGAGAGCATGCGCCTGCCATAGCAAGACTTAAAAATAATGGTTTAAACTTCATAATAACCTTGGAACACAAATGAAAAAAGAACCCGTTTTATAACATGATTAATACAGTGGGTTGAGTGATTTTTACAATCTGATGCGTATTTTGCGATGATAGGTTACACTAATGCGATTAGTTACCGGTAACCTTTGAGGCGTTTTGTGGCTCAGTCCCTGCAACCTTTTCATACCTTTTCATTGCCAAGCCATTGTCAGTATTTCCATCAAATAGATGACGTAGAGCAACTCGTAAATACCGATTTCTCTGCACCGTTTTGTATTTTAGGCGAGGGTAGTAATACGGTATTTTTAACCGACTACCAAGGGACGGTAATCTATATGGCCACTAAAGGGATTGAAATTGAAGAGCGAAACGATCATTTCCTTTTACATGTTGCTGCAGGTGAAAATTGGCATCAATTAGTGAGCATGACGATTGCCAACGATATGCCTGGGCTTGAAAACTTAGCGCTGATCCCCGGTACGGTAGGTGCAGCCCCGGTGCAAAATATTGGTGCTTATGGTGTCGAGCTTGAAAAGTTTATTAGCTATGTAGAGTACTTCGATATTGCTTCTGCGAGTATTAACCGTTTAAGCAAAGAACAGTGCCTGTTTGGCTACCGTGATTCGATATTCAAACATGCACTTAAAAATAAAGCAGTGATCACGAAAGTCGGGCTAACCTTACCCAAACAATGGCAGCCAGTATTACATTATGGGCCACTGCAACAGCTACATAACCCGACTGCGCAACAGGTGTTTGAGCAGATTATTGCGACTCGAAATAGTAAGTTACCTAACCCAAGTGAACTTGCTAATGCAGGTAGCTTTTTTAAAAACCCTGTGATTAGCAATGAGCAACTCGCTGACTTATTAAAAAACTACCCAGATATGCCCCATTATTTTGTCGACGCACAACACCACAAAGTAGCTGCAGGTTGGTTAATTGAACAGGCTGGCTTAAAAGGTCACCGTATTGCGGGCGTTGAAGTACATCAGCAGCAAGCTTTGGTGTTAGTTAATCATGGCAACAGCACCGGCGATGACCTGATTGCCATGGTGAATTATGTGCAACAACACGTGTGGCAAAAATACCACATTGCTTTGCAACATGAAGTGCGCTTAATGAATGCCGATCACGAATGTCATATTCACTTGGAGTCACAAATATGAAGGCGCCAGATGGAAATAAACTCGCAATTTTAAATGCGCTCAATTCAGGTGGTTTTATTTCGGGTCAGCAATTAGGTGAGCAGCTAGGAATTAGCAGGGCCGCAGTTGGAAAACATATTCACTCGTTACAAGAAATGGGATTGGATATTTTTAAAGTGACAGGGAAAGGCTACCGCCTGAATAATAGCGCGGGGCTTTTGCATAGAAGTAAAATTAATGACTATTATGCTGAGCTCGGTGGAAACACCGCATGCGTTGAAGTGCAGTCAATTATTGATTCGACCAATAGCGAGTTAATGCGCCGTATTCAGAGTGACACCCCATTAGACTCTGGCACTGTACTCGTTGCAGAAATGCAGCAAGCAGGACGAGGCAGACGAGGTCGGGTTTGGCAATCGCCATTTGGTGCAAACTTATATTTTAGCTACTTTTGGCGTCTAGACGATGGCTTACAAGCTGCAATGGGTGTGTCGATTGCTGTTGGACTTGCGGTATACGATACCTTAAAGGCACTTTATCAACTGGATGTGGAGTTAAAGTGGCCAAACGACATTTATTTAGACGGAAAAAAACTAGCGGGTGTGTTGGTTGAGCTTGATGGTCAACCTCAAGGACCATGTCAGTTGGTTATCGGCATAGGTATAAACGTGCATATGCCAGACAGTGTCAGCCAGCATATTGATCAAGCATGGACAGACTTGAGCCAACATGTAGAAGGCCTTGAGAAAAATAAACTCGTGGCGTATCTGTGCTTTTACCTTGAGCAACGTTTGGCGCAATACCGTCAAACAGGTTTAAATGACATGTATAAACAATGGAATCAGTTAAACGCATTTGCAGGTCAATGTGTGGAGCTCAATACAGGCCATCGAAGTTGGCGCGGTATATGTGAGGGGATTGATCACCAAGGCGGCGTTCGCATTCGCCAAGATGGTGAGGTTAAAAGTTATTACGGTGGTGAAATATCACTGCGTAAGGCTGAACTATGAGATTATTGGTCGATGTGGGTAATACGGCAATTAAGGCCGTACTTTTTGATAATGAGTGTTATCAAGCATGTGAGCTCAATGCCATTCCATGGTCGCATGTTACAGACATGGTTTATGCGTGTGTGGGGAGCACAGAGCGACTTATGCCACTATTTGCGCAGGCACAACAACATGCAATTCCTTATTTCGAAGCTAAAGTAACCGCTGAGCTTGCAACATTAACCTGTGCTTATAAGCAGTATCAGAATTTGGGGATCGATCGCTGGCTTACTGTCATCGCTGCATACACTGAATACCCAGAGAAAGATTGTGTTATTGTTGATGCGGGGACAGCGACCACAATTGATGTATTGAATAAAGAGGGTCAGCACTTAGGTGGTTGGATTGTGCCAGGACTCGATTTAATGACCCGTTCATTGACGCAAAATACTCAGCGCGTTTTTGACGATGAGCACACCCCTTTTGCCACCGATTTAGGGTGTAATACACCTAATGGTTTAAAAAATGGCGCGCTCGTTGCGACAATGGGGGCAATAGAGCAAGCTATTCAGCATGTTGATCAGCAAAATTGTTGTTTATTATTTGCTGGTGGCTATGGAAAATTACTTGCTGATCTATTTTCTGGCAGTCAATTTGATAGTGTCTTGGTTTTTAAAGGACTAAATTATTGGCGTGAATTAACAATAAAACAGTAAAAAACCGTGGATTTGCCTGAATTGTGAGCGTTTAACACATAAATTCACACTTTTTTTAATTTTATTGTTGCATCCCAATAAACCTTATCTTAGAATCTCGCCCCGTACTAAAGCAGTGCCGACTTAGCTCAGTTGGTAGAGCAACTGACTTGTAATCAGTAGGTCATCCGTTCAACTCGGATAGTCGGCACCACTTTCCTTTTACCGGAAGTGACTTAGTAAAGAATTTTCGTGGAGGGGTTCCCGAGCGGCCAAAGGGATCAGACTGTAAATCTGACGGCTCAGCCTTCGCTGGTTCGAATCCAGCTCCCTCCACCACTTTATTCTTGACGGTTAGAGGTAGTTTAAGAACAGTTTCCTATGCGGGCATCGTATAATGGCTATTACCTCAGCCTTCCAAGCTGATGATGCGGGTTCGATTCCCGCTGCCCGCTCCAGACTCTGGTGTTGCTGATATAGCTCAGTTGGTAGAGCGCACCCTTGGTAAGGGTGAGGTCGGCAGTTCAAATCTGCCTATCAGCACCAGTATCGAGAACTTATCTTATTATCTCCCTTTATCTGTCAGAAAAAACTATTTGAAATTTGAAAAAATTAAATTAATCTACCCTCGGTGGATTATTTTCATATGTAATCTAGATACACAAAACTGATAGGTTCCGTCATGGCAAAAGAAAAGTTTGAACGCGTAAAACCGCACGTAAACGTTGGTACAATCGGCCACGTTGACCACGGTAAAACTACCCTAACTGCAGCAAT